>JAMXLI010000317.1 GCA_024281115.1 Terriglobales bacterium | reverse complement strand
ATGGCCTTGGCCTGGAAAGCGCCGCTCAGGACCAGGAATTCGCCGATAAAACCGTTGAGCAGGGGCAGGCCCACCGAGGAGAGGGTGATGAACAGGAAGAACGCGGCGTACACCGGCATGGGGGTGGCCAGCCCGCCAAACTCGGCAATGTCGAAGGTGTGGCGGCGCTCGTAAAGGATGCCAACCAGCATGAACAACGCGCCGGTCGAGACGCCGTGGTTCAGCATCTGGTAGACGGCTCCGTCCACGCCGGATTGCGTGAAGCTGAAGATGCCCAGCACCACGAAGCCGAGGTGGCTCACGGAAGAATAGGCCACCAGCTTCTTGAGGTTGGGCTGCACCATGGCCACCAGGGCGCCGTAAATGATGCCGATGATCGCGAGCACGGCAATCCAACCGGCGTTGTCCCTGGCCTGCTCCGGAAACAGGCCGACGTTGAAGCGCAACAGCCCGTAGGTGCCCATCTTCAGAAGAACGCCGGCTAGCAGCACCGATCCGGCCGTGGGCGCCTCAAAGTGCGCGTCGGGAAGCCAGGTGTGCAGAGGAAAAATGGGGACTTTCACGGCAAAGGCGATAAAAAAGCCCAGGAACAACCAGCCCAGCGCCATCGGGGTCAGCCCGTTGCTTCCGTTGCGCACGGCCTGCTGCAAGACGAGGAAATCGAAGCTGCCGGTGCGCGCGTACAGCCAGACGATCGCGGCCAGCATGAACGCGGAAGCAATCATGGTGAACAGGAAAAACTTCACTGCTGCGTAAACGCGCCGCTCATGGCCGTACATGCCAATCAGGAGAGCCATTGGAATCAGCGTGAATTCCCAGAAGAAATAGAAGAAGAACAGGTCGAGGGTGACGAACACGCCGATCAGGGCCGTTTCCATCACCAGCAGAAGAATAAAAAACTCCTTCACGCGCTCATGAATGGAGCGCCAGGAGATCAGCACGCACAGCGGCGTGAGGAAAGTGGTCAGCACCACCAGCCAGAGCGAGATGCCGTCGATGCCCAGGTGATAGTGAATGTTGGGCGTGGAGATCCAGGCGCGGTTGAGTTCGAACTGGAACCCGGCCCGGGAGCGGTCGAAGTACGTGGGCAGGTGCAGCGAAAGGATGAAGGTGACCAGCGACACGGCCAGGGCGAACCAGCGAATGTCGCGATCGCGGCGCGGAAAGATGAGCAGCAGCAGCGCGCCCGCGAGCGGAATGAACGTAACCAGCGTCAGGATGGAGTTGTTCCAGCTTGCGCCGCTCATCGTCCCCCCGCCCACATCATGTACGCGAGGATCACGGCTGCGCCCGCCGCCACCCAGCCGGCATAGGAACGGATGCTCCCGGACTGCATGCGGCGAAGCCGGTCGCCCACGTCGCGAGCGCTGGCGGCGCTGTCGTTCGCGGTGGCATCAATGCCGCCCTCGTCGAGGCCGCGCCACAGCACCACCGACGATAGCCCGAGCAGGGGCTGCACCACGGCGGTGTGGTACAGGTCATCCACGTAAAACTTATCGCGCACCGCATCGTAGAACCAGCCGAAGCCGGCCGCCACGCGATCGGGCAGATCACGGCGGCGCACGTAGAAGAGCCACGCCAGGAAGAGGCCCAGGAAGGCGGCCAGCACCGAAACCGCGGTAAACGCCAGTTCGATGTTGCCGGCCTCGGCCCGCTCGCCCGCCGCTTCACCGGAGGGCTGGCCCGGCGCAGTTCCCGCGGGCATGGCTTCCGCGCTTACCTTGAACACGGGCGCCAGAAACTGATCGAAGTGGTTGCTCCCGCCGAGCGCCCGCGGCACGCCCACGTAGCCGCCCACGATCGAAAGCACGGCCAGCACCATCATGGGCAGCAGCATCACCTTCGGGCTCTCGTGCACGTGGTGCTCGCCGTGCGCGTGTTTCTCCTGTCCGGGAGGTTCGTACGAGTGCTCCGCAGCTCCGCGGTAGTCGCCGAAGAAGGTCATGAACCACAGGCGGAACATGTAGAACGAAGTCAGGAAGGCGGTGAACACCGCAATCCCCCAGAACACCCAGTTGCCGTAACCCGGGCTGGAGTAGGCCTTCCACAGGATCTGGTCCTTGCTGAAGAAGCCGCTGAACAGCGGTATGCCGGCGATGGCGAACGTGCCCGCCGTCATGCACCAGAACGTGCCGGGAATCCGGCTGCGCAGGCCGCCCATGTTGCGCATGTCCTGCTCGCCGCCGAGGGCGTGGATTACCGATCCGGCGGCCAGGAACAGCAGGCCTTTAAAGAAGGCGTGGGCCATCAGGTGGAAGATGCCGGCGGAAAAGGCGGCCACCCCGCACCCCAGGAACATGTATCCCAGTTGCGAGATGGTGGAGTACGCCAGGACCTTCTTGATGTCGTTCTGCGCCAGGCCTATGACGGCGGCAAAGACCGCGGTCATCACGCCCACCACAGCCACCGCGGTCAGCGCGATGGGCGCGCGATTGAAGATCACGTTGGAGCGCGCCACCATGTACACGCCGGCGGTGACCATGGTGGCGGCGTGGATCAGCGAGGAAACCGGGGTGGGCCCTTCCATGGCGTCGGGAAGCCACACGTAGAGGGGAAGCTGAGCGCTCTTGCCGCAGGCGCCGGTCAGCAGCAGCAGCCCGATGCCAGTCAGCAAACCCGCGCCCGCAGTCTCTGCCGGGAGCTTCGAGACCTCATTGAACACGCGGCTGAAATCGAGCGATCCGAAGTGCTGGATCATCAAAAACAGCGCGATCAGGAACCCGAAATCCCCGATGCGGTTGACGATAAAAGCCTTTTTGCCCGCCGCGGCCGCCGAGTCGCGGGTGAAAAAGAATCCGATCAGCAGGTATGACGCCAGCCCCACACCCTCCCAGCCGATAAACATCTGCAGGTAGTTGGCGGCGAGCACCAGCGTCAGCATGAAGAACATGAACAGGTTCAGGTAAGCGAAGTAGCGGTAGTATCCGCCCTCCTCCGCCATATAGCCGACCGAGTAGATGTGGATCAGGAACCCGACATTGGTCACCACCAGCAGCATGACCAGGGAGAGCTGGTCCAGGTAGAAGGAGAAGTCCACCTGAAAATCGGCGATGTGGATCCAGGGGGCAAGCGTTTCCA
>JAMXLI010000316.1 GCA_024281115.1 Terriglobales bacterium | reverse complement strand
GCCCACCAGCAGCGCCAGCGACCAGACCAGGGCTAGCGTGAGCACTCCACTGGCCAGGAAGCCGAAGAAGCGGTCGGCCGCGTGGTGCTCTATGCGATGAGAAACGATAGCGGAGGCCACCACCGCGGCCATCACGGCCAGAAGCAGCCAGTGAGGGCCTGCCGAGAGGTACGAGGGCAGCGCTCCGTAAACCAGGGCCGCCGCCAGCATGGCGACGAGCGCGAGCCAGCGCGGCTCCGGCTTGCGCGCCGGGTTTTCAGGTAAAGGGGGTGCGCCTGGGATCATCCGGCTTCCCTAGACAGGTGCAAAGTCAATGTACCCGCGCTGGACGTCGGTGGCGGCGAGCCGCACCCGTAAGCGATCGCCTACATCCAGCTCCTGGCGGCCACGGAGCAGCAAGCCATCTACGCGCGGGTGCACGAGGCGAACAAAGGTTCCACGCGGAGTCACTCCAGTCACGATGGCGTCGAAGGTTTCGCCGATACGCCGCGACATGGCGACGGCTGCAATCCGCTTGGCCATTTCGCGCTCGACCTTGCGCGCCGCGTCCTCCTTCTCCGTGCAGTTGCGCGCGATCGAATCCAGTTCAGTGTCCGAATACGGCGCCGGCCGATTGTCCCACAGCGCCTTGACGATGCGTTGCGTCACCAGGTCAGCAAATCGCCGGTTGGGCGCGGTGGAATGGGTGTAATCCTGCACCGCCAGGCCGAAGTGGCCGGTTTCGGGATCCCCGGGCCTCTCCAGCACATATTCGCCTGGTCCCATCAATTTGATTACCGCCAGCGACAGGTCGGGAAAGTGGTCGGGGTCGGCGGCCTGGCGGCGGTCGAGGAAAGCATTAAGTGCCTGGGCGTCCGGCTCAGCGGGCAGGCGCTCGCCTTGCGCCCCGGCCAACTGCACGATGCGGTCCCAGCGCTCCGGGCTCCTCACGACGCGGCGGATGGAGGAGACACCCTCCAGCCGGCGCGCCACCACACCATTGGCAGCGATCATAAAATCCTGGATCAGGTCGGTAGCGCGGTTCTTCTCCTGGGCCACGATGTCGGTGACCTCGCCGCCGCAGGAGAGTACCGGGCGCGCTTCGCTGGTATCGATGTTGAGCGCCCCGTGGCGATGGCGCTGTGTCTTGAGCTGTTGCGCGACCGCATCCTGCAGCCGCAACTGCGCCTGCAACTCCGTGGAGGCGGCGATTTTTGCGGGGGCAGGCCCGCCCTCCAGCCAGGCGCCCACTTCCCGATAGGTAAGCTGCGCCTGGTTGCGGAGCAGCGCGTGATATAGCTCGCTGGAGGTCACGCAACCATCAGCATCCACGGTGAATTCGATGACGATCGCCAGCTTGTCCGCGCCTTCCAGCAACGAAGTCGTGGCGGTGGAAAGCTCTTCCGGAAGCATGGGAAATGTCTGCACACCGGTATACACCGTGGTGGTTTGCCCGGCGGCATGCTCGTCGATGGGGGAGTGTTGGGGCACGAACGCGTCCACGTCGGCAATGCCGACCAGGACACGCGTATGCCCGGCGTCGAGCTGAGCCGCGACTTCCACCTGGTCCAGATCGCGCGAGGTGTCGTTGTCAATGGAGGACCACAACAGCGCGCGCAGGTCACGCACGTCGCCGGACTGCGCTGTGGGTGCAGGCCGGGACTGTATCGCTGCGAGTTGCTCACGTACTTCGGCGGGAAACTCGGGGTTAAAGCCATGTTCGCGCATGGCCTCCAGCGCGGCGGCCCGGAGGTCAATCATAGAGGCTGGTGCGGCTGGATTGCGCACGGAGAGTCAAAGGCATCGGCGCTGCAAGCCTACCATGGGAGTTGCGACTGCATGGCTCGGGTGGGCGCCGGAGAGTCTATTGGCCTTGCGGCGCTCCCGTCTCCTTCTGGTAAGCCTTGCTGAGCGTCCCTTTGGCGCGGGCAATGGGCAGAAGGGTGGGATAGAACTGGACGAAAGTTGTGTCTACGGCGCCGTGTGCGGCGTGGCAGGAGTAGCAATCGGCCGTCAGCGGAATCATCTTTGCCGTTTTCGTGTCGTCAAAGCTGAAGAACGCCCACTTGCCCGGAAAGCGCGCTTCATCCTTCACGTGAACTTCCAGGCCCATCAGTTCGGTTCCCTGGTAACTACCTTTCTGATTGATGGACCCTTTGCCTTCGCCGCCGCGCACCTCCAGCACCAGCATGGTCTTGTCAGGCCAGGTGCCTTTTTCCACGAACGACTTGTAGGCGTCGGGATTGACGAAAACATTGTCGAACATGTGGTGGCCCGGGCTCTGCAGCGCGGGGTTGTAGCTCATGTCGTAGCCGGTGGAAAGGTATACCCAGTCGCGGTAGCCGGTGGGAAATTGGAGTTCGCCCTTCGCCGTGTATTCCGGAGAGACGCCCGCCGCGGGCATGCGGGGGAGGAACACCGCCAACGGGAGCAGCACGGCGAAGCTGAGCAAGGCAGTCTTAGCGGAAGTAAGCATGCGCGGGATTATCGCGCAAGCCATCGCTGCGCGCCAGACCGCAGCTCCGAGCAGTCATAACGCGCCTGCCCTGTGATGTGTTTTGAGCCGCGCACCCCGGGGGCGCCGGTGAGGCCCGCCGCTTACTGCGAGCCTCTTCCGCCGGCGAGATAAGCCCACCTACGCTGCCGCTGCCCCGTCCGCCCAGGGATCGAGAACCACTTTGGTGCAATGGTCCTGCTTGTCGCGGAACACCTTGTACATCTCGGGCGCCTTGGTGATGGGGACGCGATGACTGATGACGAAGCTGGGGTCAATCTCCCCGCGTTCCACCCGTTCCAGCAAGGGCTGCATGTAGCGCATCATGTGCGTCTGCCCGGTCTTCATGACCAGCGCTTTGTTCATGAATGCGCCCATCGGCATCTTGTCGATGAAGCCGCCATAGACGCCCGGAACCGAAACGGTACCGCCCTTGCGGCACGCCTGGATAGCTTGCCGCAACGCGGTTGGGCGATCCGTTTCGATGCCCGCCGCCTGCTTGGCCCGGTCTGCCAGGTACAGCAAGCCGCTGCCATGCGCTTCCATGCCCACGGCATCAATGCAGCGGTCCGGCCCGAGATTGCCGGTCATGTCTTTCAGCAGTTGCACCAGGTCATCGACTTCGGAATAGTTGATGGTCTCCGCCCCGCCTTGTTGCGCCTGCTGCAGCCGGTAAGGGAAGCGGTCAATGGCGATCACACGCTCGGCGCCCAACATGAACGCGCTGCGGATAGCGAACTGACCCACCGGCCCGCAGCCCCAGATGGCCACCGTGTCTCCGCGCTCGATGTCCGCATTTTCCGCCCCCATGTAGCCCGTGGGAAAAATGTCGGACAGAAACACCACCTTGTCATCCGCAATCCCGTTGGGTAATTTTAGGGGGCCGACGTCGGCAAAGGGGACGCGCGCGTACTGCGCCTGTCCGCCCGCGTACCCGCCCAGCATGTGGGTGTATCCAAACAGTCCCGAGGGCGAGTAGCCCATCATCTGCTCGGCAATCCAGTAGTTCGGATTCGAGTTGTCGCAGCATGACCATAACTGCCGCTGACAGAAGAAGCACTTGCCGCACGCAATGGTGAAGGGGACCACGACGCGGTCGCCGACCTTCAGCTTGTCACGGTTGATGCCAGGCCCGACTTCCACCACTTCGCCCATGAATTCGTGGCCGACAATGTCGCCCGCCTCCATGGCGGGCATGAAGCCGTTATACAGGTGCAGGTCCGACCCGCAGATGCAGGTGGTAGTTATGCGGATGATGGCATCGCGCGGGTTGAGGATCTTGGGGTCCGGAACCTCCTCCACGCTCATTTTGTGTGCTCCCATCCAACAGACCGCTTTCATGACGCCCTCCGCTCTTCCTTGATTTGCTGGAGCAGGCCGGCCTCGCGTCGCATGGAGCGGTCCGGGTTGGCTACGCGCGCCACCCCCGCCAGCACGCTGCGCGGCCCGTGCGGCTGGCCTTCCACCGTGGGAATCTCGCCGGTCTCGACCAGGGCCTTGAAGCGGCGCACGTCCTGCTGCATGAGAAAGCTCGGGTCTTTTCCGAGCAGCTTGGCGACACCCTTGCCGATGGCTCCGGCTGGGGGCCGATATTGGACACGGACGTCGATCAGGGTCCCACGGTTAGCGGGCGCATTGCGGAACTCCACCCGGCCTTCTACGTCGATCTCGGACCCGGGGAGGGAGCGCCACGCGATGGAACGGCTTGGGGTCTCGCTCACAATTTCTGCCTCCCATTCCACGCGATACCCCAGCGGCCCGACGGCGACCCACTTGGACCGGCCATTGCCGGTCTCGGTGACCGACTCCAGATGGCGCATGAACCGCGGCAGGTTTTCAAACTTGCGCCAGAATTGGAAAGCCTCTTCCGG
>JAMXLI010000315.1 GCA_024281115.1 Terriglobales bacterium | reverse complement strand
GGCCAGGGCGGCATCCTGGTGGGGTTCGCGAGTGGCGATGATGCAATGACCGACGCTGAACGGAACACGGCGTGTGCGCAGCGCCTCCAGCAACTTCTCCGGCACAGGCGCCGCCAGGGGCGCCTCCTGGCGCGTATCGGGGCGAAAGATGCTGGCGCCGTTCTCAATCACCACCCGGTCGAGCAGATCGAAGCGGTCGAATACACCCTTGAGATCTTTCAGAATCCGGCCGCTGACCAGCACCAGCTTGCGTCCGGAGCGCCGGAAGCGCTCAACGGCCGCGATAGTTGGTGGGCTGACGGTGCCATGGTGGGCGAGGGTACCGTCATAATCCGTGGCGAGAAGGCGATATGGCATGTGGGAAATATTGGATGCGGAGCGAGCCGCCTTGTTCAATTTCTCACAAACGAGGGTGGAGCGCGACGCCGCGTTCGAGAGTTCGAGTTACTCGAGAGTGACCCGGGCTAGGGGCGGCTTGCAGTTAACCCGTGCGGACCAATTACTTAGGACGGTTTAGGGAATTCTGTCGGATGAGGGCGAGGATCTCCTCACCGGGCTGATTAATCCCCATCTGTTTTGTTGCTAGATTAGAGAGCGATGCGAATGCTGGTGACGGGGGCGACGGGGTTCGCTGGGCGGCATCTGGTGGACGTGCTGCAAATGCAGCGGCATAGTGTCATGGCTACGTGTCGCGCGCGCGAGAAAGCCGGCAATCTGCCGGGCTTGACCCCCGAGCTGTGTGATGTGCGCGATTTTGCCGCCCTCCGCAAGCTAATCGAACATGCACGGCCCGACCGCATCTTTCATCTGGCCGCTGTGACCTCGGTGCCGCAGTCGTTTGACCAGGCCCGCGCATCCTACGATGTTAACTTCTGGGGCACGTTCAACCTGCTGCAAGCAGTGCGCGAGGCGGCGCCGGAGAGTCGTGTGCTGGTTGTGGGGTCGGGACAGAGTTACGGCAAAGTGAGTCGCGGAGAGCTGCCGATCCGTGAAGCCCAGGCTTTCGCGCCGGAGAGCCCATACGCGGCCAGCAAAGCGGCGGCCGACGCTGTTGCCTGCCAGTTCTTTCGCTCCTTCGGGTTGAAGGTGGTGCGGACGCGGTCTTTCAATCACACCGGTCCCGGACAGTCGGCGGAATTCGTGTGCTCCGATTTCGCGCGGCAGGTCGCAGCCATCGCGTTGAGCGGACGGGCGGGACGCATCGAAGTAGGAGACCTTTCGCGCGAACGCGATTTCAGCGACGTGCGCGACGTTGTGCGGGCTTACTGCCTGCTCCTGGAAAAGGGCAAGCCGGGCGAAGCCTACAACGTCGGCTCCGGGCGGAGCACGCCCGCTGCGGAGATCCTGCGCCGCTTATCGTCTTTCTGCCCGTACCCGGTGAAGCAGGTGGTGCGGCGGCAACGGTTCCGCAAGGCAGATCCCCAACGGCTGTACGGCGACGTGCGAAAGTTGCGTCGCGACACAAAATGGGTTGCGGAATACAGCCTGAGGCAGACTTTGCGGGACCTTTACGAATTCTGGCTGGAGAAGCTGAAGGCCTCTCAAACATGAGTGGTCTCTGGTTGCCGCCGTGCAGCCCGGCGGATAGAATCGCTGGCTCCCCGGAGGTGATTGTGTTCACCCGTGTTCTGCTGGCCTGCGCATGCCTGATCGCTGCGGTTTATTTTCCCCGCTGCTCGGAAGGAAGCACGCTGAAGCCGATGGTGATGGGGAAGCGCGGGGTTGTGGCCGCCGGGCATCCGCTGGTAGCGGAAGCGGGGCTGCGCATGCTGGAGCACGGGGGCAATGCCGTGGATGCGGGCGTGGCCACGGTGTTTGCCGCAGGCGTGGTGGAGTTGGGCAGCTTCGGGTTGGGCGGGGAAGCGCCCATTCTGATCAAGGCGCCGGGCCAACCCGTAATGGCCATCAACGGGGTGGGAATCGCTCCCGCGCTGGCGACGGTGGATTTCTACCGCAACCTGCCCAAAAATGACCCGCGCCGCGCGGAGGCGGTCACCTACACCGGCGTGCATGCGGGAGTGATTCCGTCCTTCGGGCCGCTGAGCGCCATCGTTCCCGGCGCGGTGGACTCGCTTCTCTTGGCCCTGGAGAAATATGGGAGCAAGAGTTTCGCGGAGGTCATCCAGCCAGCCATTGAGCTGGCGCAGGGCTTCCCCTTGGATGAACGCCTGCAGCGGCCGCTGGCAGAGAATCGTGGAATGATCGAGCAGTGGCCGTCCTCGAAGAAGGTGTTCCTGCCCGGGGGGAATGTGCCCCGGCCCGGGATGATTTTTGCTCAGCCCGAGTTGGCGCGCACGCTGCAGGAGATGGCGCGCGCCGAGCAGGGCTCGCGTGACCGAAAAGCGGGAATCGAGAAGGTACGGGAATATTTTTATCGCGGGCCGCTGGCGCGGCGCATCTCCGAGTTTTGCAAGCAGGCGGGCTGTCTGCTGCGCGAGGAAGATTTTGGCGGGTACCACGCGCGTCTGGAGCAGCCTTTGAGCACCCAGTACCGGGGCATTGACGTGTACAAGGTGGGCTTCTGGAGCCAGTCGCCGGTGATGCTGCAGAACCTGAACCTGCTCGAGGGCTTCAATTTGAAAGCCATGGGGCACAATTCACCCGACTACGTTCACACGGTGGTGGAGGCGATGAAGCTGGGCTATGCGGACCGCGATGCCTACTATGGCGATCCCGATTTCAGCCGCATTCCAGAGCAGTTGATTTCGAAGCCCTACGCGGAGTTGCGGCGCCCCCTCATTGATCGGCAAAAAGCCTCGGCGGAGCACCGCGTAGGCGACCCAGAACACATGCAGGCGCTGGCTTCAGCGGATTTCGCGCGGGCGCGTTTGCGCGACCGCAACGGCGAACACCAGGACACGACCTGCGTAAACGTGATGGACAGCAGCGGGCTGACATTTTCCGCGACGCCCAGTGGGGGATGGGCGCCGGCTTTCATCGCGGGCGATACCGGTCTCCCCCTTACCCAGCGGGCGCAAGCCTTCGTGCTTACGCCTGGGCATCCCAACCAGATCGCGCCGCATAAACGTCCGCGCATTACCCTGACGCCGACCCTCGCGCTCCGCGAGGGGCAGCCCTGGCTGGCATTCTCCACTCCGGGCGGAGACAGCCAGGACCAGACGCTGTTGCAGATTTTTCTAAACCGCGTGGAATTCGGCATGGACCCGCAGCAGGCGGTGGAGGCCCCGCGCTTCAACTCGGAGGCAATGTACAGCTCTTTCGACGACCACAGCGATCAGCCGCTGCTGCTGGAAGTAGAGGACCGGATTCCGCCGTCCACCCGGGAGCAGCTGAGTGCGCGCGGGCACAAAGTGAAGGTCGAAGGCCCATGGTCGAATCCCACCGCGCCTACCATGGTGGAATTCGACGCCGCTGCGAAGGTCATCAAAGCCGGCGCCGACGTGCGGGGCGAGCGCTATGCGCTGGGATGGTAGTCCGCAACCTGGAAACGGCTACTGCATCATTAATGACTGAAGGAAGCGAATGTCCGGTTCTGATGTGGTGGAGTTCGATCCCGACAAGCTGCAAGCCACGGTGCGCGTCACCCTGGCCGGCGACCGCAACTGCGTGGAGCCTGTAGTAGCCTCCATCATGCAAGTGGTGCAGCAGATGAACTGCGCCCGCGGTAAGGAGCACGAGGTCGAACTCGCGCTGCAGGAGGCGCTGGCCAACGCCGTGGTGCACGGCTGCAAGAACGATCCCACGCAGATTGTGGAATGCATCGTGGCCTGCGATCCGGAGCGCGGCATGTTGATCGTGGTGCGCGACCCGGGTCGCGGTTTCGATCCCCGAGCCATTCCCAATCCCACCACCGGCGAAAACCTCTATTCCACCCACGGACGCGGCATTTTTTTGATTAACGAATTGATGGACAAGGTGGAGTTCCGCAAGAACGGCACCGAGATCCGCATGGTGAAGAAGTAGCGGCGAAAGGGGCCTAGCGCTCCGCGGGGCGTCCCTTATTCCTTCACGCTAATTCCCAGCGTCCTCATCTTGCGGTACAGGTGACTGCGTTCCAGCCCGAGGACCTCGGCGGTGCGGCTCATGTTGCCGTGATTCTCGTCGAGTTTTTTGAGAATGAAGTCGCGTTCGTAAGCGGCGCGGGCCTGGTGCAGGGT
>JAMXLI010000314.1 GCA_024281115.1 Terriglobales bacterium | reverse complement strand
TTCAAGCGCTACGGTGCGCGCCGCATTGGGGAATGGGTAGATGCCAACGTGCAGCACGCGCGCACGCTGTTTCAACTGGTCGAAGGCAATGCCGAATTCGAGGCCGCGACCGAGCCGCTCATGTCGGCCATCTGCATTCGCTACAAGCCGGTGCCGGAAGGGATGGAACCCAAGCGCTTCCACGCCTTGGTAGTGGACCGCATCGAGAAAGCGGGTCGCTTCTGGATTTCGACCACGGAGTTGAAAGGCAAGAGCTGGTTTCGCATTAATCCCGTCAACTTCCGCACCCGGACCGAGCATATGAGGGAACTCTTCGCGACGCTGCAACGCGAGTGCCGGGAACTGGCGGGGAAGACAGAGGCCGGTGTGGGGCGGGAGGCGACGCGCGGCAGCTAAGTAGATCCATGAAGTTGCGGCGCCGCGCCCTCCAGCAGCTTGCCTAGCTGGGCAGCCGGGCAGCGCACCCCGACGTAAAACGGACCAAACAGGGCATAAACAGCGCTGACCTGGTCAAAGCGCATTTCATAGATCAGTTTCTTGAATACCAGCGGATCGTCCGCGAACAAGTCCACGCCCCACTCCCAGTCGTCGAAACCGATGGATCCGGTAATAATCTGCCGCACCTCGCCGGCATAGCGGCGGCCGACCATGCCGTGCTCGTGCATCTGGCGCTGACGCTCGCCGATGGGCAGCAGGTACCAGTTCTTATCTTCGCCGCGCCTGCGGTCCATGGGATAGAAGCAGATGTAGGGGTTCGCCGGGATCTCCGGCCACAGTCGCGGGCGCATGGTGTCGCGCTGTCGCGCCACCTGCTCCTCGATAGCCGCGTTCCAGGTTTCGCTGTGTGGCTGCACACCGCGTTCCGCAAGCTGCTGGTAAATCTTTGCCGAGGAGTCGTACAGGCCCAGTTCCACCACCGAGAGATAGGAGTGCGTGGGTTCGAGGTAATCGGCCAGCCGAAGCCGGCCTACGTCAAGTTCCGCCTGCTTCAGTTCGCCGAACGAGTTGCGGAAGTGCACCAGCATGAGGTCGCCCTTGTGTCCGAATAGGGAATAGAGGGCGCTTTGCTGGGCCTCCATGCCGCCGAGGGCGGTTTCGGCTTCCTGCACCAGGCCGGATTTCAGCTCAGGCGTTACTTTGCGCCACTCGGCGCGGCGAAAGCGAAACATCTGGTGCAGCACCGCCGAGCCTTCCAGGGTGAGCGGGACCGCTGGAATCTCGGCAGAAGCAGCGGTTTCCGGGTCCATCTTCGTAGGTACGGGCATGGAGGAATTCCTGGGCTTGTATTCTAGTCGTACGGGGCAAGTTTCAGCAGAGTCACCCGGCCGGAGGCTATTTAGGCCGGTGCTGCAGGCGATAGACGAATTTCAGCCCCGACCAGGTCGCGTCCACCGCGCACACCTTCACGTCCACCAGCCCCAGATTTAGTCCCATCGCTCGCACCACGTTCTCATCCAGGTCGGTGGCCACGCCGGAGGAGCGCTTCGGCCAGGAGACCCAAAGGGCACCATCCGGGGCGAGGTGGTCGCGCGCTTTTGGAAAATCAACTGCCAGGCTGGATTGTCGAGAGGCAAAGAGCTGGATGAAGTCCGCCTCGCCCGCCAGCCGTCCGCCCGGACGTAAGCCGGACGGCAGCTCACTTAGAGTTTGAGCATAGCCTTCCGGGGCCTTCAAAAACACCACTCGCTGGCCCGGCTTGAGGCCGAGTTTTTTCACCAACGGCGTTCCTGAGTATCCCGCCATTTCTTGCTCGAGTGCGTTTTTATATCCCAATTCGCCGCAGGTGGGAACTACGGGCGGGATTGGACCTGCCCCGCTCGATTGCCTTCCAGGGGGCTTCGTAGCTCCTGGCCGCGCGCTGGCTGCGCTCCGGATGACATTTTCCGGCCAAAACCGCTACTCTAAACGTTATCGTGGCCGATTTTCTCCAAGCCGTGCGCGAGCGCGTGGTGATCTTCGATGGCGCCATGGGTACCAGCATCCAGGCGCGCCAGCCGAGCGTGGACGACTTCTGGGGGAAGGAGGGCTGCAACGAGCTGCTCGTCCTAAGCCGTCCAGACCTCATTCGCGACATTCATGCGAGCTTCTTCGATGTGGGCTGCGACGTGGTGGAAACCAATACCTTCGGGGGCACCCGCATCGTGCTGGCGGAGTATGGCCTGGAAGACAAGGTGCACGAGATTAACCAGACGGCGGCCCGGTTGGCCCGCGAGGTCGCGGCGGAGTACGCGTCAATTGGCCGGCCCCGCTTTGTGGCCGGGTCTCTCGGTCCGAGCACGAAGCTGCCCTCGCTCGGGCACATCGGATTCGATGCCATGGCCGCCGCCTACGCCGAGCAGGTTGCGGCCCTCATCTCCGGCAACGTGGACTTGCTTCTGGTGGAGACCTGCCAGGACATTCTGCAAGGCAAAGCCGCCCTGGTGGGGGTGTTTGAGGCGCTGCGCCAAGCCGCTAAGCGCATCCCGGTAGCCGTTCAAGTAACCCTTGAAGCTACCGGGACCATGCTGCTGGGCACCGAGATTGGCGCCGCGTTGACGGCGCTGGAGCCGTTCGACGTGGACGTGATCGGCATGAACTGCGCCACCGGTCCCCGCGAGATGAATGACGCGGTGCGCTACCTGGGAGTGAACTCCACCAAGCAGGTTTCCGTGCTGCCCAATGCCGGGCTGCCGCAAAACGTTGGCGGCCACGCGGTGTACGCCCTGCAGCCGCAGGAGCTGGCCGACTATCACAAGCATTTCATCGTGGATTACGGCGCGCGCATTGTGGGCGGCTGCTGCGGCACCACGCCCGCGCACCTGAAGGCGGTGGTGGAAGCCTGCGCGCAGCTTGAGCCCCTGCGGCGCGAGATCAAGCCGGCGGGGGCTGCGGCCAGCGCCTACACCTCGGTCCCTCTGGACCTCGATCCCAAACCGCTGATCGTCGCCGAGGAGATGAATACCACCACGCAAAAGGCGCAGTTCCGCGACCTGGTGCGGGCGGGTAAGTACGACGACATCCTGCAGCTGGCCCGGCGGCTGGCCAATGAGGGCTCGCACATGCTGGATCTGTGCTGCGCCATCGTGGGCGAGGATGAAAAGGCTTATATCACCGCCGTGCTGGAAAAGGTGGCCACCCGGGTGCCCGCGCCGGTGCTCATTGACAGCACCGAGGCCGACGTGGTGGAAGAAGCCCTGAAGCGCATTCCCGGCAAGCCCATCATCAACTCCATCAACCTGGAGGACGGCGAGAAGCGCACGTCCAAGGTCCTGCCCATGGCGCGCAAGTACGGCGCCGCCGTGATCGCACTGACCATTGATGAAGACGGCATGGCCCTAACCGCCGACAAGAAGGTGGCGATCGCGCACCGCATCTTCGATCTGGCCACGCAGAAGTATGGCCTGCGGCCCGTCGATCTGATTTTTGACGCGCTCACGCTGCCCATCTCCACCGGCCAGGAGGACTACAGGACCGCCGGCATTGAAACCCTGAGGGCAGTCAGGCGGATCAAGCAGGAATTGCCCGAAGTTTCTACCATCCTGGGCGTCAGCAATATCTCCTTCGGGCTGGCGCCGTTTGCGCGGCGCGTGCTGAACAGCGTCTTCATGCACGAGGCGGTGGACCACGGTCTCGACATGGCTATCGTCAATTACTCGAAGATTTACCCGCTGTACAAAATTCCGCAAGAGGAAATCGAACTGGCGCGGAAGCTTATCTTCCGCGATGAAAGCGCCGGCGATCCGCTGGCCAATTTCATGGCGCACTTCGCGCAGCGCTCCGGCCAGAAGGAAGAGGGCGTCTCCACGCACGTGGACCAGCTGGCCGTGGAAGACAAGCTGAAATACGCCATCATCCAGGGCCAGAAGGCCGTGGGGGAGGGCGCGCGCAAGCTCTCGCTGGAGGAATTGCTGGAGCAGGCGCTGGCCGGCTACTCTCCGCTCGACCTGATCAACAACGTGCTGCTGGACGGGATGCGCACGGTGGGTGAACTGTTCGGCGCGCGCAAGATGCAGCTGCCATCGGTGCTCGACTCTGCCGCGGTGATGAAGCAAGCGGTGGCCTATCTGGAGCCCAAGATGGAGAAGAAGGCGGGCGGCCAGAAAGGCACGATCGTGCTGGCGACCGTGCGAGGGGATGTCCACGACATTGGCAAGAACCTGGTGGACATCATCCTTTCCAACAATGGCTACCGGGTAGTGAACCTGGGTATCAAGCAGCCTGCGGACCGGATTATTCAAACGGCCTTGGATCACAAGGCCGACGCCATCGGCTTGAGCGACCTGCTGGTAAAGTCCACGCTGGAGATGAAGTACGTCATCCAGGACCTGGAGCGGCAGAAACTCGCCTTCCCGGTCATCTGCGGCGGGGCCGCGCTCACGCGCAAGTACGTGGAAGACGACCTGCGGCGCGAGTATTCCAACGCGGTGTTTTATGCCGACGACGCCTTCGGCGGTTTGCACATCATGGAAGATCTGGTTTCGGAGAACGGCAACCGGGAGCAGCGCATCCACGAAGGCAAAACCGTGAAGGAGTTCGCCAAAACTTCTGCGGCAAACGCGGAGGCGCCCGCGGCGCCCGCGACGCGCAGCCCCGTGGTGCAGGACGCGCCCAACATCCCCACGCCGCCCTTCTGGGGAGCTCGGGTAAAGAAAGACTACGATCTGCGCGAATTGTTCCAGTACATCAACGAGACAGCGCTGTTCAAGAACCAGTGGCAGCTCAAGACCGCGTCGCAGCAGGACTACGTACGCCTGGTCGAGGAGAAGTTCCGGCCGATCCTGCGCCAACTGGAAGATGAGGTCATTGCCGGCGGGCTGTTCCAGCCACGCGCGGTCTACGGCTATTTTCCCGCCCAGGCGGACGGCAACGACGTCATCGTCTACGAGCCCGAGGGTCGCCAGGAAGAAATTTTGCGCTTCACCTTCCCACGGCAAAGGGAGGGCCGCCGGCTGGCAATTGCGGATTTCCTGGCTCCGCGTGCCTCGGGCACTATGGACGTGCTCGGGCTGTCGCTGGTGACCATCGGCTCTACCGCTTCGCAGGTGACCCAGAACTTGTTTGAGAGCGGGGAGTACACGCGCTACCTCTACCTGCACGGCCTGAGCGTGGAGACTGCCGAGGCGCTGGCCGAACTGCACCACAAGATCATGCGCGAGGAACTCGGCATCGCCGGGGAAGACTCACCGCGCATCAGCGACCTGTTTCACCAGAAGTATCGCGGGTCTCGGTATTCCTTCGGCTATCCGGCCTGCCCCAACCTGGAAGACCAGACCAAGCTATTTCAGCTCCTGCGTCCAGAAGAGGCGATTGGCGTGCGCCTGACCAGCGGTTTTCTTCTGGATCCCGAGCAGTCCACGTCAGCAATCATCGTTCACCACCCGGCGGCGAAATACTTCGTGGTCTAAGCTGCGCTCCCGCACCCAGACGGTATCGCCGCACTACAGTCGGCGGCTTGGTCGGGGAATCGGCCAGAGTCTGGGGCGCGTCATCGGTTCTCGCCGGCCGACTTCCGGGCCCATTGCCGGCTGGCCAGGTGGAATCCTGCTGCTACAATCGGCGTTCCAGGCTGATTGCGGGCGCCGGAAAACTGCCGCCCTGGGCACGGGTATGGATTTCGATCAGATGGAAACCTTCCTCGAAGTGGCACGCCACTGCTCCTTTTCGCGAGCGGCCGAGCGGCGCTTTCGCACCCAGCCGGCAATTTCATCGCAGATCCGGGCGCTGGAGGAAGAGGTTGGCGCACGCTTATTCGACCGTTCCGGCGGAAAGGTGGCGCTCACCGCGGCCGGTAAAGTGTTTCAGTCGTACGCGGAAGAAGCGCTGCAGGCGCGCCGGGCGGTGCTGATTGCGGTGCAGGAGATGGAGCGCGTGCCGCGCGGCGAGATTGTGGTGGCCGCCAACGAAGGCACATGCCTGCACATCCTTCCAGAGGTTTTTGCCGAATTCAAGAAACAATACCGGGGAGTGGCCGTAAGCATTCAGCGTTCGGAGCACAACAAGATCCTGGAATCCGTGATTGATAATTTCGTGGATTTCGGCGTGGTGTCGCTGCCGGTGGATGACAGCCGTTTGACGATTGTGGTGATTCATAACGACGAACTGGTATTGATAGCGCCGCCGCAGCACGCCTTGGCGAAGCTTCCCGCCGCCGCCCTGGCGGATATCGCGCGTTTCCCGCTGCTGGTGCCCAAAATGGGGCGCACGCGGGACGCCATCGAAAATTTATTTCATCAACGGCGCTTGAAGATGCACCTTTCCATGGAGCTGGACTCCAGCGAATTGCTCAAGCGCTTTGTCGCGGCCGAGATCGGGGTGGGATTTATCGCGCGCTCCAACGTCGCCGAGGATGTGCGCGCGGGCGTCCTGGTGGCCCTGCCGTTGGCCGATGCGCAGATCCGACGTGACCTGGCGTTGGTCTTTCGCAAAGACAAGGCGCTGAGCCGGGCGGCGCTGGCCTTTATCGAGAACGCAGTGAAATGGAGATCGCCCGCCGCCAGCGCCATCGCCGCAAAGTCGTCCTGAGTCGCCCGGCTGGTTGCGGCTCGAACTCAGGGCCGCGCCTTGAGTTCAGGGTTGCGGCTCGAACTCATGGCGAAAATTATCGCCTTTGAACACCATGCCCGTGAGTACCTTGGTGTTCCCCCGCTGCTCATAGATGAAGCGGGTGTTCGGCGATTCGCGTTCCAGTGGAGCCATGGAGCAGCCGATCCTGAACTCCCTCTGTCCCTTTTTGAAAACCATGATGTGCTTGTCACCGTCCATCACATGGGTGACCTTGTAGTCGCCTGCCGGGAGTGCCTGGGAGCCAATGGTGACGCTGTCGCTGAACGTGATCATCCGGCTGCGATTGAGCCCGAAGTTTGGTTCGGCCAACAGCAGGAGGCTGGATGCGAGGATTACCAACCCGAGTGGAATCGTCTTACGCATTTGCGAAACTCCTTGTGGCGCAGTAACGGAATAGCCGCGTATGCCAGGGTAGTCCCGGGCGCCGCAGGGCTGCGGTGACCCGCCTCACGAACGAGCGTGATCTCAGTCGAGTGCCGCCCAGTCCGGGCAGGCCCAGAAGCATGCCGGGCCGCGCGCGAACCCTGTAGAATGGCGGCAGCTAGGGAGTTTTAAGGAGAAAAGGGATGACCCGCCTTCTTCGCAAACTGGGAATGATCGCCGCCACGCTGGCCTTAGTCGCCGGGGTCGGCTTGAGCCAGACATCCTCTAAGGAACAAAAATTGACCGGCGTCATCAGCGACACGATGTGTGGAGCTAAGCACATGATGCAGGGCAGCGCGGCTGACTGTACCCGCACGTGCGTGGGTAAGGGCGCCAAGTTCGCCCTGGTGGTCGGGGAAAAGGTATATACGCTCAACGGCCACGACGACGAGCTGAATAAGCTTGCGGGGCAGCGCGCCACGGTTACAGGCACGGTGGAAGGCAGCACCGTGAACGTCTCCTCAGTCCGAGGTTCGTGATCGCGCCGGGCGCCCGGTTCCTTTTCTGGTTCAGCGGCAAGGGGACCCGGGTTTTGTTGGAATTTTCACGAGCAGCGATTTCCGCCCATGTTAGATTGTGGAAATCCGGCTGATTTCGCGGAGGACCTCGGAATTGTCCATCAACATGGTTCCCAAGCGGCTGTTTCTCACCAAGGGAGTGGGAAAGCACCGGGAACGCCTGACATCCTTTGAGTTGGCCTTGCGCGACGCCGGCATCGCCTCCCAGAACCTGGTACGGGTTTCCTCCATCTTCCCGCCCAACTGCAAGCTGATTTCGCGGGCCCACGGGCTGCAATTTCTGCACCATGGAGAGGTGGTGTTCGCCGTGGTGGCGGAGAATTCTACCCACGAACCGCATCGGCTGCTGGCCGCATCGATCGGCGTAGCCATCCCCGCGGACCGCAACACCTACGGTTACCTGAGCGAGCACCACTCGTTCGGGGAGCGCGAGGAAGCGGCCGGCGACTATGCCGAGGAGCTGGCCGCGGAGATGTTGGCCACCACCCTGGACGTGGAATTCGACCCGGACCGCTCCTGGGACGAAAAGAAGGAGATCTACCGCATTTCCAACAAGATCGTGCGCACGGCGAACGTGACGCAATCGGCGGTGGGAGACAAAAATGGCCTGTGGACGACCGTAATCGCCGCCGCCATCTTTATTTTCGATTAAGCGCTTTTTTCAACTTGGCCGGTCGAGTATCCCCCGGCTTTTCCGAGGCTCTCCGACGACCTTGGGCGGTACTCCCTTCCTGCTTGTCGAGCCGCTCCAGGACAGCCGCAACCAGGATGGGCAGGCCGACGGTAGCATCCAGAAAGACTTCCCCGAAGCGTCCGCCCTCTTCCGGCGGTACGAATTTGCCCCAGGAAACGGCTTCCGAATAGGGGCTGCCCGAAAGTCCGCCCCAGTGCACCGGCTCGGGGCAGACGCGCACGCCATAGTGATACCGCTTCAGGGGTATGTCCTCGCCGCCGCGGCGGTGGCGAAGTTCGATAAACGGCCCGAACTGCTGGGCCCAATTACGAGGCACGCCCCCGCCGATAGTGAATATCCCAAGACGGACCTGGCGCAGCAGCGTCTCGGCAAAATGTTCCAAGTCGAGAAAAGGATCGTAACGTAGACGCGGCTTGCGCTGCTTGTCCCGCATCCGGTTGTTCAGGGCGAAATCCAGGCCCAGCTCGGAATCGGTAAAGGCAGGCACGAATACCGGGACATTCTTCTCGTAGGCAGACTTGAGGATGCCGCGCTCCTTCACGTTTTCCGCCAGGTGCCGCCCGATGGCGCGGTTCAGCTTCCAGGAGCAGCAGGTTTCATCAGGGTCCCATTGCTCGAGCACCCGGAAGACGACGCGCTCGACGTCGTCCAGGTTTTGCTCCGGCTCAATGGTGTCGTAGACCCGGTTGTAGCCCGCCTCGTAAAGTTCCTCGTCCTTGAAATCGGGGTTGACCCGGAAGTGTGCCCGCCCGGTAGCCTCGACCAGCCCATGGGCCATCAGGGCGCCGGTGGAGACGATGGCATTCACGATGCCGCGATCAATCAACTCGGTGACGATCAAGCCCTGCTTGGCGACCGTCATGGCGCCCGCCAGGGTCATCACCGTAAAACAGTCCTGGTCGCGGGCCATGGCCTCCAGCACGTCAGCCGCTTCCCCGAGCTGCCGTCCGGTAAAAGCGGTCTTCGCCATGGCGCGCACCAGATCCGAGATGCTCCGGGACTGGCCCAGGTCGAGAGGTTCCAGCGGCACCAGCCGGTCTGCGACCGGGTCGTGCAGCTTGCGCTCGATGCCCTCGCCCGTGCCCTGCGACGGCCGCTTGGCGCTGCTACCCGGCTTGTGGTTCCCGTGCTGCATGATTGCTTCCTCCCGCTGATCTCAGAGCCAACAACTTACGCCGCAGCTTTCACCCGGTGACGGCTGGCAAGCTACAAGGTTGAGGGAGGGCGCGTCAATCCGCGGCTGGAGCCGCTGATCGCATTTGCTATTCTAGAACCATGGACGCGCGCGCCGGGAACTTCCGGGTCGGGCTGGTGCAAATGTCGTGCACGCCGGACCCGGCGGAGAATTTCGAGCGCGCCCTGGAGCGAGTGGCCGAAGCCGCGGGTCGCGGCGCCGAGGTGGTATGCCTTCCGGAGCTGTTCCAGACCCAGTATTTTTGCCAGCGCGAGGATGCCCAGCTGTTTGACCTGGCGGAGCCGATCCCCGGCCCCAGCAGCACGCGGCTGTCGCAGGTGGCGCGCCAGCAGGGGGTCACCCTGGTGGCTTCCTTGTTCGAAAAGCGCGCTCCCGGGGTTTATCACAATACGGCGGCGGTCTTCGACCGCGACGGCTCCCTGTTGGGGACCTATCGCAAGATGCACATCCCCGACGACCCGCTCTACTACGAAAAGTTCTACTTCACCCCGGGAGACCTGGGATTTCGCGCCTTTGACACGCAGCCGGGGCGCATCGGAACGCTGGTTTGCTGGGACCAGTGGTATCCCGAAGGTGCGCGCCTCACGGCGCTGCAGGGCGCAGAGATCCTGTTTTATCCCACCGCTATTGGCTGGCATCCGGCGGAAAAAGCCGAGTTCGGCGCCGCCCAGTACGATGCCTGGCGTACCATTCAGCGCTCGCACGCCATCGCCAACGGCGTCTACGTGGCCGCCGTGAACCGTGTCGGCTTCGAAACCGGCAATATCCGCGGGAACTCCGCTCCGGGTAAGGGCCTGGAATTCTGGGGCGGCTCCTTCCTCTGCGATCCGTTCGGCCAGGTGATCGCGCAAGCCCCCCACGACCGGGAAGAAATCCTCATCGGCGAAGTGGACCGGAAGAAGCTCGAGGACGTCCGGCGCAACTGGCCTTTTTTACGCGATCGCCGGATTGACAGTTATGCCCCTATCACCAGCCGATTCCTTGACTGACGTGCCCGCCGGGAACGCCAGCTCTTCGCCTCCTGCGCTGCGCATGCCCGCGGAATGGGAGCCGCACGAGAGCACATGGATTGCATGGCCGCATAACAAGAGCGACTGGCCGGGTAAGTTCGCCGCTATTCCGTTCGTCGTAGCCGAAGTGGTGCGCAACCTGGCGCCCGCGGAAATCGTAAACATCATCGTGGCTGACGCGGCAATGGAAAGACGCGCTCGGCTGCTGCTGCGGCGCATCGGGGTTGCCGGTGACAATTTGCGTTTTCACCGCTGGGCCACCAACCGCATATGGACGCGCGACTCCGGCTGCATCTTCGCGCATGCTCCGGCGGGACTGGCGGGTGTCACCTTTCGCTTCAATGCGTGGGCCAAGTATGCCGACTGCGAGCACGATGCCCAGATTCCTGCGCTGATGGCGGCTGCTGCCGGCGCGCCTGCCGTCCAGCCGCAGCGGGCCGGAGTCCCCGTGGTCCTTGAGGGCGGCGCGATTGACGTGAACGGCGCGGGCACTCTCATGGCCACGGAGGAGTGCCTGCTCAGCGAAGTGCAACAGCGCAATGCCGGCTTCTCGCGCGCCGACTACGAAGACGTATTCCGGGAGTTCCTGGGAGCAAAGCGGGTGATCTGGCTGGGGAAGGGAATCGCCGGCGACGATACTCACGGCCACGTGGACGATATCGCCCGATTTGTCTCCTCCCAAACTGTGGTTGCTGCAGTCGAACCGGACCGGTCCGACCCCAACCACCAGCCCCTGGCAGATAACTTGCAGCGCCTCCGTTCCGTGGGGAGCGTGGGCGGACAGCCGCTCCAGGTAGTCGAATTGCCCATGCCGCGTCCCATCTCCTACCAGGGACGCAGGCTGCCTGCCAGCTACACGAACTTCTACCTGGCCAATGGCCTGGTGCTCGTGCCCACCTTCAACGATGCCAACGACCGTGTCGCCCTCAATCTTTTTGCCGAGCTATTTCCCGACCGGCAGGTGGTGGGCATCTACTGTGGCGATCTGGTCTGGGGGTTCGGCGCGATCCACTGCATGACGCAGCAGCAGCCGAAAGCGGGACTGTAGCCGGCCAACGGGATGAACAAATCCGCCTAGCGGGAATTCTGCCGC
>JAMXLI010000313.1 GCA_024281115.1 Terriglobales bacterium | reverse complement strand
ATGAAGTGCAAAAAGGCAAGCTCATCCGGCAGATGACCGATGATGCGGCGGCCGCCTATTCCAAGATCATTACTCGCTATCCGGCGATGAACCGCGCCCCCGACGCGCAAGCGCGGTTGCAGGCGCTGCATCGTCCCGTGCCCAAGCCCACCGCCGCGGCGCTGGCCCAGAACCGCCGCGAGGAAGAAAGCCGCCGGCAACTCGGCATGGTCGGCCACGTGATGGGCAACCTGCGCAAGCGCCCGGACACTGCTCCTGCCGCGCGCGTGGGCGATCCCACCCTGGTGGATCCTAAGATGACCAGCCCCACCGAGGTAGCCCAGGAAGCCTATCGCGCTCTAGGCGTGCCGGGTCCGGCTTCCAACAAGGTTGCGGGCGAGATCGTGCGCGCCGGTGCGCCTGCACCGAATCAGCCGATTCCACATACCGGCGATGCTCCTGCCGCGGATGCGGGTTCCAATGCGGCGGCCACGAACGGGGCTGCGCCCGCAGAAGCTCCTGCGCCTGCCTCGGGGGCCTCGGGTGATGCAGGCGGTTCGACGCCCGACAACAGCGGCATTGACGAGTTGAAGCCCAACGCGGCACCCACTGACCCGGCCGCGGGAACGCCCGCCGGAAGCACCAATCCCGCGGCTACGGGTACACCGCAACCCCGCCAGCCCAACGATCCGGCGACCCCGGTGACCCCCTCTGCCTCCGCTCCGGCCAACGATAGTGGCGCGCCTTTGCCTCCCCCGCAGCAGGTGAACGATGCGGCCGCGGGATCGGGCGGCAGCGACGCGGCTGCCAAGGACGGCCAATCGACCAGCAGTGCCGACACGCCCCAGGACTATTCCTCGAGCCGCAAGAAAAAGAAAAAAGGCATTCACAAACTGAACCCGTTCTGATCGCGGGCGGCTCTCAGACGCAGCCGCGGCCCTTTTGGCGCAGCCTCGACTGTAGACAGGCAGCGCAGCGCCGGAGAGGCCACCGTACACCGCTTTCCTGGTAGCAACGAGGCTATAATGCGAGGGTTGGGCAGCCGGACCGGACGGCCGCTCTTGCCGCTTTCGACGGGAGTTGACGCGAACGCGGCGGGGGAGGAAAGTCCGAACTCCGCAGAGCAGTGTGCCGGATAACGTCCGGGCGGCCGGGTTCAAGCCCGTCCGACGGAAAGCGCCACAGAAAACATACCGCCGGGGCTTCGGCCCGGGTAAGGGTGAAAAGGTGCGGTAAGAGCGCACCGCCGTCGCAGCAATGCGGCGGGCAGGGCAAACCCCACACGGAGCAAGACCAAATAGGGAGGGAGCCGCCGTTCGCGGCGGCGCGTGCTGGCTCGGCGCGCCCCACCTCCGGGTAGGTCGCTAGAGCCGCGCAGCGATGCGCGGCCCAGAGGAATGGCCGTCCTGCCGGAGTTCTCCGGCAGACAGAATTCGGCTTACAGGTCCGGCTGCCAAACACTTTTATTTTCAATTATTTATTGACGCCGGTAGCGATTAGCGACTTTGCAAAAGGACGTCGCTATGGCGAAGGTAAAACTCTTCCTCCGCGTCGAAACCGAAAATTGCTGGCGGAACGCCGCCCTTGATCGCGAGACCTGGGGCCGGATCAAGTGGCTAGCGCGGGGCCGTTACCTCATTGAATGACGCGAGTCCGGCAAGAGTCTGCGCCAATCCGCGTGCGAGACGCCCGCGGAAGCACTCGAGACCCAACGTCGCAAGCGCTTTGAACTGGAAGCCGCACACACCGGCCTAACCGTAACCGTTACCGAAGCGGAAGCGGCGCTCCCGCTCGCCAAGTCTATCCAGGTGTTCCTGAACAACATCAGGCGTTGACAAAACGCGCGCAGCTAAACCAGAAAGAATGGCATCTTCATCGCTTCCGGGACAACGCCGCAACCCGCTGGTTCCGCGCTGGCATCGGATGCAGCATAATATGATCCGTTTCCGACCCTGGGACCGGCTCCTCTGTCGAGCAAATAATCTGAGGTCCCGCGATGCCGTCCGACGACCGATCCGGCACTGCAGCCCCCATTTTGGAGGTGGCTCACGTCCTTTTCATGGACGTGGTCGCCTATTCTAAGCGGAGCACAGATGAGCAGCATCATTTGTTGCGCGACTTGCAGCAGCTGGTGTCTTCGACGGATGAGTTCCGCCGCGCCGAAGCGGCGAAGCAACTGATTCGTTTACCGACTGGCGACGGCATGGCCCTAGTCTTCTTCACCGGTCCGGAAATGCCGGTGGCGTGTGCCCTCCAGCTAGCGGAAGCACTCCGCGGGCATCCCGACATCCCTCTGCGCATGGGACTGCACAGCGGTCCCGTGTATCGCATGGAGGACATCAATGCCAACTTGAATGTCGCTGGCGGGGGCATCAACCTGGCGCAACGCGTTATGGACTGCGGCGACGCCGGACACATCCTCGCCTCCAGGACCGTGGCCGATACGTTGGGGGAAGTGAGCAGCTGGCGCACACTGCTGCACGACTTGGGCGAGAGCGAGGTCAAGCACGGGGTTCGAGTTCACCTGTACAACCTCTACAGCTCAACGATTGGCAATAAGCAACGGCCCAGCAAATTGCGGGTTGCCGACCAGCACCGCACGATGAGGCGCAGTGGTGCGGTTGCACTCGGCGCGGCAGCCGTGACCATCGCCGTCGCGACCTGGTACGTGCTCGCGCAGCACCACCGATACCTTGTTCCGCACGTTCAAGGACGGCGCTCCGTTGCTGTGCTGGGATTCAAGAACCTGTCGGGGCGGCCGGACGCAGCCTGGCTCTCCACAGCCTTCTCCGAAATGTTGACGACGGAACTTTCCGCGGGTGAAAAGCTGCGCACCGTTCCCGGCGAAAATGTGGACCGCATGAAGGCTGACCTGAATCTTTCAGAGACCGACAGTTTGGCGCAGGACACGCTCGCAAGAATCCATGCAAATCTTGGTAGTGATCTCGTGGTACTGGGGTCATACCTGGAAATGGGGGGGAGAATCCGCCTGGATCTGCGCCTCCAGGATGCGGCTAACGGCGAAACTCTGGCTTCGCTAGGCGAATCCGGCTCGGAAGCCGAAATTCTGGACATAGTGAACCGGGCTGGAGCCGACCTCCGCGCCAGGTGCGGTGCCGGTGGAGTGACATCGGAGCAAGCTGCCGCCGCGGAGGTTGGGTTCACTCGCAATCCGGAAGCTACTCGCCTCTACGCCGAAGGACTGGACAAGTTGCGCAGGTTCGACGCGCTCGCGGCACGTAAGCGCTTTGAAATCGCCGTGGTGACTGAGCCTAATTCTGCGATGCTTCACTCTGCTCTGGCGGAGGCATTGTCGCAACTGGGGTACCAGGAGCGAGCCCGCCAGGAGGCACGCAAGGCGCGGGAACTGTCTCCCGATCTGCCGAGGGAGCAGAGGCTTTCCATCGAGGGCCGGCAATTAAGCATGGAACAAAAGTCCACGGAAGCGGTTGAGGTTTACCGCGAGCTGATGCGCTTGGCTCCGGATAATCTTGAGTATGGTCTCCTGTTGGCGCGCAGTCAGAACACCGCGGACAAGCCCAAGGAGGCACTTGCCACCATCGCCGCACTGCGCCGGCTGCCCTCACCCACGTCCGGTGACCTGCGCATCGACCTGGCGGAAGCCGAGGCGTATGAGCACATGAGCGACTTCAAACAGGAGCTGGCCACTGCGACGCGGGCGGTGCAGAAGGCCAAAGCGAGCGGACAAAAACTGTTATGGGCTAGCGGCACCTTCGACCAAGGCTGGGCTAATCTGAAACTGGGACAGACGAAGCCGGCGTTGGCGCTGTTCGATCAAGCACGCCGCGTGTTTGCGGACGCGGGTAATGAGAAGAGTGTGGCAGCAACGCTGGGCACCACAGCCACTGCGCTCGCCGATCAGGGAGACCTGGAAGGCAGCCTGCGCTTGAATCAGCAGAGCTTGGCCATCGCGCGTCGTCTCGGGGACCTCGGAAGCGTAACTACTACATTGTTCAACGTGGGCAATGTCCTGTATCAGCAAGGCAAGTTGCGCGAGGCTGAAACCACATGGGAAGGCGCGCTACCGTTTTTCCGCGAGGTGGAAAACCTCGTTGGCGAAGCTTCAACCCTGGGTAATATCGCCGCCGTCAACGAGCAGCAGGGCGATCTCTCGGGGGCCAAGGCTAAGCTCGCTCGAGTACTCGCGCTCTTCCGCGACATCGGCGATAAGTACTCGGAGGCCATGACTCTCTCCAACATCGCTGATGTAACGCGCGAGCAGGGCCATCCCCGAGCTGCCATCCAGCTCTACGGCCAGTCGCTCGTCATGGCTCGCCAAGCTAGCGACAAGGCCGGCCAAGGCACTACGCTCGTCAATCTCGCCAATGCCCAGCTTCAGACTGGCGATGTGGCTGCCGCCAAAGAGAACCTGGCACAGGCGCAGATGATCGCAGGCGAAATCAGTAGTAAGGCCATACTCGTCGGAGTTTTGTCCGTGAGGGGTGAGCTAGCAATGGCACAAGACGATTTCGCCAGCGCACGCAAGAACTACCAAGACGCTCTGCAGATGCAGACCGAAATGGGCATGAAGGGATCGGTTAGCGAAACCCGGATGGCGCTTGCCAAATTGGACGTTGAGGATGGCCATGCGAACGATGCAATCGTGCGACTGCGGCAGGTGCGCCAGGAATTTCAGGCCGAGAACAGCTCGATGGACGAGATTGCTGCCGCCATCGAGCTTTCTCGCGCACTGCTGATGGCCGGAAAAGTCTCAGATGCACGCCGCGAGATAGCTCTCGCGGGTGGCAGGGCTACCGGCCAGAGCCTGCCGCTACAGCTTTCGGTGGGGGAAGTGGAGGCCAGAATCCAGTCGGCTCTCGGGAACGGGCAATTGGCGCGGTCCAGCATACGAAGCGGGCTAGCGAAGGCTCGCAAAGCTGGTTTGGTGGAATACGAGCTAGAGATGCAATTGGCGCTCGGTGAAATTGAACTGCGGGCCGGAAACAATGCGGCGAATGATATGTTGAGGCAACTTGCGAAAGACGCACGGCGTAAAGGCTTCGGATTGATCGCGCGTAAGGCGTCGCAATGGACGCGAGCCGATCGCTAGCCGGTGGTCCACCCGACTTTGGAGGCAGGCGTGGAGGCGATGGTGGTTGCGGCATCGGCCTGGCTGGGAGCATGACCCCGATCGTCATCGGCAATCATGACGTGATCACCACATTCCTGGTGGCGTTTGACCTGAGTGGAACCTTCGTCTTCGCCCTCAGCGGAACGACTGCGGCCGTCAAACACAAGCTCGATTTATTCGGGGTGATGGTCTTGTGCTTCGCCGCTGCAACTGCGGGCGGCATAACCCGCGATGTGATGATTGGAGCGATCCCGCCGGCTGCAATCAACGACTGGCGTTATATCGCTGTTTCCATTCTGGCCGGATTGATCGCGTTTTTGTGGTTCCCGCTCATTAATCGCCTGAGCAGCCCCGTGCTTCTCTTCGATGCAGCCGGACTGGGCCTGTTCTGCGTGGTGGGAGCCGACAAAGCGCTTGCCTTTCACACCGGCCCGGTGGCGGCGGTCCTGCTCGGCATGGTGACGGGAATTGGCGGCGGAATGGTTCGCGATCTGCTCGTCCGGGAAGTGCCTACCGTGCTGCGCACCGAGCTCTACGCCGTCGCTGCGCTTCTGGGTGCGGCGGTCCTGGTGGCTGGACGCTTGTCCGGCCTGCCCTCCCATGTGGCGGCGCCTGTCGGCGCGGTGCTCTGCATAGCGCTTCGAGTGATGGCGCTTCACTATGGCTGGCATTTGCCCGTCGCTCGAAGCCGGGGCAGCGCCACCGACATAGATTGAAAGGGGCGCCAACCAGCCGCGCAGCCGTTAGCCACTGAGGGCAATTTCAGGGTGGTATGCTCGAACGCAATTAGCGCACCAGCGGACCAGCAGCTGCGAAGCAGATCAGGCGGAACACGATGTCGAACCGGATACCGGCATTATTCGTCGGGCATGGCAATCCGATGAACGCGCTGCAGGTGAATCCGTATACCAGGCGCTGGGCCGAACTCGGGGGAGCGCTTCCCAGGCCGAAGGCGATCCTCTCTGTGTCGGCCCACTGGTTTATAGAGGATTCCGCTGTGACCGTAAGCACCGCGCCGAAGACTATTCATGATTTCGGCGGGTTTCCGCGTGAACTGTACCAGGTTCAGTATCCCGCGCCGGGCGATCCTGACCTCGCCGCCAGGGTCCAAAAGGAGCTGGCGCCCATTCCCGTGCGGCAAGAGGAGCGTTGGGGGCTCGATCATGGCACCTGGTCGGTTCTCTGCCACCTTTACCCACGTGCCGACATTCCCGTGGTTCAACTCAGCATTGATGAGACCCAGCCGCCCTCTTTTCACTTCGAAATCGGGAAACGGCTGGCGCCGCTGCGTGAAGAAGGCGTGCTCATTCTTGGAAGCGGCAACCTGGTTCACAACATGCACGCTTATGCATGGGGACGACACATCCAGGAGCCCTACGACTGGGCCATTTCGTTCGAGAGAAGAGTGCGCGAGTTATTGCTGGCCGAGGAATACCGGCCCCTGGTGGCTTACGAGACTGAATTAGGCAGAGAGGCGGACCTGGCTGTTCCCACTCCCGACCATTACCTGCCTCTTCTCTACATCGCGGGAACGCGCACGCCCTCCGAACCGCTCACCTTCCCGGTAGAGGGAGTGGATGGCGGCTCGGTTTCCATGCTGGCTGTGCGTGTGGGCTGACGGGTAGCGCCTACGAGCCTGTCTGGACTAAATCGAGTCTCCTCAGAATGCAGGAGTCGGATATCTGCTCGACTTGTTCAACTTCGGGATGGCAATCCAGGGGAAAGCCGCGCTCTTGGTTCGTCACCGTCAAGCGAAGCTGGCAAACCCGGGGGTATGTGCGGGGGCAGGCGACCCCTGCCCGCCGCACCGTTCCGCCGCGCTTCCTAGGCGCCGGCGGCTTTGGAGCGTTCCGCCGCGCTTCCACCGGAGAATCCAGCGGCCAGACCGGCTAACCCGACCAGCAGGTGGACCACGCTGTACGTGGTGTTTAGCCCCAGCTTGATGCTCCCCAGGTCGTGTATCCCGGCGAAGCCCAGCACCGCTACCAGCGTGTACACCGCGCCGAAGACTTGCGCGTAAGGACGCGCCAGCTTATCTCCCCGGCTGCCCGCCCACAATCCCACGAGGCCCGACACCAGGTGGATGATGTTGTGAGCGGGATGAAACTCCATCCCCATAAAGCTGTTCGTCACAAACCCGAGGATACCAATGACCAGCAGGACAGCCCCAACGACTAGAGCGTACATCCGCGCCATACGAGTTCCTCCTGCCGACGTGCAATTCGGCGGCGGGTATTGTCATCCCGGCGGGGCATCTTGTCAAAGTCGTGGGTGGCGGTATCAGCCGGACAGGTAGAACCCCGGAGCAGACTCCAAGGGCGGCTCGCTAGTGACTGACCAGCAGGCCCGAACCCAGCAGGGCTTGTGGGTGGCGTGCGCGGTGACGATTGCCATCAGGCGTGCTTGCCGTCTTTGCGGAAGGACCCTCTAGGCGGTTTTGAGCCAGTGTCTGGCTGGGCTCGAAATCCAGAAATCGTGAGACCAGGGTGTGTTTTCCAAAGAGCCGGACATCGGCGGTGGCCCGGGTGTTGCTCTGCATCCACATGCCGTTCATCTCGGTGAACCCGAGAGTCAGGTGCACCTGTTTAAGCCACCAGGAAGGCGTTTTGGCCAAGTCCCCCTCCACCAGGCGCGGCATACTGGTCGCCGCGTCGATGTAAGCTTTGCCGCGGATCAGTTCCTTGTCGTTGCGGCGGGGTGTGAGCCCAAGAACGTAGCACGGTTGGCGGTCTACCACGGCGGTGCCGAGATAGGTGAAATCGTAATTATCGCGATCCAGCAGCGTGGGAGGCTGGTTGGCGCGAGCCGCTTCCGACTCGTGGTCCAGAATCTTTTTCGCCACCTTTTCCGCGCGACCGGTCCCGGTCTGGCTTTGGATGACGTAATTTTTCACATGGGGCGGGAAGAAATTTACCCGGACGGTAACGGCTGAGTCCGGCTGGCTCTGGTCCTCGGAAAACAGCTGGTACTCACGAGTAACCGTGTAGGCGCGGAAACGGGCGGGATTGCTCTGTTGGGCGGCTTCGAGCCGATCCACAAGTACATTTAGATCAACAACTTGGGTCGGGGAAGCGCCCGCCTTGTGCCCAACCGGAGGGTACGAAGGCGCAGTGTGGGTAACCTGGGCCACGGAAGCAAGCACGGCCAGGTTCAGAACGAAACAAGCTGCGGTAATGGTTTCACGAAACACGGCGGGGGCCCTGGGAGGCGTCAAGCCAACCTCCTTAGCTTAGAAGCAAGTCACAGGCCAATGGAGGCCGGGGCTGAAGAAAAAGAAAGCAGGGGCCTGAGCGGCTGGTCAGTGTGGCTGCTGGTGTGAGCTGGCCATGGCTGCTGGCGCGGGTTCCGCGCCGAAAGCGCGTTCTCCGGCCACCTCCCGATATACGTGCAGCAGCCGCCGGGCAGTGGTGTCCCAGGAAAACTTGCCTGCCTGCTCATACCCGCGCTGCTTCAGCTTTTCGCGCAGGGGCTGGTCCAGCAACACGCGATGGATGGCGCGCATGATTTCAAACACATTTTCCGGGTTCACCAGGACCGCCGCCTTTTCCACCACCTCGGGGAGCGAGGTCGTGTTGGAAGTGACCACAGGTGTTCCCAGAGCCATAGCTTCCAGAGGCGGCAGACCGAATCCCTCGTACAGGGAGGGGAAGACAAATACCTTGGCCTGATCGTAGAAGATGCGCAGCGCGTCAATGGGCACGAAGCCCAGAAAACGCACGTCATTCTGGACGGCGCTGCGGACCACGGTGCGCCGCAGTTCGGGTTCGCGCGAGAGCTCGTCGCCGATGATGATCAGTTTCAAGTCGGGGTACTTGCCCTCTTTCTCCAGTTCCCCCTTGAGCGCCGAGAAGGCTTCGATAATGCGCCCGACATTTTTGTGCGGGCTGATTCTGCCGGCATAGAGCAGAAAGGGATAGTTCACCTGGTAGCGCTCGGCAATCATCTGCCGGTCGCCTTCGGTGGCATGGCCCTGGCGGAAGCGGTCGTCAATGGCGTTGTAGACAACCTCAATCTGCTGGGAAGCGACGCCGAACAGCGTCTCCACGTCCTTCTTGGTGAAATTGGAGACGGCGAAGATGCGGGCGGCGCGGCCCAGCATGTGACGGGTGAGTTGGAAATGCAGCCAGCGGCGCACCCCCGACTTGTCCCGCGCGCGATGCATATGCTCGAGCACATCGTGAGCCGTAACTACGTAGGGGCACGGCAGCCATTGCGGGATCCAATAGAGATGGGGAATGTGGACCAGGTCGCAATCCAGGCGGCGCAGGATGGTGCGGAATTCCAGGAATCCGCGCAGAGAAGCGTCGGGAGATCGCAAGGCGATGCTGCGGAAGTTGGCGGGCAGTGGCCCGATCTCGTGAAATTTCTCCGGAGGTCCCACCATCAAATACTTGTTGGTGCGGTCCAGCCGGCCGAGAGCGCGAACAATGTTGCGGATGTAGGTGCCGACGCCGAATTCGCTCAGCCGGCGGATGTCAATGGCGACCTTCACGCGGAGAGTATAGCCCCAAACCAGCGCGGTCCGAGGGGGCGCTGCGGCTCGACTCCGGCGGCGGTCAGGCTTTCAGTTCCGCCTGGGCGCGAGCTCGCCGCTCCGGGTACAACGGGAAGGCTTCAGCCAGATCGAGCACCTGGCGGCGAATGCGCTCGAGCGCGCCGGCGTCGGTGCGCTGCCGCAGGGCCTCGGCGATCCAACGTCCCACCTGGCGCATTTCGTTCTCTCTCATGCCGCGGGTGGTCAGGGCGGGCGTGCCCAGGCGGATGCCGCTGGGCTTCAGCGGCGGATTCGTGTCAAACGGAATAGCGTTCTTATTGACCGTAATCCCCGCCAGGCCGAGCGCCTTCTCCGCCTCGCTGCCCAGCATGCCCTGCGCGAACACGTCCACCAGCATCAGGTGCGTGTCGGTTCCCCCGGAGATAATGCGGAACCCTTCGCCGCTGAGCGTTTCTGCCAGCACCTTGGCGTTGGCCACGATCTGGCGGGCGTAGTCCTTGAACTCCGGCCGCATGGCCTCGGCAAAGCAGACCGCCTTGGCGGCGATGATGTGCACGAGCGGTCCCCCCTGGTCTCCAGGGAAGACCACCTTGTCGATCGCGGCGGCGAACTCTTGCTTCGACAGAATCATTCCGGCGCGAGGGCCGCGCAGAGTCTTGTGGGTAGTGGTGGTGACGATGTGGGCGTGCGGCACCGGCGAGGGGTGCACGCCCCCAGCCACCAGACCGGCAAAGTGCGCCA
>JAMXLI010000312.1 GCA_024281115.1 Terriglobales bacterium | reverse complement strand
ACATTATTTGTAAATCTTTCTTCCGCGGTTGCCAACGGGTATTTTGACGCGGGCCAACGCCCATCACGGCATCCGTTGGCTCTTCGCTAAAGGGCGCTATTCACGGTCGGTGGTGTCGGCCTCGGGTTGCGGCGCCAGGTCCAGGTGCAGTTCGGGCAAACTTGCGCTACGCAGTTGAGAATTCAGCGTGGGGAGATCGTGAGTTCGAATGCCGCTCCAGCGCTGCAGCAGCAGCGCCAGTTTGCGCTCGAGCGCGCTGGCGGCCTGCGACTGCGCCTGGGTGGGCGCCGCGTCCGACTGCTCCACCGCTGCATACAGAGTTCCAATATCGCCATTGACGCCGTTCATTCCGGGCGACGCAGCCGCTGCACCTGCCCCGTTCTCCTCCGCGCCATCCAGCAGTTGCTTGAGTGTCTGTGCGAAATTGTTGAGCTGCGCTGCCAGCCTGGCATTCGCCGTGGCCAGCTTCTTCGCTTGTTGCCGCAGCGACTGGGCCTGCATTACCGCCTGCGAGCTGTCAGTCAGCAGCGCCGCCAGGCGAGTCTCCAATTCAAACTGCTGTTGCAGTTCGGCAGCCGAGGCCTTTACCCGCGGATCCATCTTCACGGTCAGCGGCGCCGTGGATGTTTTTCCATTCGCCGTCAAGCGCACGGTGAAGTTTCCGGGAACCACCAGCGGGCCTTGTGGAACCAGCGGGGTGTCGTGGGGGACGGCGGCGATCGGATATTCGCGATGGACGGAAGTCGGCGCCGGGTAGCGCAGGTCCCACACCCAACGATGCATGCCCGTCGCGTTTGAAAGCGGCCGGAATGGCCGGACCCAGTATAGCGGAATGACCTGGCGCTGCAATTCCTCTTCGGTCCTCTCCGGCTTGTCGCCGCTGCTGTAGCGCCTCACCAGCTTCCCTTGCGAGTCGAGAATCTCAAGGGTTACGTCGCCCGAACTTGGCTGGCCCAGAGAATAGTCGAGCACCGCGCCCTCGGGCGGATTCTGGGCGGCAGGCTCGTCCGCCGGCAGGGGCGTGTCGGTGTTGGTGTCCCGTCGCACGCGGTAGGCCTCGCTGGGGCGGAACAGGTGCGCGCTCTCGCTCGCGGTGGTCTCCGAAACCTGGCGCAGCGGCGCGATATCGTCCAAGATCCAGAATGATCGCCCGTGCGTCGCTACGATCAGGTCACGTCCCTCCACCCACAGATCGCGCATGGAGGTATGCGGCAGGTTGAGTTGCAGCGACTGCCACTGCTCGCCATCGTTGAAGGACACCCAAACCGAGTTCTCGGTGCCGGCAAATAGCATCCCGCGGCGCACCGGGTCCTCGCGCACCGTGTCCACCGGGCCCTGCGGCGCCAGGCCGGCGGTGATCGCCTGCCAGGTCTTGCCGCCGTCATGCGTGCGATAGAGATAGGGCCGCAGATCATCAATGCGGAAGCGGCTCACGGAGATGTAGGCCGAGTCGTCGTCGAAATGTGAGGCAGAGATTTGTGTCACCTTGCTCCAGGGCGTCAGGCCGGGCGGTGTGATGTTGCTCCAGTTGCGGCCGCCATCACGCGTGATCCACACCAAGCCATCGTCCGTGCCGGCCCAAATGGTATTCACGTTCCGGAATGAGGGAGCCAGAGAATAAATGACCCCACGTTGCTTGGCGGCGGAGGGATTCTTGTCGAGCAGCGCGCCCACGCTGGTCGGCGCTCCCGGGCTCGGCCGCGTCAGGTCGGGGCTGATGGTCTGCCAGTTCACGCCTCCGTCCGTGGTCTTGAACAGCACGTTGGTCGTGTAATAGAGGGTGTGCGGGTCCACCGGCGAAAACAGAATTGGCTGCGTGCGGTCGGCCCGGACCTGCTGATTGCGCATGGGCACGGGCGTGATGTTCTGCACCTGTCCCGTGGACCAGTGAAACTTCGACACTTCGTTGCGGCCGGCGCCATACACCAGGTCGGGATCCAAAGGATCGGGCGCGACGTAGCCGTACTCGATGGTGCCTACCGGATGCCAGTCGCGGAATGTAATCTGGCCGTCGTTGCCGCGGCTGTAGATGCACACCGAGCCGCTTTCCTGCTGTCCCCCGCACACCCGGTAAGGAAACTCGTTGCTCACGGAGACGTGATACAGCTGCGCGGTGGGCTGGTTGTACCAGGAACTCCACGTGCTGCCCCCGTTGACGCTGACGATCGCGCCTTGATCGGAAACCAGCAGGATGAGGTTGGGATCCTGCGGATCGATCCAGAGGTTCTGGTAGTCGTCGCCGCCGGGGGCGCCGCGCAGGCTAGTCCAGGTCTTTCCGCCATCGCTGGAACGCAACGTCACCAGGCTGGTGCTGTACACCACGTCGGGATTTGCGGGGTCTACACGCACGATGGGCAGATCGCCGCCGCCAATGCGCATGGCCGGACGCGGGTCGGTGGTAGCGCGCTGCCAGGTTTCGCCGCCATCGTCGGAACGAAACACGCCCAGCCCTGCCCCTGAAGCGTACTCTCCCTTTTCCGTGGTGCCCACCACTGCGTACAAGCGTTGCGGACGGCTGGGCGCGACGGCAATGTTGATTTGCGTCAGATTCTTGGGCAGCCCATTCGTCAGTTGCCGCCAGGTGTTGCCGCCGTCGCTCGATTTAAACAGTCCTCCCCCGGTCCCCTGAAACAGATTGTTGTCCTCCCACGGTCCTTCCCGCACCTCCCACATTGCGGCATAGAGGACGTCGGGATTGGCGGGATCCATGGCCAGGTCCGAGCCGCCGGTATTCTCGTCTTTGGCCAGCACCTTCTCCCACGTGCGGCCGCCATCCCGCGAGCGGTAAATCCCGCGCTCGGCGCTCGGGCCATAGGGGTGACCCAGCACGGCAGCGAACAGCCGGTTCGGGTCGCGCGGGTCCACAATGAGGGCGGGGATCTGCTGCCCCTCGCGAAGCCCCAGGTGCGTCCAACTCTTACCCCCATCGCTGGATTTGTAGATGCCGTCACCCACCGAGAGATCGGGGCGGTGCAATCCTTCCCCGCTGGCCACATAAATGATTTCTGGATTGGAAGGAGCCACCGCGATAGCACCCACCGATTGCGTGGGCTGATTGTCGAAGATGGGGACCCAAGTGCGTCCGTAATCCTGCGACTTCCACACGCCGCCGTTGACCTGTCCGATGTAGAGCACGGCGGGATGGCCGGGAACGCCCGCCACGGCGCGCGTTCTTCCTCCCCGGAACGGGCCGATCATGCGCCAGCGCATCTCGCCATAGAGGCCGGGTGGGACCTGCTGCGCTGCCATTCTCATGCCTGCAGCCATGGTCAGAACGCACAGCGCCAAGCGGCACAGTCGAGAAATTCGCATGCAACAACCTCCCTGTGAGTCGGGCAGCAAAGGATAAATGAAGCGGTGCGCCAAAACTACGCCCGCGGGTCAAAAATGGCCGCCGCGCAGGGCGGCGCAGAGCGGCGCAACCGGCAGCAGGTGACCCAAACCCGGTGGGAATTCCATGGGGCTGAATTGCCCAGGTTGCTGATGTCATGCCGTATACCGGGCCGCGGCCCTACGTAGCCCATTCGCAAAAAAGTGGATTACCTCCGTAACTACAGCGCGCCCTGTCTCCCGCCTTACTCTGTGGCGGGGAGCGTGTCTATCAACTCCGGCAAACAACAGGACCCTAAAGTCCCGGCGGCGCGGGCGTTTGTTCACAGCCTGAACGTGCTGTTGAAGTACGTCCGCTTGTATGGCTTTGAACACCAGCGCACCGAGGCGCAGTTCCAGGCCGCCTGGAAACAATTGCAGGCGTCACTGGCCACCACCGGCAATTCCGGCTTCGTGTTGAGCGTTTCCGGCAACCGCTTGATGCTCGACGGCGTGGCGCTCGAAAATGGCCAGGCGGAACGCGGTTTTGCCCAGCTGCTTTCAGCGGCGACCCTGGCCAGCATCCAGTTCGCGGCGGCCTCCACGGCGGACGATTTCTCGCGGCTGGTGCGCGCATTCGCCTTTAGCGGCCAGAAGGGCCAGGCGCTGGGTGAGCAGGTGCGGACGGCGCTGGCCCAGGGCGGCCAGGGCAACATCAAGGTCAACCAAGTCAGGTTCGTTGCCGCCGATCCTACCACCGGCGAAGTTTCTATCGCGGCGCAGCTCGCGGCCCAGAACCTTGCTCCCGAGTTTAAAGAATGGCTGAATGACCCACAAAAGCTGCTGGAATTGATCGCAACCGCGGAGAACAATGCCGGCGCTCCCACGGCTTCGGCGCCCCAGCCCGGAGGGGCGGGAACAGCTACTGCGCCCGCCTATGCCCCCCTGCAGGAGGACGAGATCGCCCAGGCCGTACGCATTCTCGCCAAGTTCAGCCAGATGAATGCCCCCGAGGCGGCCCCGCTGCAGGCGCTGCCCGAACTCGACGAAGCCTCCGTCAATATCAAGGCGGCCCTGCGCCAGATCCTGCAGGAAGCGGCCGCCGGCGCCGGCAATAGCGAAGACAATGCTCCCATGCTGGTGAAGGCGGCCGAGCGCATGGCCATCCAGTACGCCCTGGAGCGTTATGAGCGCGGCGAGGTGAAGGTGAATGCAGTCCACGACATGATGGAACGCATGACCCGGCAGATGGACACCCTGCGCAGCATCTTGAAGGTGCACGAAGACAAGCTCAGCCGCGCCGGCATGCTGGCCGAATCGCACGCCGACATCCTCGACCGCCAGTTCTGGGCCGAGGTGCCGGATGCAGGCAAGCGCGCCGTCCTGCTTTCCCACGAGGCCGCCTGCGTGCCGCCGCGCAATGTGCGCTCCTTTGTGGAGGAAGTGCTGGAGGCGGGCGATCAGGCGTTGGCCTCTGAAATCCTGCACAACTACTGCGAAGGGATGGCCAACAGCGACCCTGGAGTGCAGCGCAAAACCGCCACCGGCCTTCATCAGCTCGCCGATCTCTATGCCGCGGGCGGCGACGTCCTGCTCAACCATGCGGTGAACGTGGTTTCCGAATCTCTTGCCCAGGGCGCCGCGCCCGAACTGCAGCCGGCCTTGAGCGCCGCCTTCGTGCGCCTGGGCCAGGAAGCCGGCAAGCAGCGCGCCTATAAGCCGGTGCGCCGCGTCCTGTCGGTCATGAAGCGCGTGCAGCAGGACAAGCCGTCGCTGGCGGAGGACCTGCGGCCCCGCATCGGGGTGGAAAACCGCCTGGCCGACTTCATCGAGGACTCCCTGCAGCTGCCGGCCATTCCCGCGGACCTGATCGAGGTGCTGCGCGAGGTCCCGCAGGCGGCCACCGAGCACATTGCGGAACGCTTTACCCGCTGCCGCAACCTGGAGGAATGCAACCGCCTGGTGGACCTGGTGGGCAGCATTGGCGCCCCGTCCGAAGAACACCTGCGCCAGATGCTGCGGCGCGCGCCCGACCGCCAGGCGGCCACCGCCGTCGGCCTGCTCAGCCGGGTGGACTGCGCCGCGCTGCTGGAATCGCTTCCCGTGCGCCTGCGCGAATGGAACCGCTTCTACCACGACTTCACCGTCGCCCAGATCGCTTTGGGCAACGCGCCCGAACGCGGCCAGATCCTCTGGGAACTGATTGACGAACTCGATCACCTGGTGCTGCCCATCGCCATGGATGAGATCGGGCTGAGCGGCGACAACTCCACGGCCTCCGGGCTTATCGTGCTGGCCGGCGATGGAGCCTCGGAATCCCGGTCCCCGCTTTTGCGGCTCAAAGCCATCGAGGCGCTGGGCCGGCTCCGCGAACGCTCGGCGGAAACATTGCTGCGCAGCCTGGTCGAGTCGCGGAAGATGTGGCAGTGGTCCTATCCGCGCGAGCTGCGCATTGCCGCCGCGCAGGCGCTGCTCAAAATTGATCCCGAATACAGCGGCCGGGTCCTGCAGGCCGGCGGCCTGGAACACGCCGAACTCAGCCTTTCCCCGCTCGATCCCGATGACACCCCGCGCCTGCGCTACCGTCGCTACGAGCGCGTCACCCCGCACCGTGTTTTACAGGCGGTGGCCAGCAGCAATTCGGGGCGCAGCCCGCTTGCCATCCGGCAGATGAGCTTGAACGGCGGCCTGGTCATCCGGGATGACAGGTTGCGCTTCGGCTCCGAAGTCAGCCTCGACCTGCAGAACGGTCTGCGCCACATTCGCGGGCAGGTCATCATGCGGCGCAATCAGCAGGGCGATCTCAGCTTCGAAATCGTGGACATGGAACTGGAGGAGCGCCTGAAGTTGCGGCGCTTATTGCTGGAGGAGATGCAGGAGCGTTAACCCGCGAGCCCAACGGATGGAAAGCAACCCCGAGCGCCGGCAACACCCGCGGATGCGCTGCTGCATCGTCGCCGAAGTGTGGGCCGAGGGCCGGCCCCAACCCCTGCTGGGAACGCTCGCCAACATCAATCCCTATGGTTGCTATGTGCAGACGCCGTTGCCCCTGCGCATGGCGACGCGGGTGGACCTGCGGTTTTCCGTGGGAGGCAAGAACTTCGCGGCGCGCGGCGCGGTGCTGGGCACCAGCCGCGGCTTTGGCGTGCGTATCGGCTTCACCGACAGCGACCGCGAGCGCCTCAAGCAACTCTACGAGGCGGTGGAGCGTATCACCACTCAATACGAAGCCGAGAACGGCTATCTGGCCAAGCTCAGGGGACGGTAGCCGCGAGCCTCAGAAGCTGCCGGACCAGGACATGAAAGACTAGGTGTGAACCAGGCGAATCGGCACCGGCGAGCCGCCGCCCGAAGGCCCGCCTCCGCCGCCGCCCCCGCCTCCAGTGCTGCCACAGCCGGAGACGTTCAGGATGTAGGCGTTCACATCGCCCATGTTGAGACCTCCCTTGGTGGAGGTCTGCACATTGCGGATGAAGACCTGGAGAAATCCAATCACGGTCACCGTGCTGCCGCACGAACCACCAGGGCAGAGATTATGTCCATCGTACAGAGGAATCGTAACGATTGACGCGCTCGAGGTAATCGGTTGACCTTGCAAGGAGGGATCGGGGTTCAGAGAACCTCCGGTCATAGGAAAAGGCGGGGGGTCTTGAATCAGAATCGTGTCTTGCCCCGTACCCGCGCCTTTGCCGCTGACATCTTCGTGGATGAGGCAGCCGACGCCGCTCTTGGTCGGCCCCTGCATATCCCCCGTCTTCAGACTGAGATCAATGGTCTGGGTGCTTCCGCAGGTGATGGGAGTGGTGTTGCAGCATTCGATGTTCTTCTCGTATAAAGCCGCTCCCCCGTTGCCTGATCCCGCGCAGCTTGGGCAAAGAGAACTTCCGGCGGGAATGGTGACGGGGTAGTACTGGCTGGGCGCGGGCGTGTTGAAATTCGGATTGCCCGATTTTAAAAGCAGCGACTCTCCAATTACGCCTGCACCACCTGCGAGGTAGTCGCCCGGATGTGCGATCGAACCGTTCGAGTTGATGAACACTCCCGAACCCGGGCAGTTTGTGTTGGCAGGAGTTGTGTGAACCGGATCGCAGTTCGGCAGCACCCACGGCTTTACACACGAGGTCGTTACCGGCACGCCCGTTCCGGACGGGTTGAACGCCTCCGCCGTCGCTGTGGCCCGCACGTCCACCGTCGTTTTCCCGAACATGCGCGCGAAGAATGTTGGGATTGGGTTCCCGGCCCCGGACGATCTCTGCACCGTCACCGTAATCAGCGGATCGCCGGAGCGCGAGAAATCGAAGGTCACATCGCTGTCGGCGACCGAAGCCGCCACCCCAGCCACGCTGTTCGTGCTTGCCACCGCCTGCGCCTTCTGCCGGGCCAGCGGCGCCACCTGGGTGGAGTTGATCAGGCCCGAGGTGAAGCCCGAATCCAGAAATTCTTTGGCGCCGGCGAGCGCGGCCGCATCCGCCGCCCGCTGTGCCTCGCTGCGCGCCGTGTACAGCCAGGCCACGTCAATGGCGAGCGCCGCCATCGCAATCATGGCGAACATGAGGACGCAAACCAGCAGCAGGGTCACGCCTCGTTCGGCGGCGCGGGGAACTATGCGAACACGGGCCTGGAACATGCGCACCTCACAGTCCGTAGAGATTTTCCATCGTCGCGCTGCTGGAGATTGTGCCGATGGACGGATAGCTGGAACCCGGGGCGACCAGCTTGACTATTTTGTCGAAACTCCACGCCAGCGGGTATTGCAGGGTGACGCGGGTCATGACGATGTTGGTGGAGTTCCCGCCGATGGTCGCTGTTTTGATGAAGTCGCGCTGGATGGTGATCACGAAGTTTGCCGGGCAGCCCGTATTGCCCGAATACGTCCAGCTGTAGCCTGTGTTCTTGGTGGGCGTTGCCGAGTCCACTCCGCACACACCCACGTGCGTATTCTTGAGGTAATTGGTGATCACATCGCGCACGGCGGTAATCGATGCAGGCGGGCTGGTGGACAGGTCCGAGGTGGGCTCACTGGCGGCAAAGCGCGCCCCTTCCCGGGCGGCATTATTGATCTCCTGCTTGATGTTGAAACTGCGTCCGAAGCTGATGATGCCGATCAGCAACACCGCCACGATCGGCAGCGTGACCGCGAACTCGACGAGTTGCGTCCCCGCCTCGCAATGCCAGCACCGGCGTAAAACCCGCCAACACCGTCTTGCCCAACCTGCCGCGCCTTCTCGTTGCATCAGTGTTCTTCCCTCATCTGCACCTGCGTCCGGATGTTGATGGTGGTCACGTTGACCGACGCAAAGGGCAGCGGAAACTGCATGGGATAGGTAAAGCTCACGATGGTGCCCACCTCGGTGGGAGTGTTGCCCGGGTTCAGCACAGCCCCTTGCGTGAAGGTGAAATTCTGCACCAGGGCAGGGTCCAGGTTGGCCACACGAAGCATGGGGGCGATGACGCTGTTCTGGATGTAGCTCTGCCCGTAAAAGGTGTTGCCGCAGAGCGTGCAGCTGGGCGCCGTGGCGGTGCGCGCCCCTTCCCGCGCCGCGCGCGTGATGGTTTCATGAATCATCAGGGCGCGCTCACTCCAGAAGATGCCCATTAAAAGCATGAGAAGCAGCGGGAGGACCAGCGCCAGCTCGGCTACGACGCTGCCCTGCTCCCGCTTGCGGACACTATGTGAGTGAAAGTGCGATTCAGTTGGCAGAAGTTCGCTTGCAGCAGCTTTGGGAGGCACGGAAACCTCGTGGGGACTTGGCCTTGCGGCCGGGTGCCTGAGCACCCGTCCCAAGTCGCTCCAAGTTTAACCAATTGACGCGCGGGAGGATAGGGGCATTTAGGCCCCCTCGACAGCCCGGCCTACATACCACCCAAGTCATTGACGAATTGAGAGTTAGCTGAGTCTTTGAGCCTGTTTCGCTGGGCTCGGGGCCGGGCAACGACCGCTCTACGTGCCGGGGTTGCGCACCAGGCGAATCGGAATCAGCGTATTTCCCCCGCCGGTCACCGGAGGACCCGTGCCCCCGCCACCCACGCCATTGCACCCGGCCACATTCAAAATGGTCGCGGTGATCTGATCGTCACTGCCAACATGGTTTACAGACTGGATGAAGATCTGCATGAAGCCCACAACGGTTTGTTGGTTGCATTGGTTGCCGCTGCACAGTGACTGGCCACCGTACATCGGAACGGTCGCAACCGACTGGCTCTCCGTGATCACAGATCCAGCGCTGATCAGGCCTGACGTAACCAGCGGATTGTTGGAGCCGGCGTGGATGGCAAAAGGAGGTCCCGTGCTGGTGTCAATCGTGTCTTGTCCGTGATTCGGGCCATCGGCGGTGGCATTGATCAGCCCATTCACGCCTTGGTCCGTTTTGCCCAACTTCTTTCCTGTGATGGTGTAGACGGAATCGCCGCAGGAGTAGCCGGTTTTTTCGCAGGTGAGAATGTCGTTTTCGTAGTTGTTGCCGCTGTTGCTGTTGCCGGTGAAGTTAATTTCGTCGTACTGGCTGGGGACCACCTGTGAATGCACGGTCCACGTTTCCCCTACAACGCCAACCGGAGAGAGGCCGGGATGCGTCAGAGTGCCGTTAGAGTTTATGAATGTA
>JAMXLI010000311.1 GCA_024281115.1 Terriglobales bacterium | reverse complement strand
GAAAACGTCGAGCTGCCCTTGACCTATCGCAACATGAGTAGCTCCGAGCGCAAACAAAGGGTAAACGAGGCGCTGGAGCGCGTGGGCATGCGCCACCGGCTGATCCATTATCCCTCCCAGTTATCGGGCGGACAGCAGCAACGCGTGGCCGTGGCCCGAGCGCTGGCCGGGAGTCCTGCCATCCTGCTGGCGGATGAACCCACGGGAAACCTGGACTCACAGAACGCCCAGGCGGTCATGGACCTGCTCCGCGACTTGCACCGGGAGGGCGCAACCATCTGCATGGTCACGCACGATTCTCGCTTTGCAGAGCAGGCCGAACGAACCATTCATTTGTCTGACGGGCAGATCGTCAACCCGCAGGCCATGAACATGGTTTGCGAAAAGCACCCCGTAGAACAGGAATATGGAACCACTCCGCAGCCGTGAACCGGGCAGATCCGTGTCTAGTGGATCGTATACAGGTAGGCGGCGATGTCGCGGCTGTCCTGCTCGGTCACACCCATCTCCGGCATGGCGGTCTTGGGCTCGACCTGGGGCGGATGTTGCAGCCAACGGGTAAGGTTTTCCGGCGTATTGGGTAGTTCGCCAGCGATGTAGCTGCGCTGCGACCAGTGGATCAGCGGCGGACCCACCAGCGCGTGCGCGCCGGTCACACCAGGAATGGTATGGCAGGTCTGGCATCCATACTGCGTCATCTTCATGCGGCCGGCGTAGGGATTTCCGCCGGTAAGGCGGGCGGCCCGTTCGAAGCGCTGGCGCGAGCTTTCGCAGCCTCCTGCAAGCAGACTCAGGCTCGCCGCTAAGGCAAGACACGCGAGGGCAAGCAACTTAGGGCGCATCGCGTCCTCCCGCAGCCAGGGCTTCCGACTGGGTAAACGCCACGCGACGTTCCGATTCCCGCATCCACGCAGCCACCAGCCATAAGCCGATGGCGAGGAAAATCACGCCTGCCGGAATCCACATAATCAGGCCGCCGATTTGCTGGTCTTCGAGGGCCGTGATATGCCACACGGTGGTGCGTCCCTCGTAAATCGGGTACCAGACGCGGCTGGCGAAGGTCATCAACCCTCCCAGAATGCTGGTGTGCACCGCCGTCGTGAAAACGTAGATGACGGCCATGCCGGTGTTGCTGCGGCGGAAATGGCCGTGCAGGAGCGTCCACCAGAACAGTAAGGCAGTCGCCAGAAAGGTCGTGTGCTGCAGAGCATGCACCGCTTCGTTTTCGACGCTGGCCTGGTAGAACACAGGGATGTGCCACAACCAGAGCGTGGCTCCATGCAGGAGCCAGGCGAACATCGCTCCCGTGAGTGTGCGGCATGCGGCCGAGACCGGCCGGAGCTTTGCCCAGGCTCCCAGCACCTCGCGCCAGCGCAACGGAAGTGCCCAAAGGAACGTCACCAGCGGCCGCGAGACAACCAGCAGCGGCGCGGCTACGGTGAGCAGCAATTCGTGCTGCGTCATGTGCGCGCAAAACAGCATCTCGCCCATCTCGTGCAGCGGCGACACGAGCGCGGCCACCAGCGTCAGCCACCCCCCTGCGAACGCCAGCGCTTCCAACGGGGGCAAGTTGCCCCTCCTCTGGCGGCGCCTTGCACCGGCGAGATAGAGTGCGGCGCTGAGCAGGAGCGAGGTCAGGACTGCAGGTTCGAAGCTCCACGATTGCGCGAAGCCCCCGCCGGTGCTTTGCGCCGAAATGGGGTGCGCGAAGGCCGGGTACGCCAGCGCAAGCAGGGCCGCAAGAGCGAGCAGGCGCAGCGCGCAGCTCCCGCGGGGCCGGTAACGAGGCGATTGCGCAGCCGGATTCAATGAGCGCGTCAGCTGCATGGGCTTAAAATCCAGCGGGGCACGGCGCCCGCAATGATGAGGATGAAGAATCCGACGCTGCTGGTCATTCCCAGCAGCGCCATGAAGTGAACGCGGTCGAGCACCGATCCACCTTCTTCGTTTACGCCGGGAGGAAGCTGGCGGTACTGCTGCGCCGCGATCCCAAGGCCGGCAAGCGCAATGGCCGCACACACCGCGCTCACCAGGTGGAGCACGTAGTAGTGCCCCGTCGAACACGAGTGCGCAACCAGCGAATAACTGAACCCCAGGTCGAGGGCCCAGGCCAGCGGCCCCAGCCAGATGCCGGCCGAGAGCAACAAGTCTCGCCACGCGCTTTTCGCTTTGTCGTTCCCATCCTTCGCCATGGTCGCTTAGAACAGCCTCGGCGCAATGTAGAGCGTGAACCAGATTGGGATCCACGCGATCACCACGAAATACCAGTAGTAGGCGTTCTCCTCCACATCCACGAAGCGTTTACCCTCCACCAGATCGCTCCTGAACATCAGCACCAGCAGCACGACCGTATCGAACCAGTCGGTGACCAGGTGGGCCGAGTGCAGGCCCAGGATGGTCCACACCACCGAGGCGTAAGCATTGGCATCCCACTGGCAGTTGAGGGCGGTAAATTCGAACACTCGCAACACGATGTTGAGGACACCGACGGCGGTCATGATCAGCAGCCCAATGCGGACCTTTCCCAGGTCGCCCCGGGGTGCGATCTTGTTGATCCAGAGATTGGGAACCACACTGGCGAGATAGACCGCAAGGTTGAGCGTGCCATAGACGAGCGCGGGCGGCTGCACACCCGGCGGCCAGCCGCTGGCGCGGGTGCGGTAGAAGTAATAACAGGCCAGCACGATGGCAAACATCGTGCCCTCGATCATCATCATCCCGACAATGCCCCACCAGGTGATGCTGCGACGCCCAAACACCACCGTGGGCACAGCGGAAACGTCGAGCTGGGGACGGCTCATGCCGGCTGCTCCCATCGTTCGCGCTCGCGGCGACGCCGCGCCTCGCTCTTGTTGGGCCAGAACCACCCCGTGAGGGTGATGGCTAACGGAATCGCGCCATAGATCACTGCCCAGGCCCAGAAGATGCTGCCGATAAACAGGATGGTGGTGGCGATCGCCGCCAGGAAAGGCCAGATAGTCGGGTAGGGGAATTCGGTACGGGAGTCGGGGTTAGCATCCAGCGGATGCGTGAGCAGCACCTCTCGCATGTCCTCGTGAAGTCCCGTGACAATCGGCTGATCGGGCGGATTCTCCCATAGCGGCTCGCGACCGCCCACCGTCGGCGGATCGAGAAAGTTGTAGATGGGCGGCGGGGACGGCGTTCCCCATTCCAGTGTGCCCGCGCCCCACGGATCCGGGCCCGCCACAAGGCCATATTTGCGGCTCTGCCACACGTTCCACAGGAACACGACGATTCCCGCCACCATCAGCAGCGCTCCGGCCGATACCAGCGCGTTGAGAGGTCCCCAACGCATCTCCGGCTGGTAGGTGTAAATGCGCCGCGGCATGCCGCGGAGTCCGAGGATGTGCATGGGGAAAAACGTCAGGTTGAAACCGAAGAAGAAAAGCCAGAAATGCCACCTCCCAAGGGCCTCGCTCATCATGCGGCCGGTGATTTTCGGAAACCAGTAGTAGAGGGCGCCAAACAGGGGAAACACCGCGCCGCCGATCAGCACGTAATGAAAGTGGGCAACCACGAAAAAGGTATCGTGCACCTGCCAGTCCACCGGCACCGAGGCGAGAAACGGCCCGGTGAGTCCGCCGATCAGGAACACCCAGAAGAATCCGAAAACCCACCAGAGCGGCACCTTCAGGTTCAAACGCCCGCTCCACAAGGTGGCTATCCAGCAGAAAAACTGGACACCTGTCGGGACCACGATCATCAGGCTGGCGGCGGTGAAGAAGCTCTCGCTGAGCTGCGGCAGGCCGGTGGCAAACATGTGATGGACCCACACGCTGAAACCGAGAAAACCGGTGGCTATGGTGGAAAGCACCAGGCCGAGGTAGCCAAACACCTTGCGCCGGGAAAAGGCAGCGATGATGGTGGAGACGATTCCCGTCCCGGGGATGAAGATGATGTACACCTCCGGGTGGCCAAAGAACCAGAACAGGTGCTGGTACAGCAGGGCGTCGCCGCCTTCGGCGGGATTGTAGAAATGAGTTCCCACCAGCCGGTCCATGATCAGCATGCTGCTGGAGAGCATGACGGCGGGCATGGCGAAGATCACCATGAACGCGGTAGTGACCTCCGACCACACGAACATAGGAATGCGGTTCAGCGACATTCCCGGGGCGCGCAGCTTGTACACGGTGGCGACCACCTCGACCGCTACGGCCAGGCCGGAGAGTTCGGTGAAGGTGATCATTTGCGCCCAGAAATCGGCGCGTTTGCCCGGCGTGTAGTCGGGGCCGGAGAGCGGCACGTAGGCAAACCAGCCCACATCCGGGCCGATGTTCATCACGAACGCCACCCAGATCATGATTCCACCGGCCACATAGACGTAATAACTGAAGGCGTTCAGCCGGGGAAAAGCGATGTTGCGAGTTCCCACCATTAACGGGACCAGGTAGACGGAAAGCGCCTCAAACATCATGGGCACGGCGAACAGGAACATCATGGTGGTGCCGTGCATGGTGAAAATCTGGTTGTACTTGTCGGGGCCGAGAAAGTTGTTTTCCGGGCGGGAGAGCTGAATGCGCATCAAGACCGCGAGGATGCCGCCCAGCAGGAAGAAAATGAAAGCCGTGACGATGTAGCGCTTTCCGATCTCCTTGTGATTGACATTCCGGAACCAGCCCCAGAATCCAGGAGGCTCTCCCCAGGTCTGCTGCAGCAGGGTGTGGCGGTCGGCATCGAGCGCGCTGCCGGCGGCGGGTTGTTCACAGGTAGCCAAGCGCATTGCCTCTCAGTTGAGCGATCGCAAAAACTTAACTAGTGCCTGCAAATCCTGGGCGGGCAGGCTAATCGGCGGCATGCGATTGCCCGGCTTGATGGCCTGCGAATTTGTAATCCAGCCCGCGAGCGAGCCCGCATTGTTGGGCAGAGAGCCGGCAGCGATGGTGCTGCGGCTGGCGAGGTGCGTCAGGTCGGGTCCCACTCTTGCACCTGCCCCCGTGCCCCGAATCGTGTGGCACATCACGCAAGGTCCCCGCAGAAAGACTTCCTGCCCATGCTGGGCCACTGCATCGGCGGGATTGTTCGCCGGCTTGCGCTGCTGCTCCAACCAGGCGCGAAACTTCTCGGGAGTTTCCGCGACCACGTTGAAGGCCATGTGGGCATGCTGGGCGCCGCAGAACTCCGCGCATTGCCCGCGATAGGTCCCTTCCTGGTCCGCCTGGAACCAGATCGCCGTCTGGTAGCCGGGGATCAAGTCGCGCTTTCCCTGCAGGTTCGGCGCCCAGAAGCTGTGAATCACGTCGGTGGCGGAAGTCAGCAGCACCACGGGCGTCTTGACGGGCACATGCATTTCGTTGGCGGTGACTACGTACATGCTCGCGTCCGAATTGGGATAGTGGAACTCCCACCACCATTGATGTCCGACCACCTCCACGGTCAGCGGGTTCTTGGAAACCAGCGCATTCATGTAGGCTCCTGTCCGGATGCTGTACACAAGAATCACGAACAACACCGCGAAGGTGAGCCCCGTGCACACCGCCACGCGCCGAAAACGGCGTTGCTCGCCGGTTTCGTCCGGGTGGATCTCCGGGGGAAGCGCGCCCTCCACGCGCCGGGTGGAAGCGGCCGCAGTCAGCGCCACGATTACCAGCACAAACACCGCCAGCGTGATCCAGAATATGAACCACCACAAGCCTTCGATACGGCCGGCCATCGGCCCGACCGGCCGGAGCATGGTCTGCTGCGGCTGCTTGCCTCCGCAGCCGAACAGCAGCACACTGGCCGCCATGGCGGCGCACCTGCCGAACTGGCAGCGCCTGATCATCACTGTGTTGGGTGCTCCCGTGGCCCGGATTGCTCGGGCTTCTTGTAGCTCATGTGGTCGGAGCGGCCGGGAGCGACGTCGATGCGGAGTTGCCCGCTCATCGAGCGCACATAAGCCACGATCTCCCAGATCTGGAACTCGGGTATCTTTCCGCGGAACGAAGGCATGCCATTCGGCCGGCCTTGCACAATCGTGTCGTGGATGTTTTGCGGTTGGCTGCCGTAAATCCAATTGGCATCCATCAGGGGGGGGCCGATTCCGCCGCCGCCGTGCGCGTGGCAGCCCACGCAGTTGTACTGCTCATAGAGCCGCTTGCCCTCGGCAACCCCATAGGCATTATCCGAATAGGGCCCTGGCCCCGAGCCGCGGCCGGCTTCGGTTTCTCCCGGCGGCAGGGGCTCCTGTCCTCCGGGCGATAACGGGCTCTGCTGCATGCCGGTGTCTCCCGGCGCGGCAGAAGCGGGCGGCTGCCGGTAGTTGCGCTGCTCGCGTTCACATCCGGACAGCCCTATCAGCATCCCCGCGGCCATGATCAGCCAAACAATCCGCATCATTGCGCCGCCTTCGCAGTGAGAAGGTTTTCGATGCCTTGACTACCTATGGGGAGCAGCGGCACGCCATAGGATCGCAACAGGCGCTGAATGGGCACGCGCCGGCGCTGCAAGAAGCGGTCCAGCCGATCACGCAGTGCAACATCGCGCTGGCGCACGCCCATGGCGATCATGAACGTCATGGGCAAAGCGGGCACGTCCACCTCCGGCTGCACCGGGGTGAGCACAAAGGGATGCCCGTGCTCCTGGTCGAAGTAGCCGGCTTGCGGTCCCCAGACCACCGCCACATCGATGTCGCGAGCCAGCAACGCGCGCAGCATGCGATCGCGATCGGGTCCCAGTGCATTCGCGGCGTGAAGGTTGGCAAGCAGGCCGCGCCGGCTGAGAGCCTGCGCGGGCGGCGCGTACTCTTCCCCTACCGCCTGAACCCCAATCCTGCACCGTCGCAGTTGCGGATCATCGAACGAGGTGATGCGGAGGCCGCTGTCTTTACGGACCGCAAACACGTAGCTGGAGCGGTAATAGGGCTCAGTGGTGAGCAGCCCGCGGTATCCCACAGGAATGCCCAGCAGAATGTCGCACCGCGATTTGTTCAGAATGTCGCGCACGAATCCGTGTCCCATGCGCTCCCAGGTGTAGTGCACGCGCGTGTGCAGTTCCCGCGCCAGCATCAGCGCGAGGCGGTTCTCGAATCCCTGCTGCCGGACGTTCGAAAAAGGTAAGGCGTCAGGATCCGCACAGACTTTTACCTCGGCTGCTGAAAATGCCGCGCCCAGCAGCACCGCACAGATCAGCAAAGCAACTCTAGGGCAGGGAGAAGACATACAGAGTTCCCCCCTTCGAGGTGTAATTCACCAGCTCCTTGCTGGCATTCGCAAAGCCGAGCGCCGCAGTCGCATCGCGCGAGTCCAGGCCGCCGGAGACGATGGCGCCTGCCCAGCCTCCTACCCCGGAGAGGATGGCCACATACTGCTTGCCGTCGGGACCGCGATAGGTAACCGGCTGGCCAATGATCCCGGAGCCGGTTTTGAACTTCCAGAGTTCCCGTCCGCTGATCGCGTCCACCGCTTTGAACCAGCCGTCCATGGTGCCGAAAAACACCACGTTGCCCGCCGTAGAAAGCGCGCCGCTCCAGAAAGGAAATTTGTCTTTCAGTACCCACACCGCTTTGTTGTTGATGGGATCCCAAGCCGTGAATTCACCCATGTGACCGCCTGGACCCGCATAGAAACGGTTGTTGGTGCCCACGTAGGGCGTGCCCGCGATGTAACTGACCTCCACTTCCTCGTCGTCCATGCACAGGTTCTGGTGCGGGATGTACAGAAGACCGGTCTTGGGCGAGAACGACGAAGGTTGCCAATCCTTGGCGCCCGGGGAGGCGGGACAGATATCGCGCACCACCGTTCCGAATCTCGGCTGTTTTTCGCTGGCGTACTGCAGCAGCCCGGTTTTCAGGTCCACGCCACGCGTGCTCGTGATGTGCCCGTACGGGTTGGCGGACAAGACTTCGCCAGTGGCGCGGTCCATGACGTAGACGTACCCGTTGCGCTCCGGCCGGACCAAAACCTTGCGCGTTTGTCCCTTGATCGGCAGATCGAGCAGGATGTTTTCGTTGATAGCGTCGTAGTCGTAGAGGTCGTGCGGCGAGAACTGGTAATACCAGACGGCCTCGCCGGTCTCGGGAATGCGGGCGAAGATGCCGCTGCTGAACTTGTTGTCTCCGGGTCGAACTTCGGAATTCCACGGACCGGGGTTGGAGGTCCCGTAATAAATCAGATTGAGGTCGGGGTCGTAGCTGATCCAACCCCAAACGCCGGCGCCCCCGATCTTCCAGGCGTCTGGAGGCCAGGTCTTTACCCCGAGGTCCTGGCCGCGGTCCTGGCCGTAAAAGGGTTTGTAGCGCGGGCCGATCAGGACGTCTTTGTCAGGACCGGTGCCGTACGCGCGCCAGGCGATCTTGCCGCTCTTCAGATCGAGCGCGGTGAGCCATCCCCGAATGCCGAATTCGCCGCCACTGTTTCCGACCAGGACCTTGTTTTTGACCACCAGCGGCGCCATGGTGATGGTTTCGCCCTTGGTGATGTCGGCGAGCTTGGTCTTCCAGATCTGCGTGCCCCGGTCGGCATCCACCGCGACGGTGTAGCCGTCGAGAGTGTTGTAGACGATCTTGCCGTCGGCGTACGACGCGCCCCGGTTCACCCAGTCGCAGCAGGCCACGCCTTTGGCGGCTGCCGCCGGGCGCGGGTCGAACTTCCATTTCAAGGGGCCGCCCGGCTTGGTCAAGTCGAGCGCATACAGCAGGTTGGGCCAGGGCGTCACCACGTACATGGTGTTATTCACCACCAGCGGCGCCGCTTCCTGGCCACGGTCGGTGCCGGTATCGAATGTCCACGCCACCTGCAGCCGGCTCACCGTCTGCGTATTGATCTGATCCAGAGAACTGTATCGGGTGCTGGCGTAGTCCTTGGCCGGACGGACCCACTGGTAGTCGTCGGCTTCGAGCTTGCCGCGGTACGCTTGCGGCGAATACTGCTGCTCCTGCGCGGTTTCCTGGGCCGCGGAAACGTGGCTGGCGGACCCTTTGCACGCCCACAGCGTCCCGACGAGGATTAGCGCGATCAGGCACGCGGCAGGTCGGCCGAATCGAGGCGTACCACTACGACGGCCTCCGGACCAGATGGGTGTACCGACTGTCAGGGTTGGCGCCATGAATGTATCTCGTGCTGCGATGCATAGGGATGCGGATTGCGCTGAAAAGGTGGGCAGGTGCAGTGGAGCCGGTTCAATTCAATGCGGCTGCGATGCAGTCGTCCTAGCAGGGGAAAAGGCTACGTTCGATGGCACACCGTCTTAGCAGCCGAGGCCCAACTTTGAATGGCAAGAGCCCGCCCGCGCGCCTCCGCGCGCGAGACAACAACTGAACTATCCGGGGACGAAAATGGAAAACGGGGGTGGGCCACCACCCCCGTTGAGATCACTGGCTCTAAAAACAGGTTATGCGGCGCGGCCCTTCGCAGAACCTGCCGGACGGTAGCCCGATTCCTTGGCTTTCTTCATCGCCTCAATGGCTTCGCTGGTGGAAAGAAGCGGAGTTGTTTGCACCGCCTTGCAAGCGCCGCCCGCGGCGAATGCGATGGCGATGGCGGCGGCGTTGATTGCGTTGGGCATTTCAGTGATGACAACGACATCGTAGTCGCCAAAGGCAAACCACGCGGTCACGATCTTTCCGCCGAGTTTCTCAATGGCGGGACGGATCGCCTCGACACGGTCTTGAGGATTGTTCACTATGGTTTCCCAGCCTTCGCGGGAATATGCGACTTGGTGCAGGAAGTGCGGCATTGGCATGCCTCCTGGTGTGGTATGTGCCGCGCATGGTCGCACACACCACGGCGGGGGTCAAGAGACCCTCTTCAGGGGCGCGAGGGCCCGTCTGCCCCCGGATTCGCTGCTGCACCGCTCCGGCAGTAGCTTCTAGGTGCGCAGATGTGGCGCCGCCCCACGCCTGTATCCCAACTGCTCGGAAAGCATGAGCGCGGACTCGCGCACCAGTCTTCCCAGCGTGGTGACCAGGTTGTCCGACAATTGCTCCGGACGGCCCGCAATGCCCACGCAGGCTTCGGGATTTCCCAAGGCGCCGAAGATGGGGGCAGCTACGCAGCGCAGGCCGCGGGCGTACTCCTCGCTGTCCAGGGCATAACCCCGGTCGCGGGTCTGTTGCAGCTCCACGGCGAAACGGTCGCGGGCGGTGATCGTGTTGTACGTCCAGCGGCGCAGGCCAGAGTGGCCTACCACCACTTCCACTTCACGCTCCGGCAAATAGGCCAGCAGGGCTTTGCCGGCAGCGGTGGCGTGCGTGTCCATGCGCGGGCTGACGTAATCGTCAATGCGAATGGAGGGCGCATCCACCTTGTGCACGAAAAGAGCTTCGCCGCCATCGAGCACCGCCAGGCAGGCGATCAGCTTGGTTCGCTCCACAATCCGGGTGAGGACAGGCAGGGCGATGGTGCGCAGTTCGGAGACTGCCACCCTGCTCCGGCCCAGGCTGGTGACTTTGTTGGACAGCCGGTAGCGGCTGTCCGCATCGCGTAGAACGTACCCCGTGCGTACCAGGCTTTGCAGCACGTAGCTGGCGGAACTCTTCGGCAGGTTGACCATGCGGGCCACATCGGAGATGGTGAGTCCGCTATGGCTCGCCAGCGCCTCCATCACCAGCAGGACGCGCTCCACATTGTTGGCCGGATTGGCGGAAACGCGCGGCATGGGGACCTCCGGCAAACTGGCCGACGAGTTTAACGCAAAAACCCGGTCTGCGCGTTCAATAGACTGAACGGCGGGTTGACCCTGCCCCAGGACCCTACCTAATATTCGCGCGCCTGCAACCCGGGGCCGACACGCGTCAGGGGCGGAGGTTGCAGCGCGGAGCAGGCATGGACCGGCGCAAGTTCCTGAAGGGTGGTGCGGCGGCAGCGGCTGCGCTGTCCGCCGGACGCGCCCTTGCCGGCATGGGATGGTCCCAAGGGCGCCCGGCTGCGGGCAGCCGCGTAGTGATCCTCGGGGCCGGCATGGCCGGGCTTTCAGCCGCGCACGAACTCGTCAATCACGGATTCAACGTCCTCATTCTCGAAGGCCGCACGCGCCCCGGCGGCCGCGTTTATACCTTGCGCGAACCCTTCAGCGACGGCCTGCACGCCGAGGCGGGCGCGGTGTTTTCGCCCGCCAACCATGAACACACCATGCACTTCGCCCAATTATGCGGAATGAAGCTGCATTCAGTGCCGCCGCGCGACCTGTTCCTGGCCAGCTGGGTACGCAGCCGCATGGTCCGGTTGGACCAGAGCGCTCTCGATTTTGGAGGGTTGACGCCCGAGGAGAGGCGCTTAGGTTTTGGCGGAATGCTGGAAAGATATTTTTATTCCGCAGTCAATGAACTGACCGACCCGATCTCGCTGGGATGGCCGCCGCCTGCCTTGAAGAAATACGACGATATGAGCTTCGCCGACCTGCTGCGGTCGCGCGGGGCCTCAAGTGCTGCCGTGGAGCTGCTCAGCGCCGGATACCTGAGCATGTGGGGCGACGGCGTCGAGAAGGTTTCCGCGCTCGGCCTGCTGCGGGACGGCTGGTTCGGGCGCAACGACTTCCTGTGCCAGATCGAGGGCGGCAACGACCGCTTGCCCCACGCTATGGCCAAGCTTCTGCCCGCCGGAACCATCCGTTACGGGGCCAGGGTGATTCGCATTGAGAGAGCGCCTGGCGCGGTCAGCGCGGTGTACGAACAGGATGGAAGCCGGCACAGGATCGCAGCCGACCACATGGTATGCACCTTGCCCTTCGGCGTGCTCCGCGATCTGGAGGTGACACCCCCATTTTCGCCACCCAAGCACAAGATCATTCGGGAGATGCCCTACACCTCGGTGGCGCTTGTGTACCTGCAAACCCGGCGCCGCTACTGGAAGGAAAAGCAGATCGGCTTCTGGATGGGGACCGACACCCCGCTGATGACCGTCATAGATGCCAGCTACAAACAGCCGGGGACGCGCGGCATTCTGGAAGCCTACGTCACTGGGCAGCAGGCCCGCGCCTTGACGGCCATGAGCCCGGAGCAGCGGGTAGACAGCGTTCGCCGGCACATGCAACAAGTGCTTCCCGGGATAGACGCTGAATTCGAAACCGGCGCCTCCAAGACCTGGGACGACGACGAATTCACCCGCGGCGATTACTGCTGGTACAAGGTCGGTCAAAGCGCGGAGATCATGCGCACCGTGGCTGTCCCCGAAGGCCGGGTGCACTTTGCCGGCGACCATACCTCGGCCATGCCCGGCTGGATGAATGGCGCCCTGGGTTCAGGACGACGGGCGGCGCTGGAAATCCAAAGGTCCGCCGCATGAACGCAAAGGCACGCCCGCGCTGGATGTCTCGCCGTCTTCTCCGATTGGGCGCGGTCGCGCTGCTCTCGCTGTGCGGGATCACGCTCGCATGGGCCCAGGGCAAGCCGGTTTCAGGTGCTGCCGCTTCCTCCGGCTCCGCACTGTTTAACCAGGAGTGCGCCGGATGCCACGGGGAGGACGGCCATGGGGTCATCGCCATGCCCTCCATGCCTGATCTGCGCGACCCCGCTCTTCAGAAGCAATGGAGCGATGCCGAACTGGCAGGCGTGATCGTGAATGGCAAAGGTCTGATGCCGACGTTCAAGGAAGCGCTTTCCCCGGAGCAAGTGCAGAACCTTGTCAAGT
>JAMXLI010000310.1 GCA_024281115.1 Terriglobales bacterium | reverse complement strand
GGCCACCCGATAAGTCGAGTTTTCCACGCGCACCAGTGGCGGCGGTTGGGGCCGGGCGGAGTGAAACGACGGCAGGCCTAGAAGCAAGACGAAGAGAAGCGGCTGCATGGCGCATCATGGCACACCCGCGGCGCGACAGCCATCTTTTTACGCGCTAAACAGTTGAACAGTTGTCTCTCACGCTAAACAGTTGAACATTTGAGCTAACCCGGTAAACAGTTGAACACTCGCCTGGCGCGCTAAACATTTGAACAGTTGTCCGGACGCTTCCCGCTCCCGCTTTTAGCCTTAACAAAACAAAAAAAAAAACCACCCCGGCTAGGGGTGGTCCGGATAGGGCGCGTTCAATGCGGCGCCCGTAAGTATCGGCTACTTCTCCTGGCCGATGTTAAGCGGAGCTTCTCCCGCGTTCAGCGTCTGGAACGGGGAAGGAGCGCTGGACACCTTGCCGCTGCCGCCCGCCTGCGTGGACTCGACCTGGAACCAATACTGTGTATTGGGTTGCAGATTGAGCAAGTTCGCGCGGTGGTCGCCGGTTTTGTTCGCCGCTTCCACGGTCTGGCTCAGGGCGTTGGGATCAGTACCATAACGGACAACGTCACTGGATGTCGGCATGGTCGTGGCCCACGCAACCTGGGCGCGGTTGGGCGTCAGGTACTCGACCGTCGGGCCATATTGCAGGCGGAAACGGTTTGTATTCCAGTATCCCTCCGGCTCAGTGCGGAAACTGCTCATGCGCAGCGTCTGGCCCTGCGCGTCCATCACCGCAATGTAGTAGTCGGTGTTGGCCTGCAGATTGTCCAGGGTGGCGTGATGGCTCTGGTGATTGGCAGCATCGGTCGCGGTGCGATCCAGGGCGCCACGGTTGGTGCCATACTTCAACACGCTGTTCGCGACCGGCCGGTCAGTTTCCCACCAGACGTAGGCGGACTTGTTCTGCACGCGCTGCATGATGGGGCCGGCGATCACGCGAACGCTGCCGGTGTTGGCCGCCGCATTGGCCGCGGCCGGCTTGGCCGCAGCTTGTGCCGCGCCGCTGGGATGCGCATCGGCATACTGGATCCCGGCCTGCACTTCGCCCAGCGCCTGCTGCGCGCTGGTGATGGCCTTGGCCCGGAAGCCCCCCTTGTCCGTATTGGCGGATTGCAGGCTCTGGATCGCACGCCGCAGGTACTGCTCAGCCGCGGACATGTTGGGCTGGTTGCCCGTGGGCTGGACAGCAGGCTGCTGCGGGACCGCGCCCGTAGCCCGATCGCCATGCTGCGCCGCGTACTGCATGCCCTGCTGTACGTCAGAGATGGCTTGCTGTGTGAGCTGCAGGGCCTTTTCCCGGTGTCCGCCCTTGTTGGCTTCGGCCGATTGCAGCTTTTGCTGCGCCTGCTGCAAGTCCTGCAGCGCCGCAGCCATCATGGGTTGGCTTTGCTGCCCCCAGCAATACAGCCCTGCGAACATCAGCAAAGCAGGAATCGCTATTGCTTTCATGTAACGTGACATAACTCTCCTTCGCGCGGCCCGCCCGGAACCTCCCGGGCTCGGCTGCACTTTTCCAGCTAAAGAAATCCTGCAATGATTGAAGCGGGACGGTGAATTGAGGTTGTAAGGCATCAAACAGAAGCTAGGAGGGTCTCTGGGAGTTGAAGTTGTAAGGCATCTAACAAAAGGTGGGAGCGTCTCTGGCGGGCCTTCGCCCGCCAGCTAAGTCCAAGGAGGAGGCGTCCATGCTGGTGGGTAGGAGACGGCAAGGAATGTGGTTGGTGATCACGGTCACCGTGGTCCTGCTGGCCTGCCTGCTGGCCGCGTGGTACCTGCAATACCATCGGCAAGCCAATCCGCAGCAACCGCTGCACGAGCAGACCAGCATCCCAGGCCTATACGGCCCAGCCGCAATAGGCCAAGGCTAGTCCATCCACCTCGCAAGCCCAGAAGTTCAAGTTCCAGGAAAGCCAGAGCGTGCGCTGAGGAGCGCTCTTCAGGTTACGTTGCGAGACACGATCGCGGGTTCTGCCTTTCGCCCTGGACCACGGGCTTTCGTACAACCAACTCGGCTCCAGAGTGCCTCTTAAGGTGGACTTGCTGGGCTGCGGAGGTGAGGGGTGGGGATTTTTCTGGTGCTTTTCGTACTTTTGCTGTTGGGCTGGGTGCTGGGTTTTATTGTTCTGCACGTGTCCAGCGCCCTGATCCACTTACTGCTGGTGATCGCGGTGATCGCGCTGATCCTGCACTTCGTGCGCCGCAGTGCGCGCACGGCCTAGGCGAGTTGGCGCGGCGATAGCGAGCCGCCTGCTTCGGGGAAAAAGGGTCGCCGCGGGGGCATTGGTCCACGCGGTCTGCCGTGGCGCAACGGTGGACCGCGGACCGGGGCGCTCGCGCCGGATCAGGCGGAGCGCTCTCCTACCTTGAACTTCTCCTGCAGAACTTCATCCAGCATGCCGGACAGGCGCTGCACACGCTGCTGATAGTCGCCCCCGGCGCTTTCCTGCTTGCGCTTGAGGACGTGGTATTCGTCGGCGATATTGAGGGCGGCGAGCACGGCCAGGCGCAGGGAATCGATGGTCGAAGTCTGCTCGGCAATGCTGCGCATCTTCATGTCCACGTACTCGGCCAGGTGGGCGATGTAGTCCGGATCGGTGCCGCGCAAGTTGTAGATCTGGTCAAAGATCTCCACCCGCACGCTGCTGGGCGCGGGCGTCGTGGCCGGGGCTACAGTGGACTGCCGGGTCGCGGTATGCATGCTCTCCACTCCTGTGCCTGCAAGTTCCGGAAGCCCTTAGCCTGCGGCTTCCTCGGCGGTCATGGCTTCGATATGGTGCAGCATCTTCTCCACGCGCTCGCGGACCTGTTCGCGCTCGCGGCGCAAGGCGATCATGTCGCGGCGCAACTGCTCCAGTTCCTCGTCGCGCTGCTCCAGTTGCTGGCGCAGGCGCGCGAGGTCGCGCTCGGCAGTGAAACGGGCCTCGCGCGCACCTTTGTATAGGTCAATAGTGCGATAGACCTTCTCTTCCAAGGCATGAAAATCGTCGGCAGGAACCTCGGCAGACAACTCGCGAACCGCCTTCACAGACATGAGGTCAGCTCATCCCCGTTGAAGATTTGGATTGAATTGGGCGCAGTATACTCCCGCGCACGCTGTGGAAGGCAGCATTTTGTTGCCGCGCAGGCGGACCGCATGGCAGCGTAGAACCGCACCCAGTCGAGGTACACTATTAGTTCTCGCCTGGGATTGCGTTCCCCCGGCCAACCTATTGCGAGGCAACTCATCTGACCTGAGTTATCGGGGAATCGTCATGAGCCAAGCCGTAGCACAGGACCTGGTGCGAATCGCCACCGGCGTTTCCAACGCCTACCTGGTGGGGAGCCGGAAACGCTGGGTGCTGGTGGATTCCGGCACTCGCGGATACCGCGACAAGATCATTGCCGCGGCGGAACGCGCCTTCGGGCAGAAGAACCGGCCGAAAGGGATTGTCCTGACACACGGGCATTTCGATCACGCCGGCTCGGCCCAGGAGCTTTCCGATTACTGGGACGTACCCATCTACGCTCATCGCATGGAACTCCCATACGTTACGGGCCGGTCCCAATATCCCCCGCCCGACCCTTCGGTGGGCGGCTTCATGTCGCAGATGAGCCGGTTTTTTCCCAACGTGTCGTATGACTTCGGCGACCGCGCGCGCGAGCTGCGTGTGCAGCAGCTGCCGGGCATGGACGGCTGGCAGTGTATTGAAACTCCGGGCCACACGCCCGGGCACGTATCTTTTTTCCGCGAGGAAGACGGGGCGTTGATCGCGGGCGACGCGTTTACCACGCTCGACCAGGACTCAATGGTCCGGACCCTCTCGAAGGTGCGAAAGGTGAGCCGCCCGCCCGCTTATTACACTCTCGACTGGGGGCAAGCGGAAGCCTCGGTGCGGCGGCTGGCGGAGCTGCATCCTGCGATCCTGTGCGCCGGGCACGGCGATCCTATGTCGGGACCGCGCGCCTCGCGCCAGTTGCGTGAACTGGCGGCCGACTTCCCGGCTCCCGAGCGAGGCCGCTACGTCCACGACCCGGTGCGCGCCGACGAGAAGGGCATCATTTATGTTCCACCGGCCCCTGGCCGCCGCGCATGGCCGAAGATTGCCGCGGCTGCCGGGATTGCGGCGGCAGTGGTGTTTGCGGCCCGTAAACTGCAGGGCGGCAAAACCGAAAAACGGGACCCCGATCAAGGCAAAGCAGCCTAGGGGAGCATGCGGCGCTCAGCCGCGCAGGGCGCCACCCAGCCCACGAAGCGCAGCCATCATGCGTTCCGACCACTGCGCGACTTCTTCCTCCCGCAGGGTCCGCTCCGCCGACTGAAAAATGGCGTGCAACAGCACCGAGTAACTACCCGGCGCAGCGGCGCCACCCCGAAAAATTTCGAGCGGCTGGAAATTGACGAGTTCCCGGACGTGCAGCGCGCCCACGGCCTCCCGTATCGTGGCGAAGGTGACCGCGTCGGGAAAAATGAAGGAGAAGTCGCGTTCCACTGCCGGGAAGCGGGGAATGGGGCGAAAACAAGGTTGCCGCAGCCCGCGCGCATACAGCCGGTCCAGCAGCACTTCCGCGATGAACACATCCTGGCGAAGCTTGCGGGCGGCCGCCACTTGCGGATGAATCTGCCCGAAGCGCGCCACTGCCGTGCCATCCATTACCGCGCGCGCCGATCTGCCTGGATCGTAATAGTCGGGCGTGTGCGCATCAAAATACAGCGACTTGTGGTCGAACATGTCCAGCAGGCTCTCGATATCGCCTTTGAGGTCGAAAAACGAGAATTGCCGCGGCGGCAGGTGCGGCGAAAGCGGGTTGGCGGCCCCGGTCGCGCCCAGGCAAAGCTGGCTGCGCTCCAGCGATCGCGCGCCAGCCATCTCGAATACATGCCCCTGCTCAAACAGGCGCACATCCGAATTGCCGCGGTTGAGGTTGCGGGCCAGCATGAGCAGCATGCTGGGAACCAGCGAGGGCCGCATGACCGACATCTCCTCGCTGAGCGGGTTGGCGAGTTCGACGGCGGGCGCGCTGGAAAAGCGTGCGGCATCCTCCGGCGCAATAAATGTCAGGGAAATGGCCTGGTTGTAGCCGAACGCGAGCAGGGCAGCGTGCAAGCGCGCGTTGATGCCGGCCTCAGGCGGCTCCACGACGGATCCCGAAAAGCTGGGCAAGGTGCTGGCGAAGGTGTTATAGCCGCGGATGCGGGCGATTTCCTCGATCAGGTCAATGTCGCGTTCCACATCCCTGCGCCAGCTGGGGACCCGCACCGAGTAGTCGGCAGACTCTTCGGCGATGGCGGCGTGCGCTCCTCCCGAGCCCGCCGGAAACCCAGGGTTCGGCGCGGGGCGCGTTCTGCCCGCGGTCACCCCGAAGCCCAGGCGGCTGAGCACACGCCGGATTTCGTTGTCCGGAATGTCCTCGCCCAGGATGCGTTTGACTTCGCTGCGTTCCAGGGCGAGCGCCGGCGGCTGTAGCGGCCGGGCGACCACGTCCATTTCGCCGCCCTCCAGGGTCCCGCCCGCGCTTTCGAGAACGAGCTGCGCCACCCGGGCGCAGGCCAGGGGGGTAGCGCCAAAGTCGGCGCCGCGTTCGAAGCGGTGGGAGGCGTCGGTGTGCAGGCCATGCCGGCGCGAACTCTTGCGGACGGAGACCGGGTCAAACCATGCCGACTCGATGAGGACGTTGCGGGTGCGGCTGGTGATCATGGTATCGAAGCCGCCCATGACGCCGGCCAGCGCGATAGGGCGCTCGGCGTCGGCGATGACCAGGTCATCGGGCGAGAGCGCGCGCTCCACGCCGTCCAGCGTTTTCAAAGTCTCGCCCGCGCGGGCGCGGCGCACCACGATTTTCCCGCGCAGCAGGTCGAGGTCGAAAGCGTGCGTGGGATGGCCCATTTCCCAGAGGGCGTAGTTGGAGGCATCGGCCACGTTGTTGATGGCGCGCTGGTCCACCGACTCCAGGCGCCGCGCCAGGGGTTCCGGCGAAGGGCCGATCGTCACGCCGCGCACGATGCGCGCCGTGTAGCGGGCGCACCCGGAGGAATCGGCAATTTCAATGGGGAACTGCGCCGCCCCGCGGCCCTCCGGCAGCCGCGGCGCGATCGGCCGGAGCGCCACATCGTAGATTGCCGAGCACTCGCGCGCGATGCCGTAGTGGTTCATGCAATCCGGGCGGTTGGTGGTGATCTCCATCTCGAACGAGCCATCCTCGAGAATGTTCTCCACCGCCGTGCCGGTGAGCGTGAGATCGTCGGCAAGCTGGCGATCGTCCACCTTGAGGTCCACGAATTCGCGCAGCCATGCAGGAGAAATCTTCATGGGTACAGCCCGTGGACAGGCGCCCGTCGGTCGCGCCGGTAAATTGGGGTCATGCGCCGCAGCCGCGAGTCATGCGAATTGCTCCAGGAAGCGGACGTCGCCCTGGAAGAGCAACTGGATATCGTTGATGCCATAACGCAACATGGCCACGCGGTCGGCGCCCATGCCGAAGGCGAACCCGGAAATCTTCTTTGGGTCGTAGCCGTGCTCGCGCACGAACTCGAAGACGTTGGGGTCCACCATGCCGCAACCGAGCAGCTCGATCCAGCCGGTTTGCTTGCAGGTGCGGCATCCCTTGCCCCCGCAAAAAAAGCACGAAACCTGCACGTCGGCGCTGGGCTCGGTGAAAGGGAAGAACGAAGGATAAAACCGCGTTTTCACGCTGGACCCGAACAAGGCTTTCATGGCGTGGTCGAGCGTGCCTTTCAGGTCGCAGAAGGTGATCCCGGAGTCCACCGCCAGCCCCTCCACCTGGTGAAACAGCGGCGAATGGCTGGCGTCGGGGGTGTCGTGGCGGTGCACCTTCCCCGGGCAGACCACGCGCACCGGGGGAGGATATTTCTGCATGGTGCGGATCTGCACCGGCGAGGTATGCGTGCGCAGCAGCAGGCGGTCGCGCAGCGGCTTGGCTTCCTGGCCGGCGATGAAGATTGTGTCCTGGGTGTCGCGCGCGGGATGGTTGGGGGGAAAGTTCAGCGCCTCGAAGTTGTAGTAATCGGTCTCGATCTCGGGCCCTTCCTCCACCGAGTATCCCATCGCTTTAAACACGCCCACAATCTCGTCGAGCGCGCGCAGCACGGGATGTTCGGCGCCCAGCGGGCGGCGAATGCCCGGAAGCGTTACGTCAAGGCGTTGCTCAGGAGAAGAGGGAGCGCTGCCGCGCGCTTGGACTGAGCGCACCTCGGTTTCCACCCGCGCCTTGGCCTCGTTCACCCTGCGGCCAACTTCGCGCTTGGCTTTCGCAGGGGCGGCTTGCAGCCAGAGCTTGTTCAGCTGCGCCAGGATGCCGTTCTTGCGTGCCATCCAGCGGTCGCGAAAGGCTTTCGCGCCGTCCTCCCCTTTGGCGGCGGCGGACTCTTCCGCCAGCGCCGAGAACAGAGCGGCGACCGCGGCATCCAACGCGGCCGGGGAGAAATCCGTCAGCTTGGGAACGTTGTAGGGCAAGGTTCTCAGGCGTTCCGTGCGTGCACTGGGAAGGCAAGCGAACGCGGGCCGGATGCGCAGCGCGACGCGAAAGCTGCGACGTCCCTATGTCCATCAGCGGACCGGAACTCGCGCGCGCCAGGCATTTCCCGGCCGCGCGCCCAGAGCGCTCTTGGCCTGCTCCGCCAGCGCCTGGAATGCGCCGGGATCGCGCACGGCAATGTCGGCCAGGATCTTGCGGTCCAGTTCCACGCCCGACTTCTTCAGCCCGCTGATGAACTGGCTGTAGCTCATCCCGTGCTGGCGGGACGCGGCCCCGATGCGCACGATCCACAGGGAACGATACTGGCGCTTTTTTTGGCGGCGTCCGGCGTAGGCGAACTTCAGCCCGCGCTCCACGGATTCTTTGGCCGAGCGGTAAAGCTTTGACTTGGTAAGGAAATAACCGCTGGCGCGGTCCAGGATCTTCTTGCGCTTGGCGCGGCGCTTAGTGCCGCGCTTGACTCGAGGCATGGTGGACTCCTTTTTTGATGGGCGGGACAGGCCCGCTCGGGCGGCTGGAGGCAGGAGATGAATCCGAGGCCTCTTCACGCGCCGTCAATCCGGCCGGCTGGGCACAAGCGCCCGTCCCGGCGTGCTGCTTACTGGTACGGAATCATGCGCTTGATCTTAGGAGCGTCGGCGGGATCGACCGCGGATGCGTGCCTGAGCTTGCGCTTCCGTTTGGTGTCCTTGGAGGTCAGGATGTGGCGCAGGTGCGAGTGGCCGCGCTTCACCTTTCCTCCTGCGGTTTTCTTAAAGCGCTTGGAAGCGCCTTTGTGAGTTTTCAATTTCGGCATAGTGACACTTTTATCCTAACTGGGGCAGCGGGATTCGGCAAATACGCGCAGCCAGGCTCAGCGGGTTGCGCCGGCTAAGCCATGCGTGCAGCCGTGCTGCGGGAGCGCACGCCGCCGTCTCCGCCGTGTGATGCCCTACTGCGCTTGGGCCCTTGGCGGTGGCGCGCCATGCTGCGGCTGCTGGGTGGGCGCGGCCTTCTTAGGCGCCAGGATCAGGTGCAGCGTGTTGCCCTCCTGCCGCGGGCGGAATTCCACCATGCCCTTCTCGTCCACGTCCTTGATCAACCGCTCCAGGATCTGGCGTCCCAGGCTCTGCCGCGTCATTTCGCGGCCACGGAAGAAAATCGTGGCTTTCACCTTGTCGCCGTCTTCCAGGAAGCGCACCACGTGGTTCTTCTTGGTCTGGTAGTCGTGCTCGTCCACGTTGATGCGGAACTTCACTTCCTTGACGGTGATGATCTTCTGGTGCTTCTTGGCTTCGCGTTCCTTTTTTTCCTGCTGGTAGAGGAATTTCCCGTAATCCATGATGCGGCAGACGGGAGGTTGCGCAGTGGGAGATATTTCAACCAGGTCCAGGTTCTTGGAACGCGCCATTTTGAGCGCTTCAAACGGCGGCATGATGCCGACCTGCTTGCCTTCGTCGTCGATCACGCGCACTTCGCGGGCGCGGATGCGCTCATTCATGCGGATAAAACGTTTATCGATAGAAACCTCCGGCCTCGACGGGCGAGTGGGGGATAGGGAAGTATAACACGCAAGCTGAAGCCAGCCGGCTTACCGCGGTGCGCTCGAAGGGCAACATCCCACACTCGGCGCGCCGCAAGCAGCACCCATCAGAGCGTCTCCGGCAATCGCTTCCACGCGCGCCTGCAACCACTGATTCGGCGAGTGACGGCCGCGCACCAGCAGCTTGAGATAGTTATCGGTGAGCGCCTCCGTGTGCGTGCCGTCGCAGGAAGAAAGGGTGATGGCGCTGAGGGTCGTTCCCAACAAGGAGCGCATGAAGTCAAGTTTCTTGGCCGCCGCCATGGCGCGCAGCAGCGCATTGCGCTCGCGAGCGGTGGAGATGGGAACCTGCCCGGGCGCCCCCGCCGCCGGCGTGCCGGGCCGGGCCGAGTAGGTGAAGACGTGCAGGTAGGTGAAGGGCAGCTCTTCCACCAGCCGCCGCGTGGCCTCGAATTCCTCCGCGGTTTCCCCGGGGAAGCCGACCATTACGTCCGCGCCGATGGCCGCCTGGGGCATGGCGCGACGGATGCGCAGAATGCGGTCGGCATAATGCCAGGGCCGGTACTTGCGGTGCATGCGCCGCAACACCGTGTCGCTGCCCGATTGCAGCGGGACGTGAGCATGCTTGGTAATGCGCGGCGAGCCGGCCACCAGCGCGATGAGATCGTCGCTCCAGTCCATGGGCTCAACCGAGCTGATGCGCAGGCGCTCCAGGCGGGTGCGCTCCAGGATGGCCCGCAACAGCTGGGGGAAGCGGGCCTGGGGCCGGAGGTCGCGCCCCCAGCGTCCCAGGTTGATGCCCGAGACCACCACCTCGCGGTACCCCGATCCAACCAGCCGGTTCACGCTTCCGATCGCGTCCTCCAGCGGGAGTGAGCGGCTGCGGCCGCGCACGAAAGGAATCACGCAAAACGAGCAGCGGTTGTTGCAGCCATCCTGCACCTTCAAGTTAGGCCGGGTGCGGTCGCCACCCTCAAAAACCGGGGCGGCGCGAAGCTCGGTATGGGCGAAAATGTCGCCCACAAACAGCTGTGGGGAAAGTGCTTCCAGCGGGATAAATCCATTGCTCGCGGGCCGGGCCGGCGGGGTGGCCACGATCTCCCCCACGGCGTGCTTATGGGAGTTGCCCACCACCCAGTCCACCCCCGGCAGGGAGGCCACCTCGGCGGGGGCGCGCTGGGCGTAGCAGCCGGTTACCAGGATGCGGCAGGCCGGATTCTCCCTTCGCAGGCGGCGAATGGCCGCGCGAGCGTCCTGGTCGGCGGCGGCGGTCACCGTGCAGGTGTTCAAAACGACAACTTCGGCTTGCTCGGCAGCGCCGGCGCGCAGCAGTCCATGTGCAAGAAGTTGGCGCTCTAGGTCCAAGCCGTCCGCCTGGGTCGCCCGGCAGCCAAAGTTCTGAATGAAGAACGAACGCACGATGCTATTATAGGGGGGCTCGACCGACGCTTCGATGGAGCGATTTTGCACCATCGGCGACCTGGAACATCCACCGGCCAGTCGCAAGCGTTTGGAGGCCTATGAAACGTCGCATCCTGCTCGTAGACGATGAAATTCCGATTCTGCTGACCTTGAAAGCCATTTTGGAGATGAACGACTTCGAAGTGGAGACCGCCGAATCGGCGCGCGAGGCCGAGCAGAAACTCGATGCGGGCACCTTCCAGATGGTGATCACCGACATGCGCATGGAAACGGATACGGCGGGTTACGATGTGCTCCGCGCGGCCAAGCGCCAGGCCTACAATCCCGCCACGGCGGTGCTGACCGCGTTTCCCACCATGGTGAATGGCCAGACCGATCTCAAGGCCGAATCCTTGCTCGTCAAGCCGGTGGGCACCGATCACCTGCTGCGCCAGATCGAAGTGCTGCTGATTCAGCACGAGGACAAGAAGCAGGCGGCGGAGACGGCAGGACGCTCGGGCCAGGGCGCACGCAAGCGAGCAGTTTAAAGAGATTTTGAAGAAAACAAGCCGGCCTGCGCGCCGGCTTTTTCTATTTGCGGCCGAGCCATGGCGGGCGCGAATGCGGGAACGCCGCCGCCAAAGACACCCCGGAGCCTGCGCCTGCGAATCGCGGGGAAGCGCCGCAGGTCAGGCTGTGGCGGCCTGGGTGCGGCGTTGCTGGAAACACTCGCGGCAGAAGACCGGCCGTCCCTGCGTAGGACGGAAAGGCACCGTGGTGTCCTTGCCGCATTGCGAGCAGGTGGTGCGCGTCTCAACCTTGTTGTAGGAAGCGCCGGCAGCGATGGTCGGGGCTCCCAGCGAGGCCACGCGCTTGGTCTTGCAGGGCTTGCAACGCTTGGGCTCGTTCTTGAACTGCTTGTCGTAGAAGAACAGCTGTTCGCCGGCGGTGAAGATGAAATCCGCTCCGCAGTCAATGCATTTCAGAGTCTTGTCCTGGAATTCCATGCCAGATGCCCCTTTCCCGCCCTGCATGCTCTCCTCAAGGGACGAGAGAGCGACAGGTTGCCTTCCCTGGGTTCGGCCGGGCACGCCAGCCACGGCGTGCTGACTACCACATGAGTCCCGGATGCACGACCACACTATGAAACCTGACTCGGCCTGGGGCGGATAAAGGGAAAGGCCGCACCTGGGGGGAGCGGCCTTCGGGTTCGTTAATCTTGTTCCTTGCGCGCCTTCTTCCGGCTGCGCTTGCGTGCCAGAGCTTCTTTGGCTCGGCGCTTTTCGCCCGGTTTCAGATAGAAAGAATGACGCTTGACTTCCTTGATGATGTCTTCCTGCTGAACCTTGCGCTTGAAGCGACGCAGGGCGTTTTCCAAAGACTCGCCCTCTTGAATCCTAACTTCGGCCAAAACGAATACACCCCCAAGCTCGTCCTGTTGGACCTCTGTAGTTATGGCAAGGTTGCTCCTACAAGTCAAGGGCCACGCAGGCGAAAATGCGCGGTTTTGCCGCCCCCGCAGCCGCGTCATCGTCAGAAAGTAAGTCGCAACGCGAGCTGCACCTGGCGCGGCGCGTAAGCGCTGGTGGGGCGCAGGAAGTCCGTCGTGCGGCTGTAATAGCCGGGGAAGTAAGTGTAACCAATGCGCTTATCAGTTATCACGAACTGGCCCGCGCTATTCAGGAATCCGTCATCGCTGATGCTGACCCGGCCATTGGTGCGGTTCAGCAGATTGAAGGACTCGGCAAGCGCCACCAACTTCCAGCGTTCCCCCAGATGCAGCGTGCGGCCCAGGCGCAAATCGGCGGTGGCATAGTCGGGCCCGGTGAAGGCGTTGCGTCCGTAGCCGGGGAGCCGGTCGTTCCCGGTGTTGTCGTCCTGGTTGGGATCCCCAAAAATGCGAGCGTCAAAGGGGCGGCCGCTGCCTGCGGTGACTACGCCGGCGATGGTCCAGTCGTTGAACATGCGGCCCAGCCACTCGTGGTCGCGGGCGAATGGCTGCGGCGCCGCGATCCAGGAAAATATAAAGCGATGGCGCTGGTCGGTGACGCTGGACGCGCGTTCCCCGGCGGGCGCGTAACTGTTTTGCACGGTGGAAAGACGCCCGACCACGAGCGCATCCTGGCCGTCGTCAATCGCGTGGGCGTAGGTGTAGGCCAGGCGGAAGTACAAGCCGTGTGTCATGCGGCGGCGCACCGAGAAGGTCAAGC
>JAMXLI010000309.1 GCA_024281115.1 Terriglobales bacterium | reverse complement strand
GCCGAAGATCTTTCCCGCCTGGTCCTGGCCGGCACTCCGGCGATCGCGCCTTCCGGCAAGCGCGGCGAGGTGAATGTTGACCGCATGCTGCGGGAAGAGCTGGTGAAGCTGGCGCAGCGGCTGTTCCTGCTGCCCGGCGCCTTCCGCTCGGTGGTGTTCGCCGGCGTGGACCAGGAGAACGGCTGCGGCCGCATCTGCGCCCAGGTAGGCGAAATTCTCGACAGCCAGGCGCCGCGCTCGGTGTGCCTGGTGGACTGCAACTTCCCCAGCCCTTCGCTGCACGATTATTTCGGCGTCGGGAACGAAGGCGGCATCACCGATGCCGTCCTGCAATCGGGTCCCATTACTGACTACGCTCACCGCCTGCGGGGGGCCAATCTGTGGCTGGTGCCCGCCGGACACATCGGGCCGGAGTGGCCGGCCCTGGTGAACTCCGAGCGCATGCGCCTGCGGCTGCACGAGCTCACCGAGCTCTACGACCACGTGCTGGTGAACGCGCCCCCGGCCGCCGCTTACGTGGACGCCATGCACCTGGGCAAGCTGGTGGATGGCATGGTGGTGGTGCTGCAGGCCAATACCACCCGCCGCGAGGCTGCCCGCAAGCTTAAGCAGGACATGCAGGCAGCGCGGGTGCGTTTACTGGGAGCCGTGCTCAATGAGCGCGAGTTTCCCATCCCGGACGCGATTTATTCGCGCCTGTAAAACTTTGAACGGGCGGCGGGGTTAAGGCGAGTTACCCCTGGCGCCACGCTCCGGACTCACATCCCTCCCCTCGCCTGGGCCGCTGCCGTTTGCAACCGGTATCCAGCTCAGCTGAATCCAAGGACGATTGGAAATAGAGGTAACCGTGGCAACTGAGGCGCACCGCCCGACCACAATCAGCGCACTGCGAAACATCGTCGCCGAACTTCCCCAGCTCGAGGTCGTTCGCCCGAGGGCAGGCGCCGAGAAGGACGCAGCAGAGCTGTGGCATGTTCCCGATTCGCGCTGGGCGCGCCTGGGACTGATCACCCTTGACTTCCTGCTGCTGACCATCAACTCGCTGGCGGCGTTCTACATCAAGTTCCTGTTCCGCAAGCCCTACCACCCGGGCATGTATCGCATTCACGGCATCTGGTTCAGCCGTGAGCACCTGGCGTTGATGCTGCTGTTCGGCACCTTCACGGTGCTGTTCTGCCACAACTACGGGCTGTACCGGCTGCAACCCAACCGCTCGAAGCTGGACGAGACGCTGTCGGTGTGGAAGTCGCTGATCCTGGCCGGCCTGCTGTTCGCCATCTTCATTTCGCTGGGCGGCAGCAGCACGTTTCCGCTGACCGTTCTGGCGATCGCGGCGACGCTCGACATGGCGACCCTGGCGGGCTGGCGCGTGATACGGCGCGGAATGTTTGAGTTGCGCGTGGCCCAGGGCCAGGCGGTGCGCAACATCCTGATTGTGGGCGTCAGCGACGCCGGCCGCAAGCTGGCCAACTACTTCGAACGCAATCGCAAGCTGGGATACGTGGTGCGCGGTTTCCTGGACACCGACCCGGCCGATGACGTGAACGTGCTCGGTCAGCTGGAAGACTTGCCGCAGGTGGCACGCGCTCACTTTATCGATGAAGTTTTCATTACCCAACCGCTCGACCGGGAGGTCGTGCGCGAGGTGGCGTTGCAGGCCCGGCGCAGCCGGCTCGACGTCCGCATCGTGCCGGACCTTTTTACGGACTTGACCCGGCGTGCTCCACTCAGCTACATGGGAGAGGTGCCGGTGCTGGCCGTCCATCGCGAACCGATCCCCGCGATTGCGCTTTTCTTCAAGCGCATCATGGATGTGGCCGGCTCCGGCCTGCTTCTGCTGATCGCGTCGCCGCTCATGGCGCTGATCGCGGTGGCGGTGAAGCTCGATTCCGAGGGCCCGGCGCTGTACCGCTCCGTGCGCATCGGCAAAAAGGGACGGCGCTTTGCTTTCTACAAGTTCCGCACCATGGTGAACAATGCGGATGAGCTGCGCGCGCGCCTCCGCGCCATGAACGAACGTCAGGGCCCGTTTTTCAAAATCGCAAACGATCCGCGCATTACCCGGGTGGGCAAGATCCTGCGCAAATACAGCCTGGACGAGCTGCCGCAGTTGTGGAACGTGCTCAAGGGCGACATGAGCCTGGTGGGGCCGCGTCCTCCCATCGAGGACGAGGTGGACCAGTACAGCCTGGAGCACCTGCGCCGGCTCGACGTCACCCCCGGCATCACCGGGCTGTGGCAGATCAAAGCGCGCCGCGACCCTTCCTTTGAACGCAATATCGCGCTCGACCTTGAGTACATCGAGAACTGGAGTCCCACCATGGATGTCAAAATCCTTCTCCAGACTATTCCCGCCGTGTTCAAGGGAGCAGGGGATTAGCGCGGCTGTTTCAGCCTTTTAGGACTTCCTGTTGGCCACTCTAGCTCCAGAACGGGTTGAAGTACTGCGTCCGGAGAGCCACCTCTCCCGGCTGCGCCGCGAGGCGTGGGCGCTGGGCGACCAGGCGCTGGTGAGCGGGATGAACTTCCTCACCAACGTGCTGCTGGCCCGGCTGCTGGGCATGCAGGAGTTCGGCATCTTCACGCTGGCGTGGATGGCAGTGCTCTTCTTCAACAGCCTGCAGATGGCCCTGGTCATCTCGCCCATGATGAGCATCGGCCCCAAGCAGGAGGAGCGCGATGCGCCCGTCTTCTTCAGCGTGACCCTGCTGCAGCAGGTGGTGATGGCCTGCCTCACCTTTGTCCTGATTGTGCTGGGCGTGTGCGCCAGCGCCTATTTCTACCCGCAATGGCACATTGCCTCCCTGGCCCTGCCGCTGGCCTTCGTAGGCTTTGCCTGGGAAATGCAAGAGTACTTCCGCCGCTACTTCTTCACGGTGCAAAAAGCTTTCTGGGCGTTCCTGAGCGACGGCATCAGTTATGCCGGGCAGGTAGCCATCCTGGCGGTGCTGTTCTGGAAACACCAGGGTGACGCGGCCATGGCGCTGTACGTCATCGGGGGAACGTCGCTGCTGGCGGTCCTGTTCAGCCTGTTTAAGCTGCCGAAGCCGGTATGGCCGGGCGACAAGCTGCGTCCCATTGCGTTGCGCAACTGGCACTTTGCCAAGTGGCTGGCCGCCTGCGCCCTGATGCAGTGGAGTTCGGGCAACTTCTTTATTGTGGCCGCCACCTGGGTCTGGGGCGCGGCCGCGGCCGGCATCTTCCGCGTTGCCCAAAGCCTGATCGCGGTCACTCACGTCTGGTTCCAGGGACTGGAGAATGTGCTGCCCGCGACCGCCTCGCGCCTGCTGCATTTTGAGGGACGCAAATCCATGGTGCGCTACCTGCGGGGCGTGGGTACGTTCTGGGGCGGGGTCACCGCGCTGTTTGCCGCCGTGGTATCGGTGGCGCCCGACTTCTGGCTTAAGGTCCTCTACGGCCCCGGATACGTGGGTTACGGCTACGTCCTGCGGTGGTACGCCGTGCTGTACCTGATCATGTTCGCCAACCTGGTGCTGCGCGCCGGTCTGCGCGCGGTCGAACGCACGCGGCCGATCTTCTGGTCGTATATCGCGACCACCTCCATTTCGCTGCTGACGGCGGTGCCCCTGGCGCGGCAATGGCGGCTGAACGGCACGATGTTTGGCATGTTGTTCGTGCACGTTGTTGCCTTGGGCATCCTGATCTACACATTCGCGCAACGCGACCGCGAGGCCGTCGGGGCATGAAGATCGTTCACATTCTGGTCGGCAAGGCCAACCCGCACACCATGAGCGGCGTCAACAAGGTGGTGCACTACCTGGCCACCGAGCAGCACCGCTCGGGGCACGAGGTGCAAGTCTGGGGTCTGACCGATTCCAAGCGGCCGGCTTCGCATGAGCACGAGTACAAGCTGCGCATTTTTCCCACCTGCCGCAGCCGTTTCCTGTTGAGCGACGGGGTGAAGGCCGCGCTGCAGGAGTTGGGCCCGCAGCATCGCGTCCACATGCACGGCGTCTTCATTCCTGAATTTCCCATGATTGCGCGTCGCCTGCGGCGGCAAGGAATTCCTTACGGGGTCAGCCCGCACGGCGGGTTCGCGCCCGGCAGCCTGCGGCAGAACGGCTTGGCCAAAAAGATCTTCATTGCGCTGTTTGATCGCGCCATGCTGGCCCAGGCCACGCTGGTGCACGCGGTGTGCGAAGGCGAACGCTGCGACATTCTGGGCCAGGTGCCCGGCGCGCGCGTCATCACCGTGCCCAACGGACAGGACTTGAGCTTTCTGGAGGGCTTCGTCGCGAAGCCCATGCCTTCGCCACGTCCGGTGGCGGGTTTCATCGGCCGCCTCGACATGATCACCAAGGGCCTCGACCTGCTGCTGGAAGGTTTCGCGCAATACAAGCGCGGTGGCGGCCGCGGAGTGTTGTGGTTGCTGGGCGACGGTCCGCACCGGGAAGAACTCGAGCGCGCCGCGGGGACGCTTGGCCTGGCCGACAGCGTGGTGTTCCTGGGTGCGCGATTCAAAGAGGAAAAGCTGCAAGCCATCGCCAACATGGACCTGGTGGTTTCGACGTCGAGGCGCGATGTGATGCCTACCGGCTGTCTGGAAGCCGCCGCCATGGGCAAGCCGCTGCTGGTGAGCCGGGAAACCAATCTCGGCGATTATGTCGAATCCTTCCAGTCGGGATTCGTTCTCGCCGAAAACCGGCCGGCGCAGATCGCGGAGGCCTTGAAGATTTTCGAGGCAAAGTATTTTGCCCACGACGTCGCCGGCTTCAGCCGGAATTCCCGCGCCATGATCGAGAACCAGCTGAACTGGCGCCTGATCGCCGACCAGTGGACGCGCACGACATATCTGGAGGTTTGCCCTTCGTGAGCATTGCCGAACCAGCCATGGTCACCACGCCGGCCCCCCCTTCCACGCAAGTGCCACGGGAGGCCTTGAGCGGCTTCTTCCTGGGGTATCCCGAGTTCGTGGTGCTGCGCAACCACGACGTATGGGGCAATTTCGCTCGTAAGGGCGATCTCGACCTGCTGGTGGCGGACGCCGCGGCGGCGGGACGCAAGCTGGTTGAGGCGGCGGGCGCCCCCCTCTGGCGCTGCCGTCGCTCGTACGTGGAGGGGTATTTCTATCCCTGGGGACACATTGATTTCCTGCAGCGCCTGGAGTGGCGGGGCGCGATTTTTCTAGATGCCGGCAAAGTACTGCGCGAAGCTGTGCGCGAGGGCGAGTTTGCCCGGCCGCGGCTCGCCCACGAGGCCATGGTGTCGTGGTTTACCAGCCTGTTGTTCGGCGGCTTCTTCAAGGCGCGATACCGCGATGTGATCCTGCAGGCGGCGGCGACGGACGGGGAGGAACTGCGGTCGTGCCTGGCTTGGGCCTTCGGAAATGCCTGGGGTGAACGGCTGTGGCAGTGGGCCCGGGAAGGGCGTCCGGAGGAGTCGGCGCGCCATGTTGCCAGCCTGCGCCGCGCGGTGTGGCGGAGAAGCCTGTCTCGCGATGTGGCCGGTACCCTGGTCCGTTACGCGCAATTCTGGGCGCGCGAAATCAAGCTGCGCGCCTGTCCCCCGGCGCCCATGGTGGCCGTCATGGGGCCGGACGGCAGCGGCAAGTCTTCCGTTCTGCGCATTGCCGAGGAGGAATTGGGCAAGACCCTGCACCAGCTGAAGCTGTATCACTGGTATCCCCGCTTTTTCCGCTTCGCGCAGTTGCAGCGTGGCCCGGTGCTCGATCCCCACGGACGCCTGCCGCGGGGCAGCTTCATCTCGGTGGCCAAACTGCTGTTCATGGCCATGGACTGGAATTTGTCGTACTGGCTGCGGCTGACCCATCTGCGCGCCAAGAACACGGTCATTATCTTCGACCGCTATTACCTCGACCTGGTCGTGGACCCCATGCGCTACCGCTTCCGTGGGCCCAAATGGCTGGTGAAGCTCATCGGCAAGCTCATTCTCAAGCCGGATGTCTGCATTCTGCTGGACGCCCCCGCCGAGGTGTTGCAGGCGCGCAAGCAGGAAGTAACCGCGGAGGAAAGCATCCGGCAACGTGAAGCCTATCGCCAGATTGTCGGCAACATGAAGAACGGCATCATCATCGACGCGGCGCGGCCGCTGCCGGAAGTGGTTTCAGCCTTCAACGGAGTGATCCTGCAACCATGGCGGTCTTAGCACAAACCTGGACGGAGCAAGCCGCAGGATCGCCGCTGTGGTCCTCGACCACGCGTGAAACGGCTACCCACCGCGCCATCTCGGACCTGCGCCGCACGCGCTTCATCGTGCCGGTGCAGCGCAAGCTGGCTTCCCTGGGATTGGCGACGTTTCTGCCCGCCGGCAAGCGCCTGGCCATGCAGGCCATGGAAAGCCTGACCATGCGCTACTCGCCGGCCCCCGCGTGGCTGCGCGAAACCGAACTGCTGCGGGAACTGAAAGAGGTTGCGGGCAATCCCCAGGCGGTGAGCATCGCGCGCATCGGAACGCCGGGTCCCTACACCAAGAACACGGTGTTTTTCATGGGAGAGGAAGGCGAGCCGCTGGCCATCGCCAAGGTTGGCACCAGCGATGCCGCAGCCGCTCTGCTGTGTAACGAGGCGCGCTGGCTGGCGCGGCTGGCGGGCACGCCGCTGGCCGTCCAGGTGCCGCGCCTGATCGACTTTTTCGAGCGCGCCAGCGCCTGCGTGTTGCTGGAGGGCGCGGGCGCAGGCGAGCCTGGCAGCAGCCGCCGTCCCCAGCTCCACCATCTTCAGTTTCTCGCGCACCTGCAGCAGGCGACGGCTCCGCACGCAGGCTTTTGCGGCAGCCGCATGCAAGCGGCGCTGCACGAAACTTTTGGAGCGCTGCACGGCAAGCTGACGGACGAGTGGCGGCGCCGGGCGGAGAATGCCCTGGCCCTTGTGGGACAGGAACTGGACGCCGCTCCGCTGCCCATGGTGGCCGCGCACCGCGATTTCGCCGGTTGGAACATGCTGGAGTCGGCGGACCGGCTGTTCGTGTTCGATTGGGAGTTTGCGCGCGAAGGCTATACGCCCCTGTACGACCTGTTCCATTACCACCTGATGCCGGTGGCTGTGCGCAAAGACGTCAGCGTGGGCCAGGCGCGCAGCGCCGTGCGCAGCGCGGTAAGCGAGGCGGGCGGCCTGCCCGAGGGCGCTTCGAAGTGCGTGGCCGCGCCGGCGCAAATGCTGGCTTACCTGCTGGATGTTTGTCTGTTCTACCTGGAGTCCAATAACGGCGACGACCGTGGCGACATGGTGGTGCTCCGTTATGGAAAGCTCATCGACCGTTTTGCGGAGTGGAGTTCGTTGTCATGAATCTGCCGAAAATCAGCGTGATCGTTCCTTCGTACAACCAGGAGCGCTTCCTGGAAGCGACCCTGCGCAGCATCCTCGACCAGAACTACCCCAACCTGGAGCTGATCGTCATTGACGGCGGTTCCAAGGATGGCAGCGTCGAGATCATCCGCCGCTACAGCTCGCAAATTGCCTACTGGGTGAGCGAGCCGGATGGGGGACAGACGCGGGGCCTGATCAAGGGTTTCAACCGCTCCACCGGCGACATCCAGTGCTGGATCAACAGCGACGATCTGCTCCGTCCCGGCAGCCTGCGCGAGGTGGGCGAGTATTTCCTGAAACATCCCGGCGTGGACATGGTGTACGGCGACACGCTGTGGGTAGACGGCGAAGGCAATGCGATCGCGCCGCGCCGCGAGATCCCCTTCAATCGCGCGCTGTGGATGTACACCTACAACTACATTCCCGGCATGTCGGCGTTCTGGCGCAAGCGCATCTACGACAAGGTAGGCGGGCTGGACCCCGCATTCGATCTCTCCATGGACGCCGACCTGTGGATCCGCTTCGCTTATGCCGGCGCCAGGATCAAGCACATGCGCCGCCTCTGGTCGTGCATGCGCTTCTACGCCGAGCAGAAGAACACGCGCCTGCGCGACAAGACTTACCTGGAAGACCTGCGCATCCGCGAGCGCTACTGGGGCACCGCCAAGCCGGCCTTCTACACGCTGAAGCGGCGCCTGGCCATGAGCGCGCGCACCTTGTGGCGCGTCGTCCTGGGATGCTATTCGCCCAAGGAAAAGATTTACATCGAGCCGCCGTCCATGCCCGGGTTGGAGCCGGCCATGGCGCAGCGCAAGACCGCCGAGGTAACCACCTGCAAGTGACTTCGGAAATTCTGGGCCGGGGTACCGCTGTTACTTTCCAAAGTAGTAGCCCTCAAGGACAATCGGTGCCGGCTTTGAACATTTTGCTTTCGGCTTATGCCTGCGAGCCGGGGAAAGGCTCCGAGCCCGGGGTGGGCTGGCATTGGGCCCGGGAGCTGGCGCGCCTGGGACATCGCGTGTGGGTTATCACGCGCGCGAACAACCAGTTGCCGATCGAGGCCGAGCTGCACCGCTTTCCGCAGCCGAACCTGCGGTTCGAGTATTACGACCTGCCGCGCTGGGCGCGGTGGTGGAAGAAAGGCGGACGGGGCATCCGCCTGTATTACACGCTGTGGCAGTGGGGAGCGTACCGCCGGGCGCAAGCGCTGGCACGGAACGTGCAGTTTGATCGCGTACACCACATTACATTTGGCGGGTTCCATCTTCCGTCGTTCATGATGCTGTTGAACAAACCATTCACCTTCGGCCCGATCGGCGGCGGGGAACGCGCTCCCCGGGCGTTGCGCCGGGGCTTTCCCTGGAAGCGGCGCCTGCTGGAGCACGTGCGCGATTCCGCCAACGCTGCCGTGGCCGTTCATCCCGTGAGCCGGACGGTGTTCCGGCGCTCGGACCTCATCCTGTGCAAGACGCGCGAAACCGAGGCGCGCATCCCGGCAGCCTACCGGCACAAGTGCCGCGTGCAGCTCGAGATCGGCACCGACTCCGCGCCGGTCGCGGTGCCGCGCGTGGAAGATCGCGATTTGCGGCAGTTGCGCGTGCTGTACATGGGGCGGCTCATCTACTGGAAGGGATTGCACCTGGCGCTGCGCGCCTTTGCGGAAGCGCGCACAACGCTACCGCAGGCCCGCATGACGGTGATCGGCAGCGGTCCCGACGAGAAGTGGCTGCACGGCGTGGCGGCCGGGCTGAAGCTGGACGCCTCGGTGCAGTGGGTGCCGTGGCTTCCCCAGGAACAAGCGTTACAGGCGTACGCGCAGCATGACGTGCTGCTGTTTCCCAGCCTGCACGAGTCGAGCGGCAACGTGGTGCTGGAATCGCTGGCGCGAGGATTGCCCGTGGTTTGCCTGGATCTGGGCGGTCCGGGCGTGATTGTCAACCGCGAGTGCGGCCGCGCGGTGGCTACCGCCCAGCGCTCGGAAGCGGATGTAGTCAGCGGGCTGGCCGAGGCCGTGCTCGAATTGGCTTCCCCCCAGGAATGGCAGCGGGCCGCGTGCGGCGCCTTGGCGCGCGCGCGCGATTTTCGCTGGGAAAACATCGTGGCTTCCTGTTACGCGGGCGAGCCGCAAACTCTTTTGGCGGGCGGCAATCTCGCATGAGCACGCAGAGCTACATCGTACCCCGGGTCGGCGTCCACAGCCGCAGCTTGATCGAGACCGTTGGCTTCCTCTTCTGGTTCTTCGTGGGAGTGAAGCCGGTGCTGGTTTTTCTGTTCGCCAACAACCCGGCCACCGGAACCCTGGTGCTCAGCTTCGGCGATGCTCTGTTCTTCGCCGTCCTGTTCTTCGCCTTCGTCTCACGCCTGGTGCTGCACCGCGTGGGCGAGAGCGAAATTGTGTGGCCGGGCGCCGCCAAGCTGATGTTCCTGTTCATGGCCTGGGCGGCCGCCAGCCTGCTTTGGACGCACTCCGATACTCCCGCAAGCGCGGTCGGCTACTGGGGCCTCATGCTGCTGGACCTGCTCATCGTGGTGTTGCTGGTGCGGCTGGGCGACCTGGAGTTTGTTGCGCTGCGTTCCGTGGAGGGCCTGGTGCTGGGGACAGCGGTGTTGTCGGTGCTCGCCCTGGTGTTCCTGGCGCACTCCGGCGCGCGGCTGGGCGATGACGACCTGCTGCACCCCAACTCGGTAGGGAACTACACCGGGGTGGCGCTGCTCTGCACCATCTACCTGGTGCTACGCGCCGCGCGGCGTTCCTGGGAGCGGTTGTTCTGGGTGGGCGTCGGGCTTGTGCTGCTGGTCACGCTTTTGCGCAGCGGCAGCAAGACCGCCCTGGGCGCCTTTGCCATCGCCTGCTTCATGTATTTCCTGCGCAGCCGCCGGCCGCGCTGGCAGAAGGTGGGGGCCACGCTGCTGGTGCTGGTGCTGGCGCTGGTCGCGGTGCCGCTGGTGTTGAACCGCGTCTACCAGAGTGAGGGCCGCAGCCGGGTGGAAAGCTTCTCCGGTCGTACCGAGTTGTGGCAGCAGACGCTGGACATGATTCGCGACCGCCCCCTTCAGGGATACGGCTTTCTCTCGTTCCGCGACTACGGGCCGCAGCCCTTTTCCGATATCCGGGTGGTGCACGCGCACGACGAATGGTTGAACCTGTGGTTCACGCTGGGGCTGGTGGGGGTGGGGCTGGCGGCGGCTTCGTATTTTGCGTTCTTCCGGCAGGCGCGCCGGGCGGCGCGCTGGCCGGGCACCACGGCGCAGGCGGCGCTGGCCATGTCGCTGCTGATTTTTGCGCTGGTACGGGGCATCACGGAAGCGGCCAATGGGTTTGTATTCCCTATGGCACTCATGCTGCTGGTTCTGTTCTGGATGGCGGAGCGCCGCCTGCCGCTGGGAGGCGAGCTCTAGCATGCTCCGCAAGTCTCTGATCTGGGGATGGTTCATCGTGGCTTTGCTGATGGGCTCGGGGCTGGCTGCGTTCGGCGAGAAGCTGACTCCGCCCGCTGACCCGGTGCCCGCCAGCCTGTTCGACTTGAACGTGATCAACCTGGAGTGGGGCGCGTCATGGCCGAGCGTCAAGTTTTACGGCTGGCGCGATGGCCACTCGGTGTGGGTAAAAGTCGAGCCGCAAAAAGGGAAGTGGAACTTCACGCAGCTCGACAAAGAAGTGGAGATGGCGCGTGAGCACGGCGTGGAGATGATGCTGGTGCTGGGCACGACGCCCACCTGGGCCTCGGCCCGGCCGGACGAGGGTGGCTGCTGTGGTCCGGCTTCGCCCAAGGGCACCAAGGCCGAGGCCGCGCGCGCATCAGACTGGCGCGACTATGTGACCCAGGTGGCGCGGCGCTACCGCGGCCGGGTGCGTGTGTACGAGTTGTGGAACGAGCCCGACGTGGCGCGCTTCTATTCGGGCTCGCCGGAGAAGCTGGCCGAGCTCAACCAGCAGGCCTACGAGGCCCTGAAGGCGGTAGATCCGGGGATCACCGTGGTGTCATCGTCCATGTCGGGCAGCGGCACCGCGCTACCCTTCCTGCAGCGGTACCTGGCTGCGGGCGGCGGCAACTCGGCAGACGTGATCGGCTATCACTTTTACGTGGGGAAGCGCACGCCCGAAGCCATGCTCGAGCAAATCGAGCAGGTGAAGTCGGCGCTGCATCAGGCAGGCGTAAACAAGCCGCTGTGGAATACCGAAACCGGCTGGCGCTTCTCGAATGACGATCAGAACAAGGAAGACCCGGCCGACGACTGGCTGGGGCGCTTCCTCACCGCCGAGGAATCCTCGGCGTACGTGGCCCGCGCCTACGTGCTCTCCTGGGCCGCCGGCGTGCAGCGCTTCTACTGGTACGCCTGGGGACACCAGACCATGGGCCTCACCCAGTACGACGAGAAGACGCCCAAAGCCGCGGCCCACGCCTACAGCGAAATCGAGAACTGGCTGGTGGGAGCGCGCATGCAGGCCTGCGCTTCCGACAGCGGCGGCACCTGGACTTGCCATGTCACGCGGGACGGCGGTTACTCCGGCTGGATCGTGTGGAATCCGAACCAGGACGTGAACTGGGATCTGCCCAGCGCGTGGAACGCGCGGCAAGTACGCACGCTTTCGGGTGAAAGCAAAAAAATCGCCAATCCGAAGCAGCTCAGAATCACTTTCTCCCCTCAATTATTCGAGAACTCTGCTCACTAGGCCTCCCCGGGAGTAGGAAATTATGTCGCAGGTTGCGGTACTCGGAAATTATCCCCCCAGTGTTCCACCCGACGCGCTGCCGTCGTTCCGCGTCCTGGACACGCGGGTGGATCCGATCACGGTGGAGCGCGCGATTGCGGAGATCGAGAAGTGGATCGCGGCGGGCGATCGTGGCCGCTGCGTGGCGCTGACCAACGTCAACAACGTGATGGAAGCGCGCCACAACCAGCGTTTCCACGCCGCCATGGAAGCCATGGACTTGAGCCTGCCCGACGGCATGCCGCTGGCGTGGCTGGCGCGGCGGCTGGGACATCGCCAGGCGCGCCGCATCGCCGGGCCTGACTTCGTGCCCGCATTCTGCCAGGCCACGGAACAGCGCCACTATCGCCATTACTTTTACGGCGCGGCCCCGGGCATTGCCGAAAAGATGGGCGAGAACCTGCAGAAGATGGCGCCCGGCATGGAAATCGCCGGCGCGTTCTCCCCGCCCTTCCGCCCGCTGAGCGCGGAGGAAGACAACTACATCGTCGAGATGATCAACCGCGCCAAGCCGGACGTGCTCTGGGTGGGCCTGGGCTGCCCCAAGCAGGAATACTGGGTGGTCGAACATCGCCATCGCCTGAACGTTCCCGTGATTTTGGCCGTGGGGCAGGCCTTCGATATTCACGCCGGCACTCTGAAGCGCGCTCCCCGCTGGATGCGGGAGCACGGACTGGAGTGGCTGTTCCGCCTGCTCTCGGAGCCGCGGCGGCTGTGGCGGCGCTACCTGGTTTCGAATTCGCAGTTTGTCTTCTACGTCGCGCTGGAAGCAGCGCGCGCCGGAGGCAGGGTTCGTTAATTTGTTCGTTCCGATCTGTAAACCAAAAAGGGGGATGTAATGAAGCAGCAAAAACGTATTCTGGTAACCGGCGCGGGTGGTTTTATTGGCCACCACCTGGTCAGCCGTCTCAAGGCCGATGGAAACTGGGTCCGGGGTGTGGACATTAAATATCCCGAATACCAGGCCTCGGCGGCCGATGAGTTCGAAATTCACGACCTGCGCAAGTGGGATGAGTGCCTGATGGCCACCCGCGGCGGCATCGACCAGGTGTTCAACCTGGCGGCCGACATGGGCGGCATCGGCTACATCACCGCCAACCACGCCGACATCGCGCGCAACAACATCCTGATCAACGCGCACATGCTCGAGGCGTCGCGCCAGCACGAGGTGAAGCGCTTCCTGTTCTCCAGCTCGGCCTGCGTCTACGCACAGAGTAAGCAGAAGGACGCCGACGTGGCTCCGCTGAAGGAAGAGGACGCTTTCCCCGCGGAACCCGAGCCGGGCTACGGCTGGGAGAAGCTGTACGCGGAAGAGCTGTGCCGCTACTACTACCACGACTACAAGTTCGAGACGCGCATCGTGCGTTTCCACAACGTGTATGGCCCGCTCGGCACCTACGACGGCGGCAAGGAGAAAGCGCCGGCCGCCATGTCGCGCAAGGTAGCCCTGGCCTCCAACCCCGGGGAGATCGAAGTCTGGGGTGACGGCGAGCAGACGCGCTCGTTCATGTACGTGGACGACTGCGTGGAAGGGCTGATTCGCATCATGGCTTCCGATTGCCGCGACGCGCTCAACCTGGGCACCGACGAACTGGTCACCATCAATCAACTGGTGGACATGGTGGCCGAGGTGGCCGGCAAGAAGATCAACAAGCGCCACAATCTGACCGGCCCGCAGGGCGTTCGCGGGCGCAACAGCGACAACAGCCGGCTGCGCAAAGAGCTGGGCTGGGAGCCGAAGATGCCGCTGCGCCAGGGACTGGCCATCACCTATCCCTGGATCGAACAGGAACTTCGGGCCCACGGCCGCCTGCCGAAGAAAGGCGTTGCCGAGCACGTGGCGGTTGGATAGATCGCTTTACCAGGCTCCCCCCTTTTTGGCCGTGTCTGGGTGGGCGGCGCAGCGGGTGAACGCAGGCGGCGCCCCCCCAGCACGAATTTTTGCCATAGCAAATCTTCTGATCGTGTCCCCCGCACGACGAAGGGGAACTCTCTACTCTCTCCATGACCCAATTTTCTGTTGCTAGCCGCCAACCCTGGCGTTGGAAGTCGCGAAGTGTGTGTTCCAGGTTGCTGGGCGCCGTGATCGCGATGGCTGTTTTTTGCCTTGGCGCTTCCGCCCAGGTCACAGTCGCGATCAGCCCACTCTCGGCGTGTCTCACCGTGTCGCAGACGCAGCAGTTCTCCGATAAGGTGACGGGCACAACCAATACCGCGGTGACCTGGCAGGTGGACAACGTCACCAACGGCTACAGCGGTGGCGGCACCATTTCGCAGGCCGGGTTCTACACCGCACCCACCGCATCAGGCACTCATTTCGTAAAGGCCATCAGTGTGGCCAATGGCAACAGCGTCGCGGTAGCGCAGGTGACCGTGCGCTCCAGCGCAGGCGTGATGATTCAGCCCACCAGCGCCGCGGTCCCGGCGGCCACCAGCTTCACCTTCACGCCCATTGTGTGCGGCCTGAGCAATACCAGCGTTACCTGGCAAGTGGACAACATCACGGGCGGCAACTCGAGCGTGGGCACGATCTCCAACGGCGTATATACGGCGCCGGCCAGCGGCGGCACTCACACCGTGAAGGTCATCGCCTCGAATGGCGGGAGTTCGACCGCGACCGTGCACGTTTTCAGCAGCGTGGCAGTGGATTTCGCCTCGCGCGCCAACAGCACGCATCCCATTCCCGCCAACGGAGTGGGCGCGCAGCTCGGCTACACCACCAATGGTTTCTACAACAATGCCACTGCGCTCGCTCAACTGAAGACGGCGGGTATCACCGAGGTGCGCGTGGATGCGGGCTTGCAAAACGCCTTCCCCACGGCCGCCTCGGTCAGCAACCCGAGCTGGGGTTCTCTCGACGCGGTGCTGGGCAAACTGAACTCCGCCGGCCTCAAGGTCCTGCTGATCGTGGGATATACGCCCACCTGGCTGCAGGGCACTCCCAATCCGTGCGGCACCAGCAGCAGCACCCCGTATCATGCCGCGCCCACCGATGCGAATACCTGGGGGAGCCTCGCCGGTTTGCTGGTCAAACACATTGATGCCACCTATCCGGCAGGTTTCGTCGCCGACTACGAGATCTGGAACGAACCCGATAACTCGCTGGCCCTGTGCACCTCACCCAACACCGACGCGCAGCGGCGCAGCACCTACGTGGCGCTCTATACCGCGGCCGCGCCCGTGATGGCCGCGCAGGCCAAGGCCGACGGGAAAGCGATCCGCATTGGCGGTCCGGCGCTCACCACCTACGGCAACTCACCCAACTGGTTGCCCGCGCTGCTGAATAACTCCACCACCGCCCCTTACGTAAATTTTGTCAGCTATCACTACTACGTTGGCGGCCTCTCTACCACGCAGGCGGGAATGCTCTGGGACAACACCCAGGGGGCGCAATCGGTTTCCTACCACATGCAGGACAGCGGAGCCGGCGTGCAGGGCGTGTACCGCTACGTCTACAACTACGTAAAGGCGGGCCTGCAGCCGAACGCCGCGGCTACGCCCATCTACATTGACGAATACAACGTTACGGCTACCTACTCGCGCGACTGCTGCCGCAACGATCCCAAGTATGCGCCGCTGTTCAATGCCATGGTGGTTCAGGACGCCATCAACCTGGGTAACAGTTCGCTGCCCATTCCCAAGCTGCTCTATTTCGCGGCCCAGGACTGGTTCCCGGGCGCCGCGGGCGCCAGCTTCTTCTGTCTGATCGGTACTCCGGACTCAGCGATGGACTGCGCCTACAATTCCAGCAACCTGAGCCTGGACGTACCCTATCCCCAGTTTTACGCCTACAGCCTGATCTCGGGCATGCTGGGCCTGACCAATGGCGGTTTCCTCAGCAAGCCGCCGTATCCGCCGATTGATCAAGGCGGACTGACGGTTTCCGGGTTTTACACCACCGGGGCTTCGCCGAAAGACCTGGTAGTGATCACCAATCCGACCAGCATCAACTACTCGTCGATCACGGTGAACCTGCAAAACGCGTTCACCACGGCGCCCAGCGCCACCAATGCAACGCTGTACACGCTGAATCCAGCACATCCGGCAATCGGCAGCAGCTCACTCCCCCTCACCGTCTCCGGAAATGGATTCACGGTGAATGTGGCCGTGCCGCAATACACGGTCCTGGCCATTGCAGTGCCCGCGCATTAAGCGCGGGGAAGTGGGGAACAGGTTTATGAATCGAGCAGTTCGGGTCCTGGAACACCTGGCCATCGCGCTGGCGGTCGTTGTCGGCGTCAGCGCATCCTCGGCCGCGCAGATCAGCATCTCTCTGTCGCCCAAGTTTGCCTGTCTTCTGACTGGCCAACAGCAGCAGTTCACCGCTACGGTCACGGGTACGACGAACACTGCCGTGAAATGGCAGGTCGATAACGTGAACGGCGGCTACAGCGCCGGTGGATTCGTCACCAGCACGGGCCTTTACACCGCGCCTTCGTCGGCGGGCACGCACTACGTAAAGGCGGTCAGCCAGGCGAACAGCGGCTATTCCACCAGCACCCAGGTCAACGTAGTGACGGCGCCCAGCGTTTCCGTGCTGCCCACCAGCGCGAGCGTGCTGGCCGGCGGCACCCAGCAGTTCTATCCCACGGTGTGCGGCTGGACCAACGCCACCATCACCTATTCAGTGGACGGCGTGCTCAATGGCAATGCGACGGTGGGAACCGTTTCGGGCGGCGTTTACCAGGCCCCGGCCGCGGCGGGAACGCATAAGCTGACCATCAGCGCGAGCAACGGCACCACCACCAAGACAACCACCGCCACCATCAACGTCTACACGCAGATCGCGGCCGACTTCGGTTCGCGGACCAGCACCCAGTATCCGGTGCCCGCGGGGATGTTCGGGGCACAGCTCGGCTACACGCAAAACAATTTTTATAACGATTCCGCGTCCATGCAGACCCTGGCGCAGGCCGGGTTCAATGAACTGCGCGTGGACGCCGGCCTGCAGAACATCTTTTTCTCCAGCGCCACGCCCGACTGGTCGCAGATTGATCCCATTCTTTCCGGCATTCAGTCCGCCGGGATGCACCCGCTGGTTGTGGTGGACTACACGCCGGCCTGGCTGCAGCCCGCCACCACGCCGTGCGGCACCGGCGTGCAGCCGTATCACGCGCCCCCTACGAACTTGCAGACGTGGGTGCAGCTGGCGACCCAGCTGGTGCAGCACATTGACCTGAATTTCCCCGGCCTGGTGCAGAACTACGAAATCTGGAACGAGCCTGACCAGGCGGCCGGCCTGTGTACCTCGCCCAGCACCGACGCGCAGCGCCGCAGCACCTATCTCTCCATGTATGCCGCGGTGGCGCCTGCAATGATTGCCCAAGGACAGGCGGATGGCGCCACGTTCCGTGTCGGCGGACCGGCACTCACCAACGCCGGCAACGCCGCCAACTGGATTTCGGCCCTGCTGTCCAATACCTCGACCGGACCCTACGTCCAGTTCGTCAGCTACCACCAGTACCCCGGCTATCCTTCCGCCACCAACGCCGGCATGCTTTGGGACAATACGGTGGGGGCGCAGTCCATGTCGTCTCGCGCCCAGGATCCCAGCATCGGCTTCTTCGCCGTGTTCCGGTATCTGACGAACCTGACGCGGCAGAACACGCCCGCGGGCCGGCCGGTCCCGCCGCTCATCCTCGACGAATACAACACCACCGCCGCTTTCGCCTGGGATTGCTGCCGCAACAGCCCGGCCTATGCGCCGTTGTTCAATGCCATGGCCGTGCAGGACGTGCTCAGCGGCGTCTACGGCGGTTACGGCACCCCTCTGCGCGTGGACTACTTCGCCGCGCAGGACTGGTTCCCAACCAATACTTCCGGCACATTCTGGTTCTGCCTGCTGGGAACAGTGAACAGCGCGATGGATTGCTCCTACAACGCCGCCGGGCCGACGCAGCCTTACCCGCAGTTGTATGCGTTCAGCCTGCTGGGGGCCGCAAATAACCTGGGGCTGGCCAGCGGCGGCTACATGGCGCCCAGCGTCTCGCCGCCCATCGCGCAGGCCGGACTGGTAGTCTCCGCTTTTTACACCGCCGGCTCCGACGGGCTGGTCATCACCAATCCCAGCAGCACCGACTACAACAACCTGACGGTGAGCCTGCAGAACCCGGGCTCGGTGTTGAGCTACGGGACATACTTCCTGCTGAACAGCTCGAATCAGAACATCACCGCCCAGCAGTTGCCGCTGACCGCCAGCGGCAATGGGTTTTCCGCGACCATTAACGTGCCGCACTACTCCGTGGTGGCAGTTGCGCTCACGTCCACCTCGGCCATCAGCGTGACGGTTGCGCCAGCCAGCGCCACCGTCCCCATGAACCTGACGCAAACCTTCACCGCCACGGTTTCCAACACGCGCTTTACAGGTGTGAACTGGTTTGTGGACGGCATCGCGGGAGGGAACGCCACGGTGGGCACGATTTCCGGCGGCGGCGTGTACACCGCGCCGGCGTCCACGGGATCGCACATTGTCACTGCACAAAGCCTCGCCGATCCCAGCAAGACGTCCAATGCGGCGAACGTGACCGTCTCCTCCGGCATCAGCGTGGCCGTGAGCCCGCAGTCGGTCAGCATTCCCAGTCCGCTCACCCAGCAGTTCCAGGCCACCATCACGGGCAGCAGCAACGGCAACGTGACCTGGGCGGTAGACGGCGTCGCCGGCGGCAACTCGACCGTGGGCGCCATTTCCGCCTCCGGCCTGTACTCCTCCCCGGTGGTCAACAGCGGGACCCAGAAGCACACCATCACCGCGACCAGCGTGCAGGATCCCACTAAGAGCGGCAGCGCCACGGTGACGGTCGGCCCGCCCATCATTGTGACCATCATGCCCAACTCGGCATCAGTAATCGCTCCGGCTGGGACACAGCAGTTCTCGGCGGCCGTGACCAACTCCACCAGCAGCAACGCGGTGAGCTGGTCGGTGGACAACGTGGCCGGCGGCAACGCCAGCGTGGGCACCATTGACGGCACCGGCTTCTACACCGCCCCGGCCACCGCCGGCGTTCACGTGGTTAAGGCGCGAAGCGTGCAGGACCCGAACAAATTCGCGGCGGCCAACGTGACCGTGTTCAACCAGCTCACGGCTGACTTCGGATCGCGCCAGAACACCGCCTATCCCGTGCCCTCGGGCATCCTGGGCGCGGCCCTGGGCACCTATTCCGACAACCTGTACCAGAATCCCACCGCGCTGGCGCAGCTTGCCCAGGCGGGCGTTACCCAGCTGCGCATTGACGCCCTGCTGCAGAACATTTTTGCCAACGGCGCGAACACGCCCAACTGGACCTACATCGATCCCATCCTGACGGCTTTTCAGACGGCGGGCTTGCGTCCCATGATCATGATGGGCTACACGCCCTACTGGCTGCAGCCCAGCCCCAATCCGTGCACGGTTTCGGGAGCGGCCATTTATCACAGCGTGCCCGCCAACATCAGCACCTGGGCGCAATTAACGGCGCAGTTCGTGGGCCACGTGGACCTGAAGTTCCCCAACTTCGTGAAGGATTACGAAATCTGGAACGAGCCCGACCTGGCCGGAGGCTTGTGCGTTCCCTCGGGCACCAGCGCGATGAACACCTACATCCAGATGTTCGCCGCGGCCGCCTCCGCCATGCGGGCGCAGGCCCAGCTCGACGGAGCAACCATCAATCTCGGCGGCCCGGTGCTGGGCAATGCCAACGGCACCTATCCCACTTGGATTCCGGCCTTGCTGGCGGACCCCAACGCCTCGCCCTACGTGAACTTTGTCAGCTATCACCACTACCAGGCGTCTGCGTTCGCCATTAACAACGGGATGAACTGGGATTCCAGCACCTCCCAGACACCCTTGTACCAGCGGACCCAGGACCCGCAGTACGGCGCGGCCGCGCTCTACGCCAACATCGCCGGGCTGGTGGCCAAGGGCTCGCAACCGAACGCCAGCTCCACGCCCGTCTTTGTGACCGAGTTCAATACCTCGTCGGCGTTCCAGCCGGACTGCTGCCGCAACGACTACGTCTACGGTCCTATCTGGAATGGCTTGTTCATGGCCGACATGTTGAGCTCGGTATATGCAGGCGCAGCCGTGGCTCCGGCTGGTGCCGTCCCGGCGCGACTGCTCTACTACGGCGCCAGCATTCCCAGCGGCCCGTTCTGCCTGATCGGCGTGGTGGACACGAACATGGATTGCGCCTATTCGAGCACCACCGCGAGCACGGCGGCGCCGTATCCGCAGTATTACGCCTACCAGCTCCTGGCCGGGCCCAGCTTCCTCAATCTGGGCAACGGCGGCTACCTGGCGAACTCCGTGTCGCCGCCGATTACGCAGGGAGGACTGGCGCCCCTGGCCTTCTACACGCCCGGCAGCGATGCCATTTACATCGTCAATCCGACCACTACCGACTACACGAATCTGACCGTGGTGGCGCAGAACCCGGGCTTCAGCACCGTGCAGTCGGCCAACTCGTACCTGATCAGCGGCACGAGCACGTTTCCGGGAATTGCCAGCCAATCGTTGACCATCACCCCGGTGACCGGCGGCTACTCGGTCACGGTCAACGTGCCCCACTACTCGGTGGTGGCTGTGGCCATCAACGGGCAGTAGCGGCCGGCTGACGGATTACAATCCGACCGCGGCTGGGCGCGAATAAACCAATAAAGAAGGGCACCCGCGAGGGTGCCCTTTGTGCGTCCAGGCTGCTTTCCAGCTGGAGGTTCTAGAAGACCGACCAGCTTTCCACTAACTGCGGTTGCGTGTAGACCGAGATCCATGCGTTGGACGCGATCGACCACTTGCCGCCGCTCAGGTTGCGCATCTGGTGCATACCCCAGGTCGAGCTGAGCTGGAAGCTGGTGGTGCCGTATACGTTCCACAGCACCCAGGCGTTGTACCCGCCGCCACGCGCCAGGTGGCAGGCCCAGGTGCCATTGCTGTACTGCAGGCACTTGTCCAGGCTGGCCCCCACCATCCATTTGTTCAGGTATTGAAACGCGTACCCCGCGGGCTTCATGCCGCCGTTGTACATCGTTCCGTAGGTGCTGTTGTCCCACATGTACCAATACAATCGGCTGGCGCCATACAGCCAGTGAAGCAGGAAGATGCGGGCCACCCACGAGGCCTGGTTATAGGTGCTGGGCGTCTGCCAGCTGGCGCCCCAACTCAACTCCGTGTCGTAGATGTGCTTCCAGCCCACACCGTACTTGTTCAGCGTACTGCGGAAGTTCTGAACGATGGGAATCCAGCTTTCCGGGCTGCGCGTGTAGCCGCCGGAAGCGCCCACATAGCCATGGAATGACGCGGCATCAAAATACCTGCCGCCGCCGGCCGCGAGGAAGTAGTCCATCCATTGCCAGGCATACGCGCCTTGCGGAGCGGGGGAGAGCACGGTCGCGCCCGGGTCCTGCTTCTTGATAATGCCGTAGGCGATGGAAGCCATCTGCACCATCTGGGAGGTGCTTCCGCTCCACCAATTGGTGGCATTGGGCTCGTTCCACAACTCGTAGTAGCGGATCTTGTACTTGTAGCGGCTGGTGAGCGCCCAAATGAAGTTGCTCCAGTCGGTCATGGAATAAGGCGCATAGCACTGTCCGGGGCCGCCTCCGCAGATGGTGGCGTTAGGATTGGACGAGGCCCAGCGGGGTGTTCTGCCGAAGGTGAAAAGGACATTCGCGCCCTTGCCCTGCATGTAGTTAACAATCTGGTCGAGCTGGCTCCAGTTGTAGTATCCCCGGGAAGTTTCAATGTTGGCCCACACCGCTCCCGAGTCCCAGGTGCGAAAACCGCCGATCGAAGCCGAGGGCCAGGGTGTGTTATAGCTGGCGAATCCCCAACCGTGTACGTTGAACAACTGGTTGCTGATCGTGCTGGTACCGTTGTAGGAATAGATGGTGGTTTGGGCAGAGGCCAGCCCGCCCAGCAGCAACAGGGATAAAACGGCAATAAGATACTTTCCCATCCGCATTGATAAATCCTCTCGGTGTGGATTTCGCTTACAGATTGAATTCGTTAACGTCGTCCAAGGAGCAAATCGCACCGAACCCGCGGAAATGAAGCATCTGGACTGCGCCAGCACAACAACAAGAACAGGGGTCCCCTTGGAAAATCAGCCAGAGAGGTACAGCAGGCTATCCGAACATCGAGCTTGGTTGAAAAAGAGCTGTAGATAACTTGCGAACCGCTTACTCAAACTGCTTCCACAACGTCGTAACGACTGCAGGCATCGTAGCCGCCCAGCAGGAACGTTCCAATTAGAGGAATGCCCTAAGGTTTGGCAGTAGTAGACCTTAGAGAACGACGGAAAAGCACGGTAGGCGCTGAGGCGTTTAGGCCTTGCCCTGGGCCGAATCCGCCCTTAGAATCTTGACGGGTTGCTTTGCACGCGAGTCATTTTTCCCCCGAGATTCCCGCTTTCGAACGGAGACCCTCCATGTCTTGGCTGGCGCCATCCTTTGAAGAGATCACCCTGAGCTGCGAAATCAACAGCTACGTCAACGCGGAGTTCTAGCCCGCCCTTGCGCGCCAGGATCCTGGGCTCGGCCGCCGGCGGCGGCTTTCCGCAGTGGAATTGCGCCTGCTCCAATTGCTTGCGCCTGCGCCAGGGCCGCTTGCGCGGCGTGGCCCGCACTCAGGCGCAGCTTGCCGTATCCGCCGACGGTCTTGCCTGGTGGCTGGTAAACGCTTCGCCCGATCTACGGGCGCAAATCGAGGCAACGCCCGCGCTGCATCCCGGCGAAGGCTTACGCCAGTCGCCCATCCGCGGTGTTTGCCTCACCGGCGCCGACGCTGACCACGTCCTGGGCCTTTTGCTGTTGCGCGAGTTTCAGCCTTTGCGGCTGTTTGCGACGGCATCGGTAATGCGCATCCTGCGCGACGACAATTCTCTCTTCCGCGTGCTCGACCGTTTTGCAGGGCAGAGTGAGTGGACCGGGATTGTGGCCGGGCGGGCATTCTCGCCGGCGCCGGGCATCAGCATTACGCCCCTAGGCTTGCCCGGCCAATTCCCCGACTACGTGCCCGCGGCGCTCAGCAACGCGCTTCCTGCTCAAGAGGCCGTGCTCGCCCTCGTACTGCAATCGGACCAGGGCAAGCGCCTGTTGTACGCCCCCGGCCTACCTGAGATGGACCCCGGTTTCCTGGAGATGGTGGAGAACTGCGACCTGGTGCTGGTGGACGGCACCTTCTGGAGCGACGACGAGCTGCGCCGTGTTCGCGGCTCCGGTCCGAGTGCGCGCGAGATCGGCCACCTGCCCATCTCCGGCAGCGGCGGCACCCTCGAGCTGTTTGCCCGCGTGCGCCGTCCGCGAAAGATTTATATTCACATCAACAACACTAACCCTGTTCTGGACGAAGACAGCGCCGAGCACCGCCAGGCGCGCGATGCCGGGTGGGAGATCGCCCAGGATGGATGGGAGTTCGAATTGTGAGCGCCGCGCCGCTGCTGACCCCGACGGAACTGCTGGCCCGCCTGCGCCAGATCGGCGAAGAACGCTATCACCACCGCCATCCCTTCCACCTGCTGATGCATGAGGGCCGGCTCACGCGCGCCCAGTTGCAGGCCTGGGCGCTGAATCGCTTCTGCTACCAGAGCGTTATTCCCATCAAGGATTCCATCATCCTGTCGCGCAGCCGCGACCCCGAGTTCCGCCGGGCCTGGCGCAAGCGCATCGTAGATCACGACGGCGAGCCGGGCCGCCCCGGCGGCATCGAAAAATGGCTGAAGCTGGCCGAAGCCACGGGACTGGAGCGCACGGCAGTCGAGCGCGGCGAGGGAGTTTTGCCTGCCACCCGCTATGCCGTGGACGCCTACCTGCGCTGGGTTTCGGAACGCTCGTTCCTGGAGGCGGTTGCTTCCTCCCTGACCGAGCTGTTCTCGGGTTCTCTGATTGCCCTGCGCGTGGACGCTTTGCGCAAGCACTACCCCTGGCTCGCGGGCGGCCTGGACTATTTTCAGGCGCGGCTTACGCAAGCCCCGGAGGACGCGGAGTTCGCGCTGGCCTGGGTGGCGCGCCACGCCGGCACACCGGAACTCCAGGAGTTGGCCTGCGGCGCATTGCGCGCCAAGTGCGACATCTTGTGGGCGCAGCTCGACGCCCTCTACTTCGCCTACGTGCAGCCCGGCTGGCCGCCCCCCGGCGCATTTCGTCCGCGGGAGCAGGCATGAGCCCGCCCACCGAACTTTCTCGCCCGCGCCTGCGGCCCGGCTGCCGCATCAGCGACGCTCCCGGGCAGGACGCCACGCTCATGGTCCCCGAGGGCGCCCTTCGCCTGAACCCCACGGGCGTCAACATCCTGCGGCTGTGTGACGGCAAAACTTTCCGGGAACTTGTCACCGAACTGCAGCGCGGTTTTCCTGCATCCTCGGCGCCGCAGATCGAGCGCGACACCGCCGCCTTTCTCGACCGGCTGCACGACCGCCGCGTGCTGGATTACGAATGACTCCGCTGGCGCTCATCGCCGAGCTGACCCACCGTTGTCCGCTGCGTTGCGTCTACTGCTCGAATCCTTCCGAGATGACTGCGCGCGCCCACGAGCTCTCCACCGCCGAGTGGGCCGCGGTCTTTCGCCAGGCGGCGGAGCTGGGCGTTCTGCAAGTGGACTTCACCGGGGGTGAGCCCCTGGCCCGCCCGGACCTGGTGGAACTGGCGGCGGCGGCCCGCGGCGCGCGCCTCTACGTCAACCTGATCACCTCGGGCATCGGGCTCACCGAGCCGCGCCTCGACGAGTTGCTTTCCGCCGGCGTGGAGCACATCCAGCTCAGCTTGCAGGGCGTGGACCCGGGCGCGGCGGACGACATTGCCGGCACGCGCGCGCACCAGCGCAAGCTGGAAATCGCGCGGCTCATCCGCCGGCGCCGCGTCGCCTTCACCTTGAACGTAGTGGTGCATCGCGAGAACCTCGACGGCCTGGAGGACATCATCGCGCTGGCCGAGCAGCTCCAACCCGACAAGCTGGAGATTGCCAACGTGCAGTATTACGGGTGGGCCTTTGTGAACCGCGAGCGCTTGCTGCCTACGCGCGCCCAGCTGGAACGCTCCGCCGCCACGGTGGAGAGGGCCCGCCAGCGCCTGAAGGGCCGGATGCGGATCGACTACGTTGTGCCCGACTATTACGGCCGCTATCCCAAGCCCTGCATGGGCGGTTGGGGACGCAAGCTCATGCTGATCGAACCGGGCGGGGAAGTGCTGCCCTGCCATGCCGCCCATATCATCCAGGAGATGGTATTCGAAAACGTCCGCCACAAGCCGCTCTCCTGGATCTGGGCGGAGTCGCCTTCGTTCCAGCGGTTTCGCGGGGAGGAGTGGATGGCCGAACCTTGCCGCAGCTGCGAGCGCCGCGCGCTGGACTTTGGCGGCTGCCGCTGCCAGGCCCTGCTGCTTGCCGGGGATCCCGCCGCTACTGATCCTGTCTGCGAACTCGCGCCCGCCCACCACCGGGTGCAGGCGGTGGTCGCAGAGGCGAATTCCGCTCCCGCGGAGGCGCCGCGCAGTGAATGGGTTTACCGCGTGAATCCCGGCTAAGCGCCGCGCATGTAATGCTTACGCCCGACGCCGCAACGCGCGCCACCCCACGTCCCAGCCTTTGAAGTACCCTCCTGTACCTCTGCCTACCTTGACTTTCCCTTAGGTAACTTTTCCTGCATTTGCTCGATTGACTTTCGACCTGGTGCAGTCCAGACTCAGCCCAAACCCCGGCGCAAGCCTGAGAATTCCTGAACTCTGCGAGGCCGTAGCTACAGCGGCGCTCGTCGTGTTTTCAAGAGGTATTTATGGCCCTCCCACGACACCACCGTCCGCGCCTGGCGGCCGATGCCGCCACAGCGGCGGCGGTTACGGCCGCATTAAGAGCGCACGGCGCCGCCCTGGCGCCGCAAGCAGCCCCTCCCACTCCCGAAATCGTTAATTCCGCCCTGCATGTGCTGGCCGAAGACGCGCGCTACGCGACCGGCGCGGGCGGCGCGGCCATCGCGCTGGAGGACGGCGACGGCATGTTGTGTCGTGCCTCGGCCGGCATTCTTGCTCCCGGGTTGGGCTGGCGTCTGGATACCAAGGCCGGCTTCTCCGGGGAGTGCGTGCGTTCGGCGCAGTTGCTGGTCTGTGACGACGCCAGCGACGATCCGCGCGTGGATGCGGATGTGTGCCGCCAATTGGGAATTCGCTCCATCGTGGCCGCGCCCATCCTCCGCGCCGGACGGGTAGGCGGCATTTTCGAACTGTTTTCAGAACGGCCGCAGGCCTTCACCCCGCAACACGTGGAGCGCCTGGCCAACCTTGCGGCCGAGGCTGCGACGGTTGCGTTTGGGGAGCCGATGCCCCTGTCGTCGCCGGTGAGCACCCCGCTGGCCGGAATTGCGCAACCCTGGCCTGGTGTTCGGCCAGCGCAGTCGGCCGAGCCCGTTCCGAGCTTCGCCAGCGCGCCGCCAACTTCAACGCCTTCCCCGGCAGCGCAGACGACCTCCGAAACAGAGACCGCGCCAAACGCCGCGCCCTCCTCCATCCCGGCTGCGCCGGCAATGCCGTCGCAACCGCAAGCAGCCCCCCTTGAGGAAGCGGTTGCGCACGCGTCTGTGCCGGCGAGTTTTTTGCGAGTGAATGAAACCGTGGTGCCTGCAGCTGCCTCGGCGCCGCCGGTCACGCCGGAGCCGCTACAAGCAAAGCCCGCAGCGCCGGCCAGGGATATCCTCCGCCAGCCGGTAACAGCCGCATCGCAAGCAGAGTCCGTCGCCACCTGGGTCACCGAGGACCCGAGCCTTTATCGCCTGCCGCTTTCCTCGCCGCGGTTGAACAAGAAGATGGCAATGGGCGTGGCGATTGCGGCGACGTTGATTTGTGTCCTAGTCCTTGCGCGGTACTCGCGCAAGCCCGCGCTAACCGGGCCGATGGTAGCAGTCTCGGTTTCATCGCCGGAAACCGCGAAGACGCCGCCCGGCGATCAAGCCAGCGTGCCTGGCCGAGTGCCAAACAGGACCACCGAAGCCGGCAAATCGGCAATGCCCGCCGTGCGCCGCGCGCATTCCGCTACTCCAAAAGCGGCGACGGCTGCAAGCGATCGCAGGGATGGTGGCACCACGCCTGTGCCGCGGGAGCCCGGGCGCACGGCAGTCGCCCTCGGCGCTTTACCGCCGGCAACGCTCCAAGCCGCGCCGGGCGCGCTCGCGGAAGTCATGAATGTGCCCGCCGCTCAGCCCGAGATGAACGTGCCCTCTTCTCGCGCGGATTTGCCCGCGGTGCGAGTGTCGCAGGGCGCCACCCCGCCGGTGCTGCTGCGGCAGGTGCGGCCTGCCTACCCGCTGGCGGCGCGGGAGATGCACCTGCAGGGCGTAGTGGTCTTCGAAGGAACGGTGGGAAGCGACGGCCGGGTTCGCCATCTGCAGCTCATCAGCGGCCACCCGCTGCTGGTAGGCGCCGCGCGCGCCGCCGTTTCCGACTGGCTCTACCGGCCTTCGCAGTTGAACGGCGCGCCCCATGAAGCGCGTACGCGGATCAATGTGAATTTCGTGCTGCCGCAGTAAGCGTGCGTTTTTCCCATTGCAGCAGCCGCCGCTTGCGGGCCAATCCCCAGCGATAGCCGCCCATGGCGCCCGATCCCCGCACTACGCGATGGCAGGGAATCGCAATCGCGACCGGGTTGGCGGCGCAGGCCCGCGCCACCGCGCGCGCGGCCGTCGGCTGCCCCACGGCTTGCGCCACCTCTGCGTAGGAGCGCGTCTCGCCGGTGGGGATGGTCTTCAGGTAGGACCAGACTCGCCGCTGGAAGGCGGTTGCCTGGATATCGAGCGGCAAGTCATTGCCCATCTGCCCGCCCTGGAAGTATTCCAGCAAGCCCTGCCGGTAATGCCCCAGGCGCTCATCGTCGCGGCGGCGCGTGCCGAAGGGAAACTCGCGGCGCAGGCCGTGTTCCAGTTCCGCCGCCGATTCACCCAGTCGGATGGCGCACAGGCCGCGGTCCGTGGCAGCGATCAACGCATGGCCCACAGGCGTGCGCACTGTGGTGTAGAAGATGAGCGTGCCGATAGCGCCGCGCCGGTAGCGGTCCGGTGTCATGCCCAGTTCGGAGGTGCTGCGCTCGTAGACGCGGCTGCTCGAACTGAAACCCGCATCGTAAATGGCGCTGGTTACGGAGTCGCCCGCTTGCAGCTTGCTCTTGAAGGTCTTGATCCGGCAGCTCTCCGCGTATTGCCGCGGCGTCAATCCCAGCACCGATTTAAAAGTACGCTGCAGGTGAAAGGGGCTTTGGCGAAAGGCCCGTCCCAGGCGAGTCAGGGTGAGCGGCTCATCCAGGTGCTGCTCGATATAGCGGCAGATGGCCTTGACCATTTCCGCCTTCGGGTTGCTCGTGGCCGAGCGCGGCCGGCAGCGCTGGCAGGGCCGGAACCCGGCATTCTCCGCGTCCTGCGCCCGCTCGAAGAAACGCACATTTTCCCGGCGCGGCCGGCGCGACGCGCAGGAGGGACGGCAGTACACACCGGTCGAGGTCACCGCATAGAAGAACGCGCCGTCCTCGCGGAAATCGTGCTCGAGCACGGCACGCCAGCGCCGCTCCTGGCCTTCGGGTTCTGCCGGGACCGCTGACTGCGGCGAAGGTGTTTCCAGCGCGACATCCGTCTGTGTGCTCATGCCGCGATCGTACGGCGGCCGCCCTGGGGCCAATATCCGGATCTTGCGTTCAATATTTTTTTTCACGGTTGCCACCCGGGTCCGTTCCGCTTCAGGCTGCCGCCTGCTCCAGCGCCAGCGCCAGGCACAACACCGACGCCTCGTCCCAGGGGCGGCCGGCAATCTGCAAGCCCAGCGGCAACCCTGAGCGCGTCCGTCCGCAGGGGATGGAAATCGCGGGCAGGCCCAGCACGTTGAAGGGCCGCGTATTGCGCAGCAGGGTGAGCTCTTTCGCGCGCAGTTCTTCGGGCTTGGCCCCCAGTTCGACGAAGCTGGGCGGTGGAATGGGCACGGTGGGCGTGACCAGCAGGTCCACGTGATGGAAGATGCCTGGCACCGTCCGCCGCATCCTTTCCAGCGAGCGCCGCGCCGCGATGTATTCGTAGGTCTGAACATCGGCGCAGGCCCGCACCCGCCGCAAAGTCTCCGGCTGATATGCCTCCGGATGTTCGCTGACAAGGTCGCGATGGTAGGCCCAGGTTTCCGCCTTGGCCACCGTGCGATCCGTGTCCACCGCGATCGCAATTTCCCACAATCCGGCCGCAACCCGCTCCACCCGGCGCAGCGCGTCGTTGAAGCACGCGGCCACCTCTGGATCGAGATCGGCGCAGAAAAACTGGCGCTCCAGGCCCACCCGCAAGTGCCGGGGGTCCTGCTGCAAGGCAAAGGCGTAATCGGGAACGGGAACGGATTGGCTGGCGGCATCGTCCGCATCGTACCCGGCAAGGGCCTGCAGCAGCATGGCGCTGTCGCGCACGCTCCGTGCCATGGGCCCCACATGGTCGTACGACCAGGAAAGCGGGACCACGCCGCGCGCGCTCACCCGTCCATAGGTCGGCTTCAGCCCCACGATGCCGCAGCACGATGCGGGCAGGCGAATGGAGCCTGCTGTGTCGGTGCCCAGCGCCCCGTAGCAAAAGTTGGCCGCCACCGCCGCCGCTGACCCGGAAGAGGAGCCGCCGGTGATGTGCGCGGGATTGTGTGGGTTCCGCGCCGGGCCCACATGGCTGATGATGCCGCTGCCGCCAAACGCGAACTCGTGCAGATTGGTCTTGCCCAGCAGCACCGCCCCGGCATTCTTCAGGCGGCGGACCACCTCCGCGTCCTTCTGGGGAATGCGCTCGGCATACAGGGCGCTCGCGGCAGTGGTACGCACGCCCGCTGTGTCAATCAGGTCTTTCAGCGCCAAGGGTATGCCGTGCAGGGGACCCAGCCAGCGGCTGCGGCGGATGTCGCTTTCGGCTTGCCGCGCCTGTTCCAACGCCGAATTGGCCGTGAGCGTGATGAAAGCGTTCAGGCTGGAGTCGCGCTGCTCAATTTCCTCCAGGCAGGCGCGCGTGAGTTCCACCGGCGACACCGACTGGGTGCGCACCAGTTCGGAGACCTCGGCCAGGCTCAATCCGCTGACATCGGTGGGCATGCGCTGAGTATGGTAAATCAGCGTCGTCGGCTCAGACGAAGTTCCAGGATCAGGCTTCTTCGTTGCCGCGCAGCTTGGCGATCACGCTCAGGTCTTCCAGAGTGGTGACGTCGCCTTTGACCTCGCCGCTGGAGGCCAGTTCGCGCAGCAGCCGCCGCATGATTTTGCCGCTGCGCGTTTTGGGCAGCAGGTCGGAGAAACGGATATCGTCAGGACGCGCCAGCGGGCCAATTTCTTTGGCCACCCACTTGCGCAGCTCGTCTTTCAACTCGGGCGACGGGCGCTGCCCCTGTTCCAGGGTGACGAAGGCGGCGATGGCCTGCCCTTTCAGTTCGTCCGGCCGTCCCACCACCGCGGCTTCCGCCACGGCCGGGTGGGCCACCAGCGCGGACTCCACCTCCATCGTGCTCAGCCGATGGCCGGAAACGTTGATGACATCGTCTACCCGGCCCATGATCCAGAAGTAGCCGTCCTTGTCCTTGCGGGCGCCGTCGCCGGTGAAATAAACGTTGGCGATGTCGGACCAGTACTGGCGCACGTAGCGGTCGGGATCCCCGTAAATGGTGCGCAGCATGGCCGGCCAGGGACGCTGGATGACGAGATAGCCGCCCGCTCCCTCCGGCACCGGCTTGCCTTCGCGCGTCACCACCTCGGCCATCACGCCCGGAAAGGGACGCGTTGCCGATCCCGGTTTGGCGGCGATGGCTCCGGGCAGCGGCGTGATCATGATGGCGCCGGTTTCCGTCTGCCACCACGTATCCACCACGGGACAGCGGTTGTGTCCGATGACGTCGCGGTACCACATCCAGGCCTCGGGATTGATGGGCTCGCCCACCGTGCCCAGCAGCCGCAGGCTGTCCAGTCGGTGCTTGCGCGGCCACTGCTCGCCCCACTTGACGAAGGTTCGGATCGCGGTGGGCGCAGTGTAGAAGACGCTCACCCGGTGGCGATCGATGATGCGCCAGAAGCGGTCGGGCTCGGGATGGTTGGGCGCGCCCTCGTACATCAGCGTGGTGGCCCCGTTCTGCAGCGGTCCGTACACGATATAGCTGTGCCCGGTCACCCAGCCGATATCCGCCGTGCACCAGTAAGTGTCTTCTTCCTTCAGGTCGAACACCCACTTGGTCGTAATGTAGGTCTGCACCGAGTAGCCCCCGGTGGTGTGCACCACGCCTTTCGGCTTGCCCGTGGTGCCGGAGGTGTAAAGGATGAACAGCGGATGCTCGCTGTCCAGGGGCTCCGCCGGACAGGGCGCGTCATCCTGCGCCGCCATGAGCTCATGCCACCAGTGATCGCGTCCCGGCTCCATGTGCACCTTCTGGCGCGTGCGCTGGTACACCACCACGTTCTTGACGCTGGGACAGGAAGGCATGGCCTCGTCTACGGCCTTTTTCAGGTGCACCTCGGAACCGCGCCGGAAGGCGCCATCCTGGGTAATTACGGCGCAAGCTTGCGCGTCCGTGATGCGGTCCACCAGCGCATTGGCTGAGAAACCTCCAAACACGACGGAATGCGCCGCCCCGATGCGCGCGCAAGCCAGCATGGCGATGGGCAGCTCTGGGACCATCCCCATGTAGATCGCCACCCGGTCGCCCTTCTGCACGCCCAGCGACTTGAGCACCTTCGCGAACTGCTGCACTTCCGTGAGGAGCTGCTGGTATGTCAGCGTGCGAATTTCGCCTGGTTCTCCCTCCCATACGATGGCCGCTTTGTTGCGCCGCCAGGTTTGCGCGTGCCGGTCCAGGCAGTTGTAGGAAAGGTTGATCTGTCCGCCCACAAACCACTTCGCCCAGGGGGCTTGCCACTCCAGCACCTTGGTCCAGGTCTTGAACCAATGCAGCTCCTGCGCGATCTTTCCCCAGAAGGCGTCGGGATCGCGTTCCGCCTCGGCGTACAGCCGCTCGTAGTCGGCCAGGGAGCTGACGTGGGCGCGCTCGCTGAACTCCCGCGAGGGCGGGAAACTGCGCGTTTCCTGGAGGATGGAATCGATGTTGGCCGCATGGGCTACGCCACCGGTTTCCTGAGCCATGACTGAACGCCTCGGGTAATCGATACTCGGCCGCCGGCCGTGCGAACAGACAGACCCCGCCGCCGGCAACGCGCCATACTACACCGGACGCGGCGGGCGCGGGCCGAGAGCGCACCCGGCCCACCGACTCGGAGAACCGCAAGCGGTTGCGCGAAGGGAGGCTTCAGAGTTTCGGCGCGACGGCATGGGCTTGGGGCAAACCAAAAAGGGCCCAGCCATCCACAGTGGGAGAAGCGTCAGTAACCATTACCGCCCTTTGTGCGGCCGGGGCTCCCGCCGCCTTGCAGAATAGCGCAAGGGTCAAAGGCGGGCGCTGCCGTCGTTCCGCCAACCCGGCACAATTATGACCATACATTTCGCTCAAGCGTTGCCGACTCTGACCAACGTTTCGCCTGATCCCCGCGAGACCCGCAGCCTGCACATCCGGGAGCAGCTCGACCTGCTGGGCGGACGCGACCTGCAGTTGTGGTCCATCGGCCTGCTGGTGATGGTGGTGCTGGCCGCCGGGTTTTCCGCCTTGATCGTCCCCAACATGATGTGGAAGGCCTCCATCGGCAGCCTGCACGTGCAGGAGAAGTACCTGCCGCAGCTGTTTTATGGGCTCATTTCCCTGATCCTGCTCTTTAATGCTTACATCATCCTGCAAAAGCGTTCCCTGAACGCCACCCGCAGCGCCCTCATCCACGAACTTGCTTTCAACGAAAGGCTGGAGACGCTCTCCCTGATTGATCCGGCGACCCAGCTCTTCAGCCGTCCCGCGCTCGAACAATTCGCTCTGCACGAAATTTCGCGGGCCAACCGCACCGGCAATGCTCTGACCTTCCTCATGATCGAGCTGCGGCTGCCGGAGGAAGCCAGCCGGAATTCCGGGCCGGCGGAGGAGCGGCTGGTCGGCGAAGCCGCCCAATTGATGAAGGCAACGTTCCGCGGCGGCGATATCCTCATCCGCTACAGCCGCAACCAATTCCTCGTGGTCATGCCGGACACGAACCGGCGCCAGGCGGAACGCGCCACCCTCCGCCTGCGCGATCGCGCCGACCAGTGGAACCTGGGCCACAACCAACTGGAAATGGCGCTGTGCTGCGGCGCGGCCGAATACCGCACCGGCGCATCGCTGCACGCGCTGCTGCTGCAGGCAGAAAAGCGGATCGGGACCCCGGCGAAAGCGAATTGACACCCCGGGAGCGGGCGATTATCGTGACCGCCCGGATGAACATTCGCAAGTGCACCCGGAAATATGAAGCCTGGCTGGCCCGGCACACTCCCATCCTGGCCGCGGACCTGCGTCTGAAACATCAGCACCTGGCGGAAAGCGTCTTTCTTTTTTTTCGCGGCACCTTCTATCGCTGGGCGCAGATCTGGCCCAAGCTCTGTCCCGAGTTGGCCCGCGCCCCCCACCTGCTGGCCGTGGGCGACCTGCACGTCGAGAACTTCGGCACCTGGCGCGACATCGAAGGGCGGCTCATCTGGGGCGTCAACGATTTCGATGAGGCCACCACCATCGCTTATACCAACGATCTGGTGCGCCTGGCCGCCAGCGCTGCCCTGGCGGCTCAAGAGCAGCGGCTGCGCCTGCAGGTCGATTCGGCCTGCGACGCCATCCTCGAGGGCTACAGCGACTCGCTGGCTGCCGGGGGAGAGTCGTTTGTTTTAAGCGAGAAGCATTCCTGGTTGCGCCAGATCGCAGCCAGCAAGCTGCGCGACCCGGTGCGCTTCTGGAAAAAGATGGACTCCTGGCCGCTGGCGCGAGCCCCCATTCCGGCTTCGGCGCGGGACGCGCTGGAGCATCTTCTGCCCGAGCCCGGGCTGCGGTACCGGGTGGTACGTCGGGTGGCGGGTACGGGCAGCCTGGGCCATCACCGCCTGGTTGCGCTGGCCGAATGGCGCGGCGGGCGCATTGCGCGGGAGGCTAAGGCGCTGGTGCCTTCGGCGCATTACTGGGCCTGGGCTGACGACTGCGCCCCGGAAATCATGTATCAGGCCATTGTTTCGCGCGCGGTGCGTTGTCCCGATCCTTTTGTTCACCTGCGCGGCAAATGGATTGTCCGGCGACTCTCCCCCGACTGTTCCCGGGTCGAGCTGGCCGACCTGCCCCGGGAAGGCGACCAAACCCGGCTGCTGTACGCGATGGGATGGGAAACGGCCAACATCCATTTGGGCGACGCCGCCACAGCTAAACGCGTGCGCAAGGACCTGCGAGGCCGCCGGCGAGGGTGGCTGCGCGCCGCCACCGCGAAGATGGTGGAAAAAACCGAGCAGGATTGGCGCTCCTGGGCCAAGGGCTGAGAGCCGCGAGGGGAGCGCCGGTAACCCGCGCGCGACCACCGTCGTCACCTCCCGCTGTGATAGTCCTCACTGCCGCCCCGCCCGCCTCCCCGCCACAATAGTCGGGTTCATGCGGGTGCGCCCATGTCAAAAAACGTCCTGATTCTCGGTGCGGCAGGCAGAGACTTTCACAACTTCAACGTCGTGTTCCGGCACGACCCGGACTACACCGTGGTGGCGTTCACCGCCACGCAGATTCCCGACATTGCCGGGCGCAAATATCCGCCGCGATTATCCGGCCCGCTCTATCCAAACGGCATTCCCATCCTGGAAGAACATGAGATGGAGCGCATCATCCGTGAGCGCGAGGTAGACGTGTGCGTCTTTTCCTACAGCGATGTCTCTTACGCCACGCTGATGCACCTGGCTTCGCGCGCCGCCGCCGCCGGGGCGGACTTCTGGCTATTGGCGGCCGAACGCACCCAGATCGCCGCCGAGGTGCCCGTCATTTCCGTTTGCGCCGTCCGTACGGGGTGCGGCAAGAGCCCGGTTTCGCGGCGCGTGGCCGAAGAATTGCGGACGCTCGGCTGGAAGCCGGTCGTGGTGCGCCATCCCATGCCCTATGGCGACCTGGCAGCGCAGGCCGTGCAGCGCTTTGCCACCCTGGCCGACCTGGAACACGAGCAGTGCACCATTGAGGAGCGCGAAGAGTACGAGCCGCACATCGCGCAGGGGACCGTGGTCTATGCCGGCGTGGACTACGAGGCCATCCTGCGCCAGGCCGAACGTGAAGGCGACCTGGTGCTCTGGGATGGCGGCAACAACGACACGCCGTTTTATGGCGCCAACCTGGAGATCGTGGTGGCCGACCCGCACCGTCCCGGCCATGAAATTGGCTATTATCCCGGCGAAGTCAATTTGCGGCGCGCCGGCGTGGTCATCATCAACAAGGTGGACACGGCCGCGCTGCACGATATCGAGACGGTGCGCAGCAACATCCGCAAAACCAACCCGCAGGCGCAGGTGATCGAGACCGCCTGCCGCGTGACCACGGCCCATCCCGAACTCATCGCCGGTAAACGCGTGCTGGTGGTCGAAGACGGTCCCACGCTCACGCACGGCGAAATGGCCTATGGAGCGGGAGTCGTGGCGGCGCGGCAGTACGGCGCTTCCGAGCTGGTGGATGCGCGGCCCTACGCGGTCGGCTCGATTCGCGGCACCTATGGCAAGTACACGCATCTGACCACCTTGCTCCCCGCAATGGGCTACAGCGGCATGCAGCGCCACGAACTGGAAGAAACCATCAACCGCGTGCCCTGCGACCTGGTGCTGGTGGCCACGCCCATTGATCTCGGGAGCATCCTGCGCCTCAACAAGCCGGCGGTGCGCGTGCGTTATGAGATCGAGGAACGCGCGGGAAGCAATCTGCGTTCCGTGCTCTCCGAGTTCAGCCAACGCTTCGAACACCGGCTGGAAGCGGTGAGCGGCAGGACAGTATGATGACGAGGTAGCTCGTCATCCTCCATGCGCAAAGTCCTGTTCTGCCCGCCGACCTACTTCGAGGTCCGCGACGTCAAGAATCCCTTCATGCAGCCCGGAGATCCCGTGGACCGGGAGCGCGCCGCGCGTCAATGGCATGCGCTGCGGGCTGCTTTTCAAGAGGCGGGATTTGAACTTGAGAGCATACCTGCGGTGCCCGATCTGGAAGATATGGTGTTCGCGGCCAACCAGACTTTTGTCGGCAAGTCTCCGACGATCGGCAGATTCATCGTGCCTGGGCACATGCGTCACCACTCGCGCCGGCGCGAGGTGCCGCACTTTGTGGAATGGTTTCGTCAGCGCGGTTATAAGGTTGTGGAGCTGGCCCTGGAGAACGATTACCTGGAGGGCCACGGCGACCTGCTCTGGGACGTGGATTTCTCGCGGATCTGGGCGGGCTTCGGCTTTCGCTCTTCGCGTGGAGGCGTGGACAGCTTCGCGCACGCAATGCGTGAGCTGGGGCTCGAGGTGGTCGCGCTCGAGCTGACGGACCCCACTTTCTATCACCTGGATACCTGCTTCGCCCCGCTCACTCCCGGCGCCGTCCTCATCTATCCCGGCGCATTCTCCCCGAGCGCGCTCGCGGCCATCCGCGACAAATGCCCGCGGGTGTACGAGGTGACTCGCGACGAGGCGTTGCGGTTCGTGTGCAATGGTGTTTCCGCAAACGGTAGATTTTTGCTTCCTCACTTGCCCGCGAGCGTAGCCAAAGCGCTCGACTGCGAAGGCCTGCAGCCGGTGCTTGTGGACACGTCGGAGTTCGAGAAATCCGGCGGCAGCGTTTGCTGCCTGAAGTTGTTCCTGGAGTGATATCCGGGAGTTTGCTAAGGGAAACTGCGTATCTTCATGGCCGAAAGGGGTTTCCAGCTCCCCGCCTGCCCTGATTTCGGCTTTCTTCGAATGCAACTTCAGCGGGTACTCACGCCTTCTAAACTAACCGTGCCGCAAATGGATACCCATGAAGCCCTTTCAACTTCTTAGCTATCTTTCTGCAACATCCCTCCTTTTTCTTGCCATCTTGACCACCGGTTGTGGGGGCGGCGGCTCAAGTTCGTCCGGCTCCCCTTCCAATAACCCCCCGCAAGGGTCCTCGATGACGGTCACGCCCTCGAGCACCGCTGTGGTGGTGAGCAAGACGCAGCAATTCCAGGCGACGGCTTCCAATGGGAGCAACAGCAGCGTTACCTGGCAGGTGAACGGGGTGGCCGGCGGCGCGGCGGCCACCGGAACCATCGACAGCAACGGCTTGTACACCGCGCCCGTAAACGTGCCCAACGCGAGTTCGCCGGCCGCGGCGACAGTTACCATCAAAGCGGTATCCAAGGCGGATGCCAGCACCAGCGGCACGGCCACGGTCACAGTGCAGTTGCCGCCCTCGCAGCACGTGTTCCTGCTGCTGGAGGAGAACCACAGCTTCGCCAGTGTGACCACGCAGCCCACGCCCATGCCCTACCTGGTGGGCCTGGCCAATGCTCATGGGCTGGCTATGAACTACTTTGCCGACACGCACCCCTCGATTGGCAATTACTTCATGCTGACCACCGGCCAGATCATCACCAATGACGACCTGTTCACCCAGACGGTAGACGCGGATAACCTGGTGCGGGAGTTGCTGGCAGCCGGCAAAACCTGGAAGTCGTACGCGGAGAACCTGCCGGTAATCGGCTATATCGGGCCGGATCTGCCGCCGTATCTCGCGCACCATAATCCCTTCACCTTTTTCTCGGATGTGCGCAACAGCCCCACGCAGCTCCTGAACCTGGTGCCCTTCACGCAATTTTCCACGGACCTGGCCAATAACCAGCTGCCGACGTTCTCTTTCCTGCTGCCGAACGCAGCGCACGACGCCCACGACTGCCCGGGCACGATCCCCAATTGCACCGACGCGCAGAAGCTGCAGGCCGCGGATACGTGGTTGCAGAGCAATCTTCAGCCGCTGCTCTCCAGTTCGCTGTTTCAGGCCGGGGGCGATGGCGTGCTGATCGTTGTATTTGACGAGTCCGACTCAACCGATACGGTCAACGGCGGCGGCCACGTGTTCATGACCGTCATCAGCCCGCTGGCCAAAGCGGGGTTCTTCTCGCAAACTCTGTACAAGCACGAGAGCCTGCTGCGCATGCTGGTGGAGCTGACGGGGGCCAAAGGTTACCCGGGGGCCTCGGCCAACGCACCCGACATGGGCGAATTCTTCTGACCTCCCCAGGCTGAGAGCGCCGAGCGTGATCGGCCCCTGCAGGGACGGAGTTCCTCCCCCCGTCCCTTACCGCAATTGGGCTGAGCTGGGGATGAGGTAGCGGTAGAAGCGCGGGTCTCCGCGCCGGCGCCAGTAGGGGCTTTCATAGTTGTCCACTCCGAGCCCTGAGCGGAGCGCGCTATAGAAGGAATGCCGCGCCGGGTCCACGACAATACCGACGTGCCCGCGCCAGGCCACCAGATCGCCGGCCTGCGGCCGCGGAACGCGAACAAATCCGGCTGCGCCCTCAAAGATTTGCGTCGAGGTTGCGTAGGCGAAAGGAAAGCCGGCCCGGACGTAGATCCTGTTCACCAGGTGCGAGCAGTCCATGGCGGCATGATGCCGCGCCGGATACGCAAGCGCTCTCTCCGCGATGGCGAAACCGTCATCCTTGGACAGAACCGCCGGCGCTTCGGGTGCGGGAAGGGAACTGGCGGGCGGCTCCGGTCGGGGACGGGCCGTCCGTGTGCACGCCGTGAGGCCGCCCATGGAGGCGATCGCCAGGGTCAGCGCAAGGGAGCTTTGCCTTCGCATAAAGACAGGTGCCACGAAAATTACCATCGAGGGCCGGGAGCCGGTGCGCGAAAACGGGGCCGCTCGGCGCGGGTAACTCACATGTAAACACGCGGAATCGGCCCGGGTTGCGGCCACCCCGGGGCCGACGACCCTGGCGCCGGCCACCCTGCCGCTGGCGGTGCCGGCGACCTCGCGTGCCGGGCCGCCTGAACTGCCCACTGGCAGACGCATCCAAAATCCTTTACAACAGATATCCGGCCCATGTCCTCGCGTGCCCCCGCCCGTCCCCGCGTTCCCGTCTTCATCGCCACCACGGTGATGCTGAGCTTCATTTCGTTCTGGCGGGCGGCGGCCATCGTGCTCTCCGACCTGGCCTCCTCCGCCTATTACGCCGGCGGCGATGCGGAGAAGGTGATCGGCAAGAGCGCGCCCTGGTTCATTCTCGCCGTCATGCTCTTCAGCTATGCCGTGCGCGCGGTGTACATCGAGGCCAGCAGCATGTTCGTGCGCGGCGGAGTGTACCGCGTGGTGCGCCAGGGCATGGGCAACACCCTGGCCAAGCTGTCGGTGGCCGCCCTGCTGTTCGATTACATCCTGACCGGCCCCATCAGCGCCGTCACCGCCGGGCAATACCTGGCCGGCTTCCTGGCGGAACTGGGCCAGTATTGGCATCATCCCTTGCACTTCAACCAGAATTATTTCGCGGCCGCGTTCGGCATCGCCGCGGTGCTCTACTTCTGGTGGAAGAACATCCAGGGCATCCACGAATCGTCCGACAAGGCGCTCACCATCATGAAGATCACTACCGTGATGGTGGTCATGCTGATCGTCTGGTGCCTGGTCACCCTCGCGAAAATCGGAGCGCACCTGCCTCCGCTGCCCAGCCTGCAGAACATGAAGCTCGACCACGAGTTCCTGGGATGGATGACGGGAACGTGGATGAGCCGCATTACCTGGATCATCCTGATCGTCGGCATGGGACATTCGGTGCTGGCCATGAGCGGCGAGGAGACCCTGGCGCAGGTCAACCGCGAAATTGAGAGTCCCAAGCTGCAGAACCTGAAACGCGCCGGCCTGGTGATCTTTGTTTACAGCCTGGTGTTCACCAGTTTCGTTTCCTTCCTGGCGGTGATGATCATTCCGGATGCCGACCGCCCCAATTACTTTGCCAACCTGATCGGCGGTTTGGCCATGTACCTGAGCGGCCCGGTCCTGGCCAAGCTGGCCTTCCACCTGTTCGTGGTGCTGGTGGGCGTGCTCATCCTCTCCGGCGCCGCCAATACCGCCATCCTGGGCGCCAACGGGGTGTTGAACCGGCTGGCGGAAACCCGCGTGCTCACCTCCTGGTTCCAGCGGCCGCACCGCCGCTACGGCACCAGCTATCGCACCATCAACCTCATCGTCTTTTTTCAGGTGCTGACGATTGTGCTCAGCCGGGGGAATTTCTACCTGCTGGCGGCGCTCTACGCCTTCGGCGTCATCTGGAGTTTCGCCTTCAACGCGCTGGCTGTCCTGGTGCTGCGCTACAAGGCGCCCGGCCACCGCGATTGGAAGGTCCCCGGCAACCTGCGCATCGGCAACAAGGAAATCCCCGTCGGCCTGGTGCTGATCACCGCGCTGCTCTTCCTGATCGCGCTGGCCAACCTGCTTACCAAGCAGGAAGCCACCATCGCCGGAGTGATCTTCAGCGCCTTGTTCTACGGCATCTTCACCATCTCGGAGCGGCACGCGCGCCGCGAGCAGGCGGGCGAGGCCGAGACCCTCGAACAGTTTCGCGTTTTCGACAATCCCGAACTCGACTTTGGGCTGGTAGGGGTGCGCCCGGGCAACATCCTGGTCACCGTGCGGGACCCCCACGGCATGTACCACCTGCGCGACATCCTGGCGCGCACCGACACCACGCAACAGGACGTGGTGGTGCTCAGCGCCCGGCTCTCGCCGCGGCGCCACTCCTTCAGCGGCAGCACCACCTACGAGGCCAAGGACGTCTTCGACACTTACGAGCAGGAGTTGTTTTCGCGCGTGGTGGCGCTGGCGGAAAAAATCGGCAAGAAAGTGAGCCTGCTGGTGGTCCCCGGGACCAACGTCTTCGACGCCATCATGATGACCGCGCAGCGCCTGGATTCCTCGCGCGTGGTCTCCGGCCTGTCCACCAAGCTCACCGCCGACGAGCAGGCGAAGTTTACCGGCGATGCCTGGGAGCGGCTGCCCGAGCCCAAGCCGCGCCTGGTTTTGGAGATCATCAGCCCCGACGGCAGCCGCCACGAATATCCCCTGGGACCGCACGAGCCCAGGCTGCGGCCCAGCGACCTGGAGCTGCTGCACAAGATCTGGCTGCAGATCACCTCCGATCCCCGCTATGCCGGGCTGCACCACTACCACGTGATCGGCCTCGCGCTCGAGGAATTGCAGCGCAATTTGGGCTCCGGCCAGCGCGACGAACTGCTCAACCAGTTGCGCCGCGAACTGCACGAATCCGCCCGCTAACCCGGCTCGCCGGCGCTCATCCGCGGCCCGGAACCGCAGTTGCTGCTGCCTTACGTCCTGCGGCAATGTCCTTCATAAGCCGCCCGCGTTTGTGGAATACTGCTGGCTTTTCCAGGAGCGGAAGCGGAATGGAGCGTGTGCGCATCGGGATTGTGGGATCGGCGTTCTCGTCGAATCTGCACGCGGAGGCGCTCGCCCAGGTTGCCGGCGCGGTGGTGACCGCCGCCTGTTCATCCCGTCGCGACCGAGTCGAAGATTTTGCGCGCAAGTGGAACATTCCCGCCACCTGCACGGACTACCGGCAGCTGCTCGAGCGCAAGGACGTGGACGCCATCGTCGTCGGCATCCCCAACGACCTGCACCGCGAGGTGGTGGTCGCCGCCGCCCAGGCGGGCAAGCATGTTTTCCTGGAAAAGCCCATCGCGCACACCCTGGCAGATGCCGACGCCCTGATCGCGGCCTGCCGCCACGCCGCCGTCAAGCTCTTCTACGCTGAAACCATCTGCTTTTCTCCCAAGTATGTTCGGGCCAAGCAGCTCGCCGACGAGGGCGCCCTGGGCGCGCTCTACATGGTCAAGCAGTCCGAAAAGCACTCCGGGCCGCACGCCGAGTGGTTTTATGACATCGGCCGCTCCGGCGGCGGCGCGCTCATGGATATGGGCTGCCATGGAATCGAGTGGGCACGCTGGATGTACGGAAAGCCGCGTCCGAAAAGCGTGCTTGCGCACTGCCAGCGGGTCCTGCACACCAGCCGGACGCGCGGCGAAGAGAACAGCGTCGTGCTCCTGGAGTTTGAAGGGGGCGCGGTTGCGCTGATCGAGAACAGCTGGGCCAAGCCGGGCGGCATGGACGATCGCATCGAGCTCTATGGGAGCGAAGGCGTCATCTATTGCGATCTGCTGGGCGGCGCTTCCATGCAGACCTACAGCCAGCGCGGCTACGACTATGCGGTGGAGAAGGCCGGCGACACCACTGGTTGGACGTTCACCGCCTCCGAGGAAGGGCACATCTACGGCTTCCCCCACGAAATGCGCCACTTTGTGGATTGCATCCTCAACGACCAGGAACCGCGCGAAACCGGCGAGGACGGCCGTGCCACCCTGGAAATCATCTACGCGGCGTATGAATCGGCGGCCGCGGGGCGCCGCATTACCTGGCCCTACGCCCCGGCGCATCCCGAGCGGGTCCCGGTGCAGTCCTGGCTGGACGCGCTCGCCGCCGTTCCCATCTAGCCTCGCTGGGATGGGCGCCGCCTGCCCTAGCGCCCCGGCTTTTTCCAGATGTCGCGCTCGTGCATTAACCGGATCTGCCGCTTGATCACCTTCTCGCGGTATTCGGCATGCTTCATTGGTTCGCGCTTGAGATAGAGGTTCTTGGGATAGATGGGCTGCTCGTACAGGAGTTGGTACAGTTCGGTGCGCACGTCTTTCAGCCAGTTGTCCCACTGCGCCCGGGCGCGATGGTCGCGCAGCGCCTCGATGTCGATGACGCCGGCAACGTAGGTCGAATCGCCGCCGTATTCCTGCCGCCCCACGATCTGGCCCTTGTAGTTGATGATGAACGATCGCCCGCCAAAGGTGTCAATCGGCGTGGTCTCTTCGGGGAACAGGTAATAGGTGCCCAGGTTGGGCGCCACAACGTACATGTTGTTGTCCAGCGCCCGGGCCCGGCTCTGGATTTCGAAGATTTCATTGCCCGTGCCCGGGTGCGGGTAGGAGGCGCGGTAGACCACCTCGGCCCCATTGAGCGCAAGCGCGCGCGCGTTCTCCGGGTAGGAGCCCTCGTTGGCCATCATGATGCCCAGCCGGCCGATGGCGGTATCGGCTACCGGCCAGAAGGCGTCGAGGTTGCGGCCGTACTTTTCGATCCACCAGTCGTAGATGTCGTGCGGACAAACCGAATGTTCCACCGGGAAGAGCGGCGACACCTTGTAATGCTGAAGTATTACTTTACCTTTGGGATCGAGGATAAAGCCCACATTGAAGAAGCGGTCTTTGATGTCGGGGTGGCGCGCCTTGGCTTGCGCCATGATGAAGGCGCCGTACTCGCGCGCGATTTTGCCGAGTTCCTCGGTTTCCTCGCCCGGAATGTCAATGGCGCATTCGCGCGCGAACTTCACATGATCCAGGTCGAGCACCTCGTCGTTGAAGGCCTGCAGCGCGCCTTCGGGAAAGGCGATGAGGCGCACCGGGAGGTCGAGCGCGGAAAGCCAACTCGCCGCCTTCACCAGGTGGCGCAGGTGTTCCAGGTTGATGCGTATGTCTTTGCGGCGGCGGATGCCGCGAACGGCCGGGATGAGGCCGACCGCGGTATAGGGTTTCATCACGTTGAAGGGTCCTCGCTGTTGTGCGGCGGCCGGGCCAAAATAACGTCGGCCGCTCAGGCTGCGCGCCGCGCGCTCTGCGGCTAGAAATTCAGGCGCAGAGAAATCTGCAACTGGCGCGCGGCAGCGACGAATTTGGGCTGTCCGAACGTCGGGTTGGCCGGGCTGCTGATGTGATCGCCAAAATGCGTCGGCACCGGTCCGGCGAAATCCGGAAGCCCGTACGCGTGGTCCACATCCAGCACGTTGGGCCGGTTGAACACGTTGAACATTTCCACGCTGGCCTCCGCCTTCACCTTCTCGCCGACCGGGAACACGCGCTGCAGGCGCGCGTCCGTGTTGTAGTAGGGATCGCCGCGGTAGCTGTTGCGGGCGCTTACCCCCACCCGGTCGGGGAAGGGAAAGATGTCGCCGTTGGTGTCGAAGCCCGCATTGATGGTGAAATAACGCGCGCTTTGCAGCGTATTTAACAGCGAAAACTTGAAATCGCGCAGCAGCCAGGTTGCTTCGTGCGGCGTCTCCGTCAGCAGGGCCAGGGTGAAGCGGTTGCGGACGTCGTTGTCGCCCACGGCGCGATCGCACTTCAGGCACAGATAGTTTTCCGGCGTGTTGGGCAGGTTAACCGTGGTGGCGATGTCCAGCGACTTGGAATAGGTGTAATTGGCCAGCAGGTTGAAGTGATGGGAGAAGGCCTTGCGCAGGCTGACCGTGCCGGCGTTATAAAGCGACCAGCCGATGGGGTGCACGTAGAGCACGAACCCGAAGTTTGGGTCGGCGGGGATGAAGGCCTGCTTGCAACCGCTGACCACGTTGGCATCGCAGCCCGGCAGCGGGGTGCCGTTGATGCTGGTGTACACCGGCAGCCGCGAGGCGTGCATGTACTGGTAGCCCACCGTGGCATAAAAGTCTTTGCCGATCTGGTGTTCAACTTCCAGGCTGGCCAGTTCCGACAGGGGCTGGGGAAATTCGCGCTTGGCGTAGCCCAGCGGCACCTGCACCAGGTTGCTGGGCGCCGGGTACGCGCCCGTGGCCACGAAATTCTGCACCGTCTGCTTGAGGAACGGGAACCAGGGGAAGCAGAGGCCGGGCAGGATGGGATTGTTGGTGGTGCAGGCGCCCACCGCGCCCGAGGCGCCAAAGCCGATCAGTTGCTGGCTCGGATCGGAGAACTCTGGCAACAGCGGCTGGTGCATGTAGGTGAACTCGGAAGCGCCAATCCAGCTCACCATCACGTCGCTGTAAACGAAGGGAGCGGTAAACAGGCCGGCGCCGGCGCGGACCACGCCCTTGCCGCCATCAAACGAGTAGGCCAGGCCCACCCGGGGCTGCACGTTGCCATAGTTGGTGGGATGGAAGCGACCGATGATCTTCATGTCGCTCGCCGAGGGGAACTGGTCCACGTCGTAGTGCAGGCCGAGCGTCAGGCTCAGGTTCGGACGCACGCGCCACTGGTCCTGCGCATAAGCCGAATACAGCGTGTGCTCGTAGTTGAGCGAGGTGGCATCGTTGAACGCCGCCTGGTTGGGGCCGGCGTACAGCCCAGCCTGGAAATTGGGATCGCGGTTCGGAATCTGCTGCCCGAAAAAGGAGCGCGGCTCGAGGAACAGGAACGCCACCGGCGTTGCCGGCCCGAATGCCGCAAATGGTCCCACGCCGAAAAAGCTCTGGGGCGCGAAGATGGCGAAGCCCGGGCTGAACAGCGTGACTTGCGTGCTGGTCCACACCGGCTCGAATTGCCCGCCGAACTTGAAGGTGTGGTTGCCGCGCGTGTAGGTAAGGTTCTGCGCCGCCTGGAAGTTCTGCTCGCGGTAAAAGCGCACGCTGCCCACGAACCCGCCCGACGACATGAGGTCGGGAATGCCCAAAGCGGGCTCCAGTCCCAGGCCCTTGGGCTGCAGGTTGAAGGTGCGTTTGCCATACTCCAGCAGCGTCTCGCCTGTCAGATCGTGGTTGAAGACGTGAATCAGGCTGCCATAAATGGTCTGGTCCCGGACCGGGTTATCGCGGTAGGAGGACGGCAAACCTTCGCCCGGGGCCGCGCCGCGCACGTTCTGCTTGCGCGAGTCGTTAAACAGGTACCCTACGTTCAGGAAGGTCTTCGGGCTGAGAACGTTGTTGGTTTTGACGATGGATTTGTCGTAATCGTCAATCTGGAGAATGGAGCCCAGGTTTTCCGGCTGCAGGCCCAGGATCTGCTTCACCTGGTTGATGCTGGGCGTGCCCGGTCCCAGGCATCCGGTCTGGTCAATGCAGTGCAGGATGAACGAGGAGTACAACGGCGATTCGGCGCGGCGCTGGCCTTCATACCCCAGGAAAAAGAAGTTCTTGTCCTTGCGGATGGGACCGCTCAGGGTGCCGCCGAACTGGTTGGAGCGCAAGGTATTGAAGCCGGGCGCCGAAAGCAGGTTCTTGGCATTGATGTCGTTATTGCGGAAGAACTCGTACACCGAGCCGTGCACGTCGTTGGTGCCCGATCGAATGGCGGTGTTGACCACGGAGCCGAGATTGCGGCCGTTGTCGCCCGTATAGGGGCTGTCCACCACGCGGAATTCCTGCACCCAGTCCTGCGAGGGGCTGATGCGCTGCACTCCGGAAATGCTGGTGGTGTAATCGATGCCGTCCAGGCTGAAGTAGGAGGTGTGGCTCTCGCGCACGCCCCCGAAGCTGAGCTTGAGCACGGTTTCGGTGAACGGCGATTGCGCCCCGACCGCGGTGCTGCGCCCCACGTTGACGTTGGGCGTGAGCAGAACAAAATCAATGAAGTCGCGCCCGGAGATGGGCAGGTCGGCGATCTTGGGCGTGTCGATGACCTGGCTGACCTCCGACTTTTCAGTATCAATGCCCTGCGCCACCTCCGACACCTGCACTTCTTCCTTGACCGTGATGCCGAGCACGACGGTGAGCGATGCCGTCTGTCCCACCGACAGGGTGACGGGCTGCTCCCGCGGCGTGAATCCCTTCACGCTGGTGCTGAGCGTGTAGGCGCCGGGCGGCAAACCCGGGATGACCGACAGCCCGTGGGACTCGGTGACATCTGTGCGCTGCGCCCCGGTCTGCTGGTTCTTCACCGTGACGGTGGCGCCCGGAATAACCGCGCCGGATTGGTCCTGCACCGTGACTTTCAGGGTAGCCAGCTCCTGGGCGGCCAGGCTCGCGCCCAGCCCGGCTATGCAGAGAACCACCGCGCCAGCGAAAGAAAGACGGTTTCGGTGCATCACGATCTCCCCCGGTACAAACAACAGACTGTTTTTGTTGAACAATTCAACAATTGTGTTAGTGAACAGCTTGCCGTCCTACAGTTCCCCGATGTCGTGCTTCCGGTGCGATCCGATTTTGGGTCAGTGTCCGTGCGAATGCGAAGGGCGGCCAAATTCAACAACGGTCATACCGCGTTGTCAAGCACTATTGAACCGTCTTGCTTTCGCTTTACAGAAGCCAGAGGGGCATCTCCCGTGGCGGTGAGTGCGGGCATCACCCTCCGCTGGCAGATCGAAGGCCAAAATTTCCGCGAACGCGCAATGGGCGCCCTGCCTTGCGGTCGCCTGCCATACGCGTGGCCGTTCTCAGGCGCGGCTGGCGGCGCCCGCGGCCAGGCTGTTGATGAACTTTTCGGCTTCGGCCGCGCTGAACCACCAGGGCGAGTAATCGGGCGGATTATTGAAGCCGTTGGCAATCGTGCTCGCTAACCGCGGAATCTGGCTGGCGGCTCCCATCAGTTGCAGGATCTGCGCCTCCGGCGGCACCAGCAGGGAGTTGGTCCACCTCGTAACCCACTTCGCATAGTTCCAGAACTCGTCGAAGGTGTGCTGCATCCAAGCGGCGTCGAAGGGCTGCTTGCCCCGTTGCAGAATGCTGCGCAAGTAGATGGCCGCGGCCTTGCTGGCGGTGTTGGCGCCCTGGCCGGTGATGGGGTCGTTCGTGGTCACCACGTCGCCCATGCCCAGCGCCAGCCGGCCCGAGGGAAGCCGGCAAATGGGCTTGCGCACCGTGGGCGCGAAGCGTCCCGCCAGAATACCGTTGTCGTCCGTCAACTCCACCTCGCGGCAGCGCTCTCCCTCCAGCGGCATGAACGTGTCCAGGATCCACTTGCTCTTGGCCAGGTGCTCGGCGGGCGTCTTCACATCGTTCCAGCAATCCATGGGGCCGCCGGGGACCCCTTCGAACACCATGATCTCGCATGCGCCCGTGGTGGTAAGCGCGGGAAACACGAAGTACTCGCCCACCCCGGGCACCAGGTTGAACGACACGGCGGTATAGGGCTGGCGCGGGACCATGTTTTTCACGTAGGTGAGGGCGAGCGCGCGCATGGGCTTATCGAACGGGGAACGCTCCGGGTCGCGCTCGAACATGCGGTTGATCTCGCCCTTTCCCGCGGCCACGATCACCAGGTCGTTGCTTTGGCTGTAGGCATCCACATCCTGCGGCCCGGCGTCCTGGATCACCAGGTTGCCGCCGCGCCTGGCGAACTCCTTCATCCACCCGGAAAACTTCACCCGCTGGTCTACCGACTGGCCATAGTGGTCGAGCTTGGCCTCCCAGAACAGCGCCTTGGTGCGGTTCGGGCCGGGAATGGTGAAAGCGATCCCTTCGGTGACCGGACACTCCTTCTCCCAGAAATTGATGCCCAGGTCGCGTTCGTTTTGCAGAGAATCGTGGAACATGAACTGGCTGGAGGTGACGCGTCCGTTGAAGACTTGTTCCGGCGTGCGGTTGGAGACGACGGTGACCTCGTATCCGTTTTGTTGCAGCCCCAGGGCGAGCTGCAGCCCCGACTGGCCTCCGCCGAAGATGGCGATTTTCCTCATGTGACCCGCTCCTGCGCCTTGGGCTGGCCCGGCATGATTGCGCCGGGGCTCTGGGCCGCCACTATAACCGAGCTTGTCAATCTTTGCCTGCCGCTGCCGCCCTTGTTCGCTGTTCCGAGACCGTGTTAGGTTGGGCACCCCGTCACCGATACGGACGGGACCGTGCGCGTGGTGGAAGGCGCGCGAGGGCGGAGATGGCAACCATGAAGGGTTTGCAAGGCAAAGTCGCGATCGTGACCGGCGGTTCCACCCTGATTGGCGCAGCCGTGGTCCGCGCGTTTCATCGCGAGGGTACGCGGGTGGTGATCGCCGACGTGGAGGAGAAGGGCGGTTCCGCCCTGGCGCGCGAGCTGGGAGAGGGCGTTCGCTTCATCAGGACAGACCTGAGCGACGATGCCCAGGTTGCGGGTTGCGTGCAGCAGACGGTGAAGGCGTTCGGCGGCGTGGATTTCCTGGTGAACCTGGCGTGCGTCTACATTGACGACGCGCTCCAGTCGTCGCGCAAGGATTGGCTCGACAGCTACAACGTGAACGTGGTGGGCGGGGTGATGATGCTGCAGGCGGCGCGCCCGCACATGGTAAAGCGCGGCGGCGGCGCGGTGGTGAACTTCGGCAGCATCAGCGCCAAGGTGGCCCAGACCGGCCGCTGGCTCTACCCGGTGACCAAGGCGGCGATCCTGCAACTGACGCGCAACGAGGCCATGGACCTCGCCGGCGACAAAATCCGGGTCAACTCGGTGTCGCCGGGCTGGACCTGGTGCCGCCTGATGAACGATCTCACCCACGGCGACAAGGAGAAAACCAATCGCGTGGGCGGGCAGTTCCACTTGCTGGGACGGGTGGGCGAACCGGAAGAGGTGGCCGACGCGGTGCTCTTCCTGTGCTCCGACCATGCCTCGTTCGTGACCGGCACCGACCTGGCCGTCGATGGCGGATACAGCGCCATGGGACCGGAGATGGCCGCGCCCGCGATTCCGAAACTGATGGAATGATCTCAGCGTGAAGCGCGTCGCCATCATCGGCGCAGGACAGTCTGGCCTGCAGCTTGCGCTGGGACTGCAGGCCGCCGGCCGCGAGGTGACGGTCTACTCGGACCGCGCCCCGGGCGAAATTGAGCGCGGCGCCGTGATGTCGAGCCAGTGCATGTTCGACTCGGCGCTCGAGATTGAACGCAGCCTCAACCTGAATTTTTGGGAGCAGGAGTGCCCGCGCGTCGAGGGCATCAGCTTCGCCGTGCCCGACGGGGTGGGCGGCAAGACCATCGCCTGGGCGGCCCGCCTCGACAACTACGCCCAGTCCGTGGACCAGCGGGTAAAAATCCCGCGCTGGATGCGCACGTTCCAGGAGCGCGGGGGCGAGTTGCGTATCCGCGCTGCCGGCGTCAACGACCTGGAAGATTGCGCGCGCTCGCATGACCTGGTGATCGTGGCCAGCGGCAAGGGCGAGGTGGGGAAACTGTTCGCGCGCGATGGCGAGCGCTCACCCTACTCCGAGCCGCAGCGCGTGCTGGCTTTGACCTACGTGCGCGGCATGCAGCCGCGTCAACCCTACGCCGCGGTGTGCTTCAACATGATTCCGAACGTGGGCGAGTACTTCGTCTTTCCCGCCCTGACCACCAGCGGGGCATGCGAGATCATGGTGTTTGAAGGCATTCCCGGCGGGCCGATGGATTGCTGGAAGGATGTCCACTCTCCCGAAGTTCACCTGGCGAGGAGCAAGGCCATCCTGGAACAGTTCCTCCCCTGGGAAGCCGAGCGTTGCCGCGACGCCCAGCTCACCGACGAGCATGGCATCCTGACCGGGCAATTCGCTCCCACCGTGCGCCGGCCCGTGGCCGCCCTGCCGTCCGGACGGCTGGTGCTGGGTATGGCGGATGCGGTGGTGCTGAACGATCCCCTTACCGGCCAGGGCTCCAACAATGCCGCCCGCTGCGCCGAAATCTACCTGGAAAGCGTTCTCGAGCACGGCGCCGGTCCGGCCGACGCTGCCTGGATGGAGCAAACTTTTGAGCGCTACTGGAGTGGGTATGCGAAATGGGTGGTGGAGTGGACCAACCTGCTGCTGCGGCCCAAGCCGCACGTGCTGAAGCTGCTGGATTTCGCGGGCAAGATCAGCGAAGTGGCCGAGGCGGTAGTGAACGGGTTCGACGATCCGCGAACCCTGTTCCCCTGGTTTGTGGATGCCGGGGAGGCGCAGCGCTTTATCGAGCAGCAAGCCAAGGCAGTGGCCGAGCGCTTCGACCGGCGCGACTACCGGCGGGCGCTGGGACAGTTCGCCACCGGGGTGACCGTGGTGACGACCCG
>JAMXLI010000308.1 GCA_024281115.1 Terriglobales bacterium | reverse complement strand
TACACGCTCTTCGGGGTGGAGCCTCCGGCCAGCGCCACCGTGAACCGGCCGTCCTGCTGCACCGCCGCCAGCGCCCGATTCACAAATTCCGCGGCTGCAGCCCGGTTAATCTCCTGCTTGTCGCTGACGACGCGAATGTCCGGTTCCACTACTCCCCCCTAGGTCACGATGATGGGTTCACGACTTGGCGGCCACGCTGCGCTGCCCGCTCAGGAAGTGCTCATACAGGGCGACGTCGGCGGCGCTGCCGATAACGAACGGAATCTGCTGATGAATGCTCTCAGGGCGAACATCGAGAATGCGCCGCTCTCCGGTGCTGGCGCTGCCCCCCGCCTGCTCCACCACCATGGCCAGGGGCGCGCATTCGTACATCAGGCGCAGCTTGCCGGTGGGATGGCTGGTGTCGGGCGGGTAGAAATAGATGCCGCCCTCGATGAGGCTGCGGTGCAGGTCGCCCACCAGCGCGCCGGAATAGCGCAGGGAATACGGCCGGCGGGTGGAAGCGTCGTGGTCGGTCAGGTATTCGATGTATTTGCGGATCTCCGCCGGCCACTCGTAAAACTTGCCCAGGTTGCCGCTGTAGTAGTGGCCGCGCGCGGGGCAGCGGATATTCTCGTGGGACAGAATAAATTCGCCGAGCTCGCGGTCCAGCGTGAAGCCATGCGCGCCATGCCCCGCAGTGTAGACCAGTAGCGTGCTGTTGCTGTACATCACGTAGCCGGCCGCCACCTGCTCGGAGCCGGGCCGCAGGACCTCCTCGGCGATGGTGCCGCCGCGCTTGGCCCGGCGCCGGATGCCGAAGATGGTGCCCAGGGCGCCATTAATGTCGGTGTTGGAGGAGCCGTCGAGCGGATCAATGCACATCAGGTAATCGGAGGAGCTGCCGGAAGCAATTTCCTTCTCTTTTTCCAGTTCCTCGGAAACCATGCCGGCGACCAGGCCATTGTCGCTGAAGGCCTCGATCACGGCGTCGTTGGCGTAGACATCCAGCTTCTTCTGGTAGTCGCCGGTGGCGTTCTTGTCGCCAATCAACCCCAGCTTGCCGACCAGCGCGGCGCGAGTAAACTCGCGGGCCAATACCTTGGCGGCATATCCGATCTGGATCAGAATGCGGGAAAGTTCGGGCGAAACCGCGTGTTTCTGCTCTTCTGCCAGAAGGTGCTGGCTCAAGGTTACGGCGACAGGCGATGCCATGGTGTTCTCCTTGTTGCGATCAACCCAGCAGCGGGGTGGCGCTCCGCACCCGGGTTTCGCGGACCGCCATTACCCGGCACGCTATCGGGCAAGCGCGCGGGAACCGCGAGCGCTCAGCGAAGTTCGTTGCGCCAGTGCCGCCCATCCCGGGTCAGCAACTCTTCCGCTTCCTTGGGCCCCCAGGTCCCGGCCGCGTAGTTGGGGAAATTGCGCGGGGGCAGCGCCTTCCAGACATCCAGGACGGGAGTGACCACGCTCCAGCCGGCTTCCACCATGTCGGCGCGCTGGAACAAGGTGGCGTCGCCGATCATGCAGTCGTGCAGCAGGCGTTCGTAGCCGGTGCTGGCGCTGGCGCCGAAATAATCGGAGTAGCGGAAGTCCATGTTGACCGCGCCCAATTGCATGATGGGCCCCGGCGTTTTGACGCCGAATTGCAGGGAGATGCCCTCTTCCGGCTGAATATTCAGCACCAACTGGTTGCGGCTGAGCTTCTCGACGGGCGTGTCGCGGAACAGCACGAAGGGCGCGCGCCGGAACTGGATGGCAATCTCGGTGTGCCGTCGCGGCATGCGCTTGCCGGTCCGCAGGTAGAAAGGCACATCGGCCCAGCGCCAGTTGTCGATGGAGAGCTTCATGGCTACGAAGGTCTCGGTACGCGACTCGGGGCTGACGTCGGGCTCCTCGCGGTACGCAGGTATGCGCTCACCCTTCTCGCTTACGCCTTCGCCAAACTGTCCGCGCACGGCCCGCGTCAGCACGTCCTCCGAGCTCAGGGGCGAAACCGCATGCAGGATTTTGGCTTGTTCGTCGCGCACGGCGTCCGCCTGGAACGAGATGGGGGGCTCCATGGCGGTCAGGCTGATGAGCTGGAAAATGTGGTTAGGCACCATGTCGCGCAGGGTCCCGGCCTGTTCCAGGTAGCCGCCGCGGCCTTCCGAACCGACCGTTTCGCCCACCGTAATCTGCACGTGATCGATGTAGCGCCGGTTCCAGATGGGCTCGAAGATGCCGTTGGCAAAGCGGAATGCCAGGATGTTCTGCACCGTCTCTTTGCCCAGGTAGTGATCGATGCGGTAGATCTGATCTTCCGTGAGGACTTTCTTCAACTCGTTGTTCAGAGCGCGGGCGCTCTCGAGGTCGCGGCCAAACGGCTTCTCGATAATGGCGCGCCGCCAGTGGCCGTCGCCGGAGGTGGCGATGCCGGCGTTGCCCAGTTGCTGCACGATGTCGGCGAAGAAGATGGGAGCGGTGGCGAGATAGAAGAGGTAATTACCGTGGGTGCCGTGGTCTTTGTCGGCCTTCTGCAACTGGTCGCGCAGCTGCTGATACGAACTGGCATCCTTGAATTCGCCGGTGACGTAGTAAATGCGGCGGCTGAACCAATCCATGAGGTCGGCGTCCACGCTGCCGGCAAACTCGCGGGTGTCGTCGGCGACCTTGGCGCGGAACTGGTCCGTGCTCATGGCATTCCGCGCCACCCCTACCACGGCAAACTCGCGCGAAAGCAGGTTGTGCTTGGCCAGGTTGTAGAGGGCCGGAATCAGTTTGCGGCGGGTGAGGTCGCCCGCCGCCCCGAAAATCACCATCACGCACGGATCGCCGGCCTTGCCGATCCGCATAGTTTCCAGTTGCTCCATCGCCTGCTGCGCAACGCTCATGACGCCCCCTCGGGTAAGTCGCAGTGCCGAAAAACGCTGAGTTAGTCGCCCGCCTTGCTGCGGGGCGCGGCGACGGACTCAGCTTTTGGCTCGATGTGCCCGCCAAACTTCTGGCGCATGGCGGAGAGTATCTTTTCGGCGAAGGTGTGCTCCTGCCGCGAGCGGAAGCGGGTGTAGAGCGCAGCCGACAGCACCTCGGAGGGCACCGCCTCCTCCACCGCGGCCATCACCGTCCAGCGGCCCTCGCCGGAATCGGCCACAACGCCCGTGTACTCGCTAAGCGCGGGATTCTCCAGCAGGGCAATGGCGGTCAGATCGAGCAGCCACGAGCTCACCACGCTGCCGCGACGCCACACCTCGGCAATGTCGGCGAGGTTCAGGTCGTAGCGGTGGGCCTCCGGCAGTTCCTTCGAGTTCGCATTCTTGAAAATGTCGAAGCCTTCGGCATAGGCCTGCATGAGCCCATACTCGATGCCGTTGTGCACCATCTTGACGAAGTGGCCGGAGCCGACCGGCCCGCAATGGAGGTAGCCTTGCTCGGCCGTGCCGCCCGAAGCCCGCTCCCGTCCCGGAGTGCGTTCGATATTGCCGATGCCGGGCGCCAGGGTTTTGAAAATAGGATCGAGGCGCGTCACCACTTCCTTCGGCCCGCCGATCATCAGGCAATAGCCGCGGTCGATGCCCCAGATGCCGCCGCTGGTGCCCACGTCCACGTAGTGAATGCCCTTCGGCTTGATGGCCTGGGCGCGGCGGACATCGTCCTTGAAGTAGGAGTTGCCGCCGTCGATGATGGTGTCTCCGGGTTGCAGTCGTTCCGCCAGCTTCATCACCGTCTGCTCGGTGGGGCCGCCGGCCGGCACCATGATCCACACCGCCCGGGGCGGCTGCAGCTTCTTGATGAGATCGTCCAGCGAAGACGATGCCGCGGCGCCTTCGCCCGCGAGTTGACTTACGTTCTTGGCGTCCAGATCGGAGACCACGAGCTGGTGACCGCCACGCATCAGGCGGCGCGTCATGTTGGCGCCCATCCTCCCCAGACCGACCATGCCGAGTTGCATAGAGAAAGCTCCCTTCAGACCGGAGGAACCGGCCGCTGCTTAGGACAGCGCTTCATTGACAGCACGAACCAGTTTGTCGAGCCCGGCTTGCACATCCGGGCCGAGGTGGACGCGCAGGGCGCGCCGCTTGCGGTCGGCGAGCACCTGGAAGTCGCCGCGGGCCTGCGCCGCCTTGACCACGCCAAAGGTGTACTTCTGCCCAGGAACCGGCAGGTCCGCCGCGTCGTCGCAGGTGATTTGCAGGAACACGCCCGAATTCGGCCCTCCTTTATACGCCTGGCCGGTGGAATGGAGGAACCGCGGACCGAAGCCGAGGCACGTGGCGACCTTCTTCTTGTCGCGAACGGCATGGCGAATTTTCTGCAAGGTGCGCTCGTGGGCATCGTTCATCTGCACGTACGCGAGCAGTCCGAAATAGTCGCCCGCGGAAATGCGTCCCAGGTGCGCGCGCAGCCAGGCCACCAGGTTGGGATTGCTGCCCGCAGCCTTCTGCAGCTCGGAGCTGTTGCGGTCGTCGGTGAACAATTTCACGCCGTCGCCTTCGAAGCGCGGCTTCTCCGGCGGCAGGGAACCGTTTTTCTCGTACTCCGAGGTGAGCTGGCGGGTGGCAATTTTGCTGGCTTCCACATCGGGCTGATTGAAGGCATTGATCCCGATGATGGCGCCGGCGACGGCGGTGGCAATCTCCCAGCGGAAGAACTCCTGCCCCAGGTCGTAAATGTCCTGCATGCCGATGCGCACCACCGGATGCCCGGCCGCCTCGAGAACAGCGATCTTCTCTTCCTGCTGCTTGTCGGGCGCGGACTCCAGGCGGATGTAGGCGAAGATGCGGTCGTTGCCGTAGACGGCGGGCGGCCCCAGTTCTTCCCGGTCCACCGGGATAATGCCCTTACCGTCCTTGCCGGTCGATTCAGCGAGGAGCTGTTCCAGCCACGCGCCCAGGTCGGAAATGGCGGGCGAGGCGACGATGGTCACCTTGTCGCGGCCGGCGCGGGCGCCGCAGCCGAGGATCGCGCCCAGGCGGAATCCCGGGTTCTGCTCCACCGGCACCGAACCCGTGCAGGCGTGCACCATCTCGCCGGTGCGGTTGAGGAACTTCTTTACATCCAGGCCCATTACGGCGGCGGGCACCATGCCGAAGTCGGAGAGAGCGGAGTAGCGGCCGCCGATCATGGCGTCGCCAAAAAAGACGTGCCGGAAATTGTCGCCCTCGGCCACCTTCTGCATCTGCGAGCCGGGATCGGTGACGGCAATGAAATGGCTGCCCGCTTCCTTCGCTCCCAGCGCCTTTTTGGCCTCGTCGAAGAAATACTGCTTGAAGATGTTGGGCTCAAGCGTGCTTCCTGACTTGCTGGAGACGATGAACAGGGTGCGCTTCATGTCTACCGATTCGCGCGCCGCCTTCACCTGCGCCGGATCGGTGGAGTCAAGCACGTGCAGGTCGGGGAAGCCGGAGAGCTTGCCGAAGGTCAGCCGCATGACTTCCGGGCACAAGCTGCTGCCGCCCATGCCCAGCAGCAAGGCGTCGCTGAAGCCGCGCACGTCGCCCGAGATGCCCACCAGGTGCTGAATGTGGGCGAGCTGGTCGTCGGTGATGTGCAACCACCCCAGCCACTTGTTCTCGTCGGCGCTGGTCCAGAGAGAGGTGTCTCCCTTCCACAGGCGTTGCATCTTGTCGCCGCTGCGCCACTCTTCCGTGGCCTTTTCCACCGCGGACGCGAGCTCCGGCGGCAGCTTGTAGGACTGCTGGTTGATCTTGGGGGTGGGTGGAGTCTTGGCGGACTTTTCCACCGCGGCGATCAGTTGCTGGAAAGCGTCGCTGAACAGCACCAGTCCCTCTTCCAGCAGCTTGTCGGTGACTTCCTTCATAGAGATGCCAATTTTTTCCAGGTTCTCCATGGTGCGGCGGGCGGCTTCCACGTTTTCCGTCAGGCTCATGCGCAGCTCGCCGTGATCGCGGAACGCGGTCACCGTGGCCGGGGGCATGGTATTGACCGTGTCCGGCCCAATCAGTTCCTCGACGTAAAGCACGTCGCGGTACTTGGGGTTTTTCGTGCTGGTGCTCGCCCAGAGAACACGCTGCGTCTGCGCGCCGCGCGCCGCCAGCTTTTGCCAGCGGTCGCCGGAGAAAATCCGCTGGTAACTCTGGTAGGTCAGCTTGCCGTTGGCGATGGCCACCTTGCCCTGGACCTCGTTGGCCATGGCGCGCTCGGCATCGTTCTTGGCGGTCTTGGCTTTGCCCGTGGCCAGCGAATCAATCGCGGAGTCAATACGGGAGATGAAGAAGCTGGCCACGCTGGCGATCTTGCCGATATCGGAACCGGAGTATTTCTCCAGGCCGGCAATGTAGGCCTGCGCCACTTTTTCGTAAACCGCCTGCGAAAACAGCAGCGTGACATTCACGTTGATGCCTTCGCTGATCAGTTGCTGGAAGGCGGGAATGCCCTCCGGCGTGGCCGGCACCTTGATCATCACGTTGGGCCGGTTCACCGCCTTCCACAGGCGGTGCGCTTCTTCGAGCGTGCCGGCGGCGTCGCGGGCCAGCAGCGGCGAAACTTCCAGGCTGACGTAGCCATCGCGCCGCTTGCTCCCGTCGTAGATGGGACGCAACAGGTCGGCCGCGTCCTGGATGTCGCGCACGGCGATGCGCTCATAGATGCCCTTGGCGTCCAGCCCGGGCTGCCGCGCCAGCTCCGCCAGGATATCGGCATAATCGGTGCTGCCGGCAATGGCCTTCTCGAAGATGGAAGGATTCGAGGTCATGCCCCGCAATCCATCCTCCGCGATCAGACGCTTGAGTTCACCGCTGGTGAACAGGTTGCGGCGGATGAAGTCCAGCCACAGCGATTGTCCATACTTCAGCAGCTCTTGCAGTGGGTTGGTGGTCCTGACGGTCTGTTCGGCAACACTGGCTGGCATAAGTCGCTCCAATCTCTTGTGGTGCGCTAACAACTGAGGCCGGACCCGATTGAGCAGCGTGCATTCTACGCCAATCGTCCCCAGCTTACTTTCCCAGAAGCTCGTGGGCGCAGGCCACCAGGCGGTCTGGCGTGAACCCGAACTTCTTTTGCAATTCCTTGAGGGGCGCGGAAGCGCCGAAGGTCTTCATCCCAATTTTATCGCCATCCGACCCGACATACTGGGCCCACCCAAACGTGGAGGCTTGCTCGACGGAGATGCGTTTGCGCACCTGGGGCGGCAGGACGCTGTCGCGATATTCCTGCGGCTGCTTCTCGAAAATCTCCCAGGAAGGCATGCTCACCACGCGGGCGCGAATCCCCTCGGAGGAGAGCTTCTCGTAGGCGTCCACCGCCAGCGGAACCTCGCTGCCCGTGGCCATCAAGATGATCTCGGGGGCGCCGCCTTTGGCGTCGGCCAGCACATAAGCCCCCTTGGTGACGCCCGCGGCGGAGGCATACTTGGTGCGATCGAGGGTGGGAATGTTCTGCCTCGAAAGCACCAGCACTGCGGGCGCGTGACGCAACTGGATGATGAGCTTCCAGGCCTCCACCACCTCGTTGGCGTCTCCCGGGCGCAGAGTGATCAGGTTGGGAATGGCACGCAAGGAAGCCAGTTGCTCGATAGGTTGGTGGGTGGGGCCATCCTCGCCCACCCCTATCGAGTCGTGCGTGAAGATATAAATGACCGGGATCTCCATGATGGCGGCCAGCCGGATGGCGGGACGCGAGTAGTCGCTGAAGATGAGGAATCCCGAGCCGTAGGGCCGCACCTTGGACAAAGACATGCCGTTCAACACCGCGCCCATGGCATGCTCGCGAATGCCGAAGTGCAGGTTACGGCCTTCATAGCTGCCCGGTTCGAAATCACCGGCGCCATCAAAGGTGAGGCGGGTCTTGGTGGAAGGCGCGAGGTCAGCGGCGCCGCCCACCAGCCAGGGAATGTTCTTGGCCAGCACGTTCTGTACCTTGGCCGAAGCCTCGCGGCCGGCCACACCTTTGGGGTCGGCAGGGAAGGTGGGCAGGTTCTTGTCCCAGCCGGCGGGCAGAGCGCGACGCTGGATCTGGTCCATCTGCGCGGCCAGATCGGGATATTGCTTCTTGTAGCGCTCGAAGGTGCCCATCCACTCGTCGCGCAGCTTGCGGCCGCGACGCCCGATTCCGTGCTGAAAGTGCTCGCGCACGCCATCGGGAACATAAAACTTGGCGTTCTCGGGCCAGCCGTAGTTCCTTTTGGCCAGGCGAATCTCATCTTCTCCCAGCGGCTCCCCATGGGCCGCGCTGGTGTCCTGCTTGTTGGGAGCGCCATAGGCAATGTGGCTGTCCACGATAATGAGCGTGGGACGATCGTTCGTGCTGCGCGCCGAGGTGAGCGCCCGGGTGAGCAGCTCCACGTCATTGGCGTCGCCGACGCGGGTTACGTTCCAGCCGTAGCCCTGGAAACGCGTGGCCACGTCCTCATCAAAGGCCAGCGCGGTGTTGCCCTCGATGGTGATGTGATTGTTATCGTAGATCCAGCATAGGTTCGAGAGCCGCAGGTGGCCGGCGAGCGAAGCCGCTTCGCCGCTGATACCTTCCATCATGTCGCCGTCGCCGCACAGCGCGTACACGTTGAAATTGAACATCTCGAAGCCGGGACGGTTGAAGTAAGAAGACAACCAGCGGCTGCTGATGGCCATGCCCACGCTGGTGGCAACGCCCTGGCCCAAGGGGCCGGTCGTCGTTTCCACGCCCGAAGTCCAGCGGTATTCGGGATGGCCCGGGCACTTGCTGTCGAGCTGCCGAAAACGCTTGATGTCCTCCAGCTTCACCGAAAGCTCGCCCAGGGTCTCGTAATCGGGATCGACGGCCTTGACGCCGGTCAGGTGCAGGATGGAGTACAGCAGCATGGAGGCGTGGCCGATGGAGAGGACAAAGCGATCGCGGTTGGGCCAGATGGGATCTTCGGGATCGAAACGCAGGAAATTCTGCCACAGGGTGTAGACCACCGGCGCCATCGCCATGGGCGTGCCGGGATGCCCGGAGTTTGCCTGCTGCACCGCATCCATGGAGAGCGTGCGAATGGTGTTGATACAGAGGCTTTCCAGTTGTTGCGTGTTGATCTCGACGGCGTGTTGCGCTGCCATATTGCCCCCTTTGGCTTACCGTTCGACTCCGCGGGCTTGCGGTGCGGAAGGGCCAGCAGCGTGCCATTGTAGTCACCTGAGGCTTTCCTGCAAGGGGTCGGACGAACATTTAAAAACTTTTTAAAACAGGCGCATCGGGGTGGCTGGGGAACTCCGGATATGCACCAGAGTTAGTGCAATTGACGGTTGGCTGTCGCACCCGGATTTTGGCGGTCGCCGAACCCGGCAGGGGAGCCTTGAGGGCGCTCTTTTCAGGTCTGGCCTCGGATTTTATGCGTGGAAGGCGCTTAACTCCCGGATTTGTAGATCACTCGCCGGCGAGAGGCTTGAGCTCGACAACCAAGCCATCGCCCCATCCATACTTAGCCCGGGAGAGCTCCTGGACGCGTTGCGCAAGCTCGCCGTCGGCTGCCCGATCGAGGATTCGGGCCGTGGCCGGGAATTGCTGCCCGGCTACCCGCACTTCCACGCGGGGCTGCTGCCTTACATTCTGGATCCAATGGCTGGAAGGGAACTCGGCGATCACGTACCAGTTGCCGGCGTGCTGGGTGAACCAGATTTCAATTTCCCGGGGCAGGCCGCTACGCCGTCCCCGCGTCTTCAGATAAAGGTAGGGTGGTTCGGGAGCCATGCGATGCACGCCGACGGGACGGGCAAGGACTCAGCTCTGCGCGCGCAGGATTTCGCGGATTTCGCGGTTGATGCGGGCTGCGTCCTGGGTGGCATTGTCAATCAGCGAAACCCATTTTTTGTTGGGATCGTCGAGTTGCGCCTGGGAGAGCAGGTACGATGCCTGCATGATGGTTTCAATCGCGTTGCTGAGATCGTGAGCCAAGCTGCGGAGCTTCATGATCACGTCGTGGGCCATCTGCGGAGTCGGTGTTGATCCCATGGGTGTGCCCATTCTACGCCGGAGAGCGTCCCTGCTGAAACAGGCGGGGCCGTGCTACCGGCGCGCCAGTATTGAGAGCACAAGACGGGCACTCGCGTTGCCAGGCTGCACAGTTTTGCAGCGCCGGGTTTGACAGCGAGCGGCTCGCCTGTACAATGGAAATGCAATTCTCCTTGACCGCTCTATCCGGGCTGGTCGCCGCTGCCGAAGTGGCGGAATTGGCAGACGCGCATGGTTCAGGTCCATGTACCCGCAAGGGTGTGGGGGTTCGAGTCCCTTCTTCGGCACCAAATTCCACAAAAATCAGAGTTTTTGCATGCAGTTCCGCGCCTGATGCGGGGCTTTAGCCAGGCCGCTTGTGAGCCCGAACCGAAAATGCTATGGGCTAGTGAGATCGCAATGCAGGTGGCAACCCTGCAGCGTGGTTTCATCTGAATGCCCGTCCAGAAAATGCTACCGACCATTACTACCCGAACACGTTTAATGTTCTGCCCGCTCTCTGGAACCTATTGCCAGTTGTTCTTTCATCCACGCGAGAATCGTGGGAACGAGCGGATCATAGAATCGATGGCGCACGGTGAAGTCGTGGGTCATGTCGGCGATCTGCAGATAGCGGGCATGTCCGGGATGGGCCTGGTTGACGATCTGCGCGATGGCCTCGCTGTCTGCCTGGCTCATGATCGGGTCACTGGCGCCGTGGACGACCAGTACCGGAGCGGCGACGTTCTGCCACAGTTCGCCCAGGTTCAAGGCTTGTAGCTGCTGATAGAAGGCCGCCGGACGTCCATACTGGCCGTCGAGGGAGTCGTACCAAAGACTCTTCCATTCTGGGTGCTGCGCGAGTACCTGGCCGGGCGTCATTTCCTTCACGAGATACAGCTCGTAGAATTCTGAGAAGGCCTTTACCGAGCTGTTCACTTCCGCGGGCGACTTGTTGGCTGCAGTAAGCCGATGGCGCTCGAGTTCCAGCATGTGCTCGTACCAGGTGCGTCCCCACGAGCTGCAGGAGACAAATCCCCGCACCGGGCGACCGTGGGGAACCAGGGGAGAAAACCCGCCGCCATTGCTCAATCCCACCACGAAGACGCGATCCCGATCAATAAAGTCGTACTTCGTCATGGAATCGAAGGCCGCTTGCCAGCCCGTCATCTCACTTTCGAAATCCGCTTGCGCGCAATTGCCCTGGCTGTCGCCGACGCCCGGCTTGTCCATGCGCAGGGTGGCGTAACCGGACTCATCGATAAGGCGGCGCAGCAGAATGCCAAAGCCGTCGTCCGGCGCGGGATGGGGTGATTCCATACTGTCGCAGCTCAGCCAGCCCACAAAGAAGATGGCGGGCATTTTGCCGCTGGCATTAGGCCGCGTCACAAACGTACGCAGTTTCTCGCCGCGCCCATTGGTCACCCAGTCGTAGATCACGGTGGCGTGATCAAAGTGCTCGCGAGGATGCGCGGTCTGGGCCGCCGCCGAAACAGCAAGAAAGATCATCCCTGCCAGGCGCAAGGTGCAACACCTGCTCATGCCGTTTCCTCCTCGGTAGATGGTCCAACCCCTTGGACGAGGGAACCAGCAAAGCGTCGCTCTCAGCCGCTCATCCCAGGACGAATGCCGTGTGGCAGCCGAATCCCGCAGGCAGTCGTGTCAACAGCGTGTTCTATAAGAATGTCTAAGCCTGACTGCCGTTCAGCAGGAGATCCTGAGAACTGTTCAACAGATCCGCAAGTGGCGTGCAGATCTTGGGTAGCAGGGCCATGCGCGCCGGCGTATAGGAAGCACATCCGGCGAAATACATTTGTTTACATTTCTTTACGCAACCTTGGCTGCGGGGGCAGCATAGTAGAGCGAGAGGGGCGGGGCACAGGGGCGCGTTGCGGCCTGGCCAGGATATCTCCGCGCCCGCACAGGCTGTCATCTAAGGACGTGTTTTGCGGCAACTGAGTGTTTAGCGGATAACACCCGCGGCCCGGTGTGCCTTGCTTGAGAATTCTATGCGCAGCGTAGTGACTAACGACAGCGACGTCAGCACGCAGTCTCCGCCCGCTGCGCCTCCGCCAAGGCGGCGCGCGGCGGTCGTCACTCTGGCGCTTGTGCTGCTTGCCCTCGGGGTATTTTTCGGGGTGAGGTCACTTCGCCAGAAGCAGGCGGAGAACACCCAGGCAGCCCGGGCCGGAAGCAATGATCGCGCGATCCCGGTGGGGGTGGCTCCCGTGCAGCGGCGCGATATGCCGGTGTATCTGACCGGGCTCGGTTCGGTGCAGGCTTTCAATACCGTTACGGTACGGACCCGGGTGGACGGGCAGCTGGTGAGCGTCAACTTCCGGGAAGGCCAGGAGGTGCATAAAGGCGACCTGCTGGCTGTGATCGATCCGCGGCCGTTCCAGGACGCGCTGAACCAGGCGGAAGCCACGCTTTCACGCGACCAGTCAAACCTGCGCAACACGCAGCTCGACCTGGAGCGCTATCAGGCCCTGTACAAGGCCGGCGTAATCGCGCAACAGCAGTACAACACGCAGCAGTCCACGGTGGGACAGATGCAAGGCGCGGTCCGCGCCGACCAGGCAGCAGTCAACAATGCCAAGCTCAACCTGGCCTATGCGCATATCACCGCGCCCATCACCGGCCGGATCGGCTTACGCCTGGTGGATCCCGGGAACATGGTGCATGCCAGTGACCAAAACGGGTTGCTGGTCATAGCGCAGCTGGAACCTATCGCAGTCATGTTCACGCTGCCCGAAGACAACCTGCAGGCGGTGCTGCAACGAATTCGCACTGGAACCCTGGAAGTGGACGCGTACACACGGGACAACCGGACCCGCGTGGCCAAAGGCAAGCTGCTCACCATCGACAACCAGATAGATCCCAGCACGGGGACGTTCAAGCTGAAGTCTGTTTTTGACAATCGCGACCGCGCCCTCTGGCCGAACCAGTTCGTGAACGCTCGCATTCTGCTGAACACGATCCAAGGCGCGCTGCTCGTTCCGGCGGCAGCTATTCAACACGGCGCGCAGGGCGATTTCGTGTACGTGGTGAAGCCGGATAACGTCGTGGATGCGCGCGCCGTGCACGTGGCGCTGACGGAAGGTATTTCTTCCGCCGTAGATCGCGGGGTGCAGGCGGGCGAGCAGGTGGTCACCGACGGGCAGGACAAGCTGCAGCCCGGCAGCAAAGTGCAGCCGCAGCGGCCGGCCCGTGCCGCGAGTCCGGAGGGGACTGCGGCGAACGGCGCGCCCCCCGTCCCATGAGCCGGCTGTTCATCTTCCGGCCAGTGGCCACCACCCTGCTCATGCTGGGCCTGCTCCTGGTGGGGGTGGTCGCTTTCCGCCAGTTGCCGGTTGCCGCGCTACCCCAGGTGGACTATCCCACCATCCAAGTGCTCACCTTCTACCCCGGAGCCAGTCCGGAGGTGATGGCTTCGTCCGTCACGGCGCCGATGGAGCGTCAGTTCGGCCAGATCCCCGGCCTGAACCAGATGACCTCCACCAGCACGCAGGGAGGATCGCTCATCACGCTGCAGTTCGGCCTGGAACAGAACATTGATGTCGCCGAGCAGGAAGTCCAGGCTGCGATCAACGCCGCCGGGACCTATCTGCCTCGCGATCTGCCCAACCCGCCGGTCTATAGCAAGGTGAACCCCGCGGACGCGCCGGTGCTCACGCTGGCGCTCTCGTCCGACACTCTGCCCTTGAACCAGGTGGAAGACGCGGCCGATACCACGCTGGCGCAGAAGATTTCCCAGATTTCGGGGGTCGGGTTAGTCACCATCAGTGGCGGACAGAAGCCCGCCGTGCGCGTCCAGGCCAATCCTACTGCGTTGGCTTCGTACGGGCTCAGCCTGGAGGACCTGCGCTCTTCGTTGGCATCTGCCAACGTGAATCAGGCCAAAGGCGACATCCAGGGGCCGCGGCAGGCGTTTACCATCGGCGCCAACGACCAGATCTTCTCCAGCCGGGATTACAAACCCATCCTGGTTGCGTATCGCAACGGCAACCCGGTGCGGGTGCAGGACGTCGCCAACGTGATTGACGGAGCGGAGAATGTCCGCCAGGCAGCCTGGATGAATGACCGCCCCGCCGTCATCATGAACATCCAGCGGCAGCCCGGGGCGAACACCATCAACGTGGTGGACCGGATCGAGCGAACGCTGCCGCAACTGACCGCCACGCTGCCGCCGGCAATCAAGGTTACGGTGCTCAGCGATCGCACCACCACCATCCGGGCCTCGGTCAAAGACGTGGAATTTGAGCTGATGCTGACCGTGGGGCTGGTGGTCATGGTCATCTTCCTCTTCCTGCGCAATCTGGCCGCCACTGTGATTCCCAGCGTTGCCGTGCCGCTCTCCCTGATCGCGACATTCGGCGTGATGTACCTGCTCGGCTATTCGCTGGACAACTTGTCGCTGATGGCGCTGACCATCTCCACCGGCTTTGTGGTGGACGATGCCATCGTGATGATCGAAAACATTGACCGCTACCTGGAGGAAGGCGACTCACCTCTGCAGGCGGCGGTAAAAGGTTCCGGGCAGATCGGATTCACCATTCTGTCGCTTACGGTGTCGCTGATCGCGGTGCTGATTCCGCTGCTGTTCATGGGCGACATCATCGGACGCCTGTTCCGCGAATTCGCCATCACGCTGGCCACGACCATCCTGGTCTCCGCTTTCGTATCGCTGACGCTCACGCCGATGATGTGCGCCAAGTTGCTGCGCCGCCATGATCCGGAGCGCCAGAGCCGCTTTTATCGCGCCTCCGAGCGATGGTTCAACCGCACTATCGAGCGCTATGGCTCGAGCCTGCGCTGGGTCTTAAAGCACCAGCCGGCGACGCTGATGGTGACCGCCGCCACCCTGCTGCTTACGCTCCTCCTTTATGTCGTGGTCCCCAAGGGATTTTTCCCGCTGCAGGATACAGGTGAGATCCTGGGCATCTCCGAGGTGTCGGCCGCCACGTCGTTCCAGGCGCTGGCGGCGCGCCAGCAGCAACTGGCGCGAGTGATTCTGCAGGATCCGGACGTCACCAGCCTGGCTTCGTTCATCGGGGTGGACGGCAGCAACATGAACCCCAACAACGGGCGTTTGCAGATCAACCTGAAACCGCGCGAGCAGCGCTCCGCCAGCGCCAGTGCGATTATTCGCCGCCTGGCGGACAAGACCGCGGGCGTGCAGGGCATTTCCCTGTACCTGCAACCGGTGCAGGACATCACCGTCGAGAACCGCATCAGCCGCACACAATTTCAATACACGCTGGAAGATCCGGACCCCAGGGAATTGGCGCAGTGGACCCCGCGCATTCTCGACCGCCTGCGGCGGATCCCCGAGTTGACCGATGTGGCCAGCGACCAGAACACCAGCGCGCTGGAAACCGATCTGGTCATCGATCGCGATACCGCCTCGCGCCTGGGTCTGACGCCGCAAGTGATCGACGACACGCTGTATGACGCGTTCGGGCAGCGGCAGGTATCGACCATGTTCACCCAGGTGAACCAGTATCACGTGGTGCTGGAGGCGCAGCCCGATTTCCAGGATTCCCCCGACGATCTCACCAGGATCTACGTGCGCTCGAATGCGGGTGAAGCGGTGCCGTTGAGCGCATTCGCGCACTTCGAGCCTTCCACGACGGCCCTGGCGATCAACCACCTGGGACAGTTCCCGGTCACCACGTTATCGTTCAACCTTGCGCCGGGCGGGTCGCTGGGCCGCGCGGTGCGGGCCATTGGCGAAGCGGAACGGGAAATCGGGATGCCGCCCAGCATCCATCCCAGCTTTCAGGGAACCGCCGCGGCGTTCCAGAACTCGCTGGCCAACGAGCCCTACTTGATCCTCGCTGCCCTGATCACGGTCTACATCGTTCTGGGCGTTTTGTACGAAAGCTTCATCCACCCGGTGACGATTCTTTCCACGCTGCCCTCGGCGGGCGTGGGCGCGATCCTGGCATTGCTGCTCTTTCACATGGACCTCGACGTGATCGCGCTGATCGGCATCATCCTTCTGATCGGCATTGTGAAGAAGAATGCCATCATGATGATCGACTTCGCGCTCGAGGCGGAGCGCAAAGAAGGCAAGCCGCCCGAGGAAGCGATCTACCAGGCTTGCCTGCTGCGTTTCCGGCCCATCATGATGACGACGTTTGCGGCACTCTTCGGCGGGCTGCCGCTGGCGCTGGGCCGGGGCACGGGCAGCGAATTGCGTCACCCCCTCGGGATCAGCATTGTGGGCGGCCTGCTGGTCAGCCAGGTGCTGACGCTCTATACCACCCCAGTCGTCTACCTCGCCTTCGATCGCGTGGCCCGGCGCTTCGCAAAGTATCGGATAGGCAACCGCATAGAAAGCCCCATGCCGGCTGACTGATTCATGAGTATCTCTGCGCCATTCATTCGACGGCCGGTGGCGACTTCGCTGCTCACGCTGGCGCTGCTGCTGGCAGGCATCCTCGGTTACACCCGCCTGCCGGTTGCGCCGTTGCCGCAGGTGGAGTTTCCGACCATCTCGGTGAACGCCGGTCTTCCTGGCGCGAGCCCGGAGACCATGGCCTCCTCGGTGGCCACTCCGTTGGAACGCTCCTTCGGGCGAATTGCCGGGGTCACGCAGATGACCTCGACCAGCCAACTGGGCTCGACCCAGGTGGTGCTGCAATTCGATCTCTCGCGCAACATCGATGCGGCTGCCCGCGACGTGCAAGCCGCCATTAATGCGGCGCGCAGCCAACTGCCCGCGAACCTTCCTTCCAATCCCTCCTGGCGCAAGGTGAACCCGGCCGACGCGCCCATCATGATTCTGGCGCTCACCTCGGCTGTGGCCACGCAGCCGCGGATGTATGACGTCGCGGATTCCATCCTGGCGCAGAAGTTATCGCAGGTGCAAGGCATCGGGCAGGTGGTTGTGGGCGGCAGTTCGCGCCCGGCGGTGCGGGCCGAGGTCAACCCGCTGCTGTTGAGCAAGCTGGGCGTTGGGCTCGAGCAGGTGCGCACCGCTCTGGGCGCCGCGAATGCGAACACTCCCAAGGGGGAAGTTTCAGGCCAGGACCAACGCTGGCAAATACGCGCCAACGACCAGATCTTCACCGCGGCTGAGTACGCTCCCCTGGTGATCGCGTATCACAACGGTTCCGCCGTCCGGCTCTCGGATGTAGCTTCCGTGCAGGACTCGGTCGAGGATACGCGCAATGCCGGTCTATCCAATGGGCGCCCTTCGGTGCTGGTGGTGCTGTTCCGGCAACCCGGGGCCAACATCATCGGGACGGTAGACCGGGTGCGAGCTCTGCTGCCAGAGATGCAGGCCGCCATTCCGCCCGCCATCCACATCGCGGTCGCCATGGATCGCACCACCACCATCCGCGCCTCGGTGCGGGATGTCGAGATCACCCTGGCCATTGCGGTAGGCCTGGTAGTGCTGGTGGTGTTCGTCTTTTTACGCAGCGCCTGGGCCACCATCATCCCAGGTGTGGCGGTTCCTCTGTCGCTGATCGGCGCCTTCGGTGTGATGTACCTGCTCGGGTACTCAATCGACAATCTGTCGCTGATGGCTCTGACCATCTCCACCGGCTTCGTGGTGGACGATGCCATCGTGGTCATTGAGAATGTCACGCGCTACATCGAACGCGGGATGAATCCCGTGGCTGCCACCTTCCGCGGCGCCGCTGAAATCAACTTCACCGTCATCTCCATGAGCACCTCGCTGATCGCGGTGTTTATCCCCATTCTCCTGATGGGTGGCATCGTCGGCCGGCTGTTCCGGGAATTCGCGGTAGTGCTCAGCATCGCGGTGGCTATTTCCATGGTGGTCTCGCTGACGACCACGCCCATGATGTGCGCCAAGTTTTTACGCAGCGAAGGCGGACGCAAGCATGGGCGTCTGTATCTTTTGAGCGACTGGCTGTTTGTGCGGGTGCTGCGCGGCTACGACTACAGCCTGCGCTGGGTGCTACGGCATCGGGCCCTGGTGCTGCTGATTACCGTGCTCACCATTGCGCTGAACGTGTATCTGTTTCTGGCGATTCCCAAAGGCTTTTTCCCGCAGCAGGACACCGGCCGCATTTCCGGCGGCGTGCTGGCCGAGCAAGACATCTCGTTCCCGGCGATGAGCCGCAAGTTGAACCAATTCGTGCAGATCGTCATGCAGGATCCGGCAGTAGACAATGTGATGGCCTTCTCCGGCGGGGGCGGAGGGACGAACACGGCGCGCATGTTCATCGCTTTGAAGCCGCTGTCGGAACGCAAGGTCACGGCCGACCAGGTCATCAACCGCCTGCGCCCCAAGATGGCGCGCGTTCCCGGGGCGACGCTGTTCCTGCAGGCGGTGCAGGATGTGAACATCGGCGGCCGAATGGGCAACGCGCAGTATCAGTACACGTTACAGGGAGATAACCTGCCCGACCTCCTGCAATGGGCGCCGCGCCTCTACGCCAAGATGCGCGCCATGCCGCAGCTGCGGGATGTGGCGACCGACCAGCAGAACCGCGGGTTGCAGGCTTCGCTGGTGGTGGACCGCGATACCGCCAGCCGACTTGGCCTGAATCCGCAGGTCGTGGACAACACCTTGTACGACGCCTTCGGCCAGCGCCAGGTTTCGGTCATGTACCGGGGCATCAATCAGTACCACGTGGTGATGGAGGTAGATCCGGCTTTCAGCCAGTCCGCGGATGCCCTGAACAACATCTATGTGCACTCGAGCGCCGGGCAGGAGGTGCCGCTGCGCGCGTTTGCCCGCTTCGCGCCTTCCACCACCGCGTTGGCGGTAGCCCATCAAGGACAATACCCGGCGGTGACCATTTCCTTTAATCTTGCCCCCGGTGTCTCGTTGGGGGACGCGGTGCAGGCGGTGCAGCGCGCCCAACGCGCCATGGGGTTGCCCTCCACCATCCATCCCGGATTTCAGGGAACCGCGCAGGCTTTTCAGGCCTCGCTCGCCAACGAACCCTTGCTGGTGCTGGCGGCACTGGTCACGGTCTACATCGTTCTCGGCATTCTGTACGAAAGCTACGTGCATCCGGTCACCATTCTCTCCACGCTGCCCTCGGCCGGACTCGGCGCCCTGCTCGCGCTCCTGCTCACGCGCACCGAGTTCAGCATCATCGCGCTGATTGGGGTCGTGCTCCTGATCGGCATCGTCAAGAAAAACGCCATTCTGATGATTGACTTCGCCCTGGATGCCGAGCGCCGGGAGGGAAAGAACTCGGAAGACGCGATCCACGAAGCCTGCCTGCTGCGCTTCCGGCCTATCGTGATGACCACCATGGCCGCGTTACTGGGCGCGCTGCCGCTGGCGATCGGAGTAGGAACCGGCAGCGAATTGCGCCGGCCGCCTGGCATCGCGATCGTAGGCGGTCTGATGGTCAGCCAGATCCTGACGCTGTACACCACGCCGGTAACTTACATTTACCTGGATCGCCTGCGCCTGTGGGCGGGGGAAAACCTGGCTTGGCGGCCGTGGCCCAAGCGTCCCCAGGCCACTGTTTCGTAAAGCCGGGTTGCTGCGCAACGCTTTCAATCGCCGGTTTCTGCAAACTCTTGCACATCGTTTAGCTTAAGATCGGTTTCTCGAGCGCAATCAACGGGCTGGCCAATGTGCGCAGCGAAGTGACTGTATTTTGAACAACACACCGAGTTCTGGCGCCTTGCGTTAGCCTAGTTGTCTTCCCCTTAGTTTCGACTCTTGACGTTGTCCCAATCTTTGTGCAGAATGCATATGCTGCCCGAGCCCGCCGCCCCCGGCCACACCTTACCCTCTCGGGAAATGCAAGGAGAACCTTCCAATGGCAAACTTGAAGCAGCATGTGACCCGCTTGTGGCAGGATGACAGCGGTCAAGATATTGCCAAATATGCGGTCATGTTGGCTGTGATTCTGGTGATTGTGGTCTCGACTGTCGCCCTCATCGGCGGCAAGTCGAACAACATCTTCTCTGAGGTGGCGAGCTCGATTCAGTAGAGTTCCGGCACTTTCTCGGGTTCTTTCCCTCTTGTCGGGGCGCGGAGGGAGCGGTGCTGACCGTCCCTCCCGTGCTTCGTCGCGCATCGAACGGCGACCTAAACGTTCGCCCCAGCCACGCTCCCCGGATTTGGTTCAAAACGAACGAGTTGCTCCGTTCGGGGTGGGTTGAGTCGCTATTCCACCCGGCCCGCGTGATGTCGCTCTCAGACAAGTTTGTGAAGGCAAGCGGCAGTACTATCCCCGTGTTCAGCTGAGTGCGAACCGCGGAATATGCTGGGGTCACGGGCGCTGCCCGGACTCCGCAAAAAGCTGCCATTCGTGCTGCAGGAGGCCCCGATGAAGCTCCTGAGGTTCTTTGCCGCGATAACCATGGGCACAGTGATTTTGGCCCAGACTGCCCTGTGCCAGACCTCCTCCACCTCCTTGCGAGGCACAGTTACCGATCCAAGTGGCGGCGTGGTTGCGGGCGCGACCGTCACCCTGGAGAACGTCGAATCGAACACCAAGCGAGCGGCCACCACCGGCACGCAAGGTGAGTACCAGTTTTTATTTGTGCCGCCGGGCACCTATTCCTTGGCGGTGAGCGCTGAGGGCTTTGAGCTCTACAAGCAGATTGGTGTCCCGTTGCTTGTAAATACGCCTGCCACGGCTAACGTGCGCCTGAAGCTCGGGCGAGCCACCGAAGTCGTGAATGTCACCAGCGAAGTGCCGGCCTTGAACACCGTAGACGCATCGCTGGGAAATTCTTTCAATCAAACCCAGATCCGGCAAATCCCCCTGGAAGGCCGCAACGTTCCCGACCTGCTGAGCCTGCAGGCGGGGGTAACTTACACCGGGAATCGTCCCGACATTGATCGCGACCAGGACACGCGCAATGGCGCGGTGAACGGTGCACGCAGCGATCAGAGCAATATCACGCTGGATGGAGTGGACGTGAACAACCAATCCAGCGGGTATGCCTTCACCTCGGTGCTGCCCGTCACCCTCGATTCTGTCCAGGAATTTCGCGTCACAACCAGCAATTACAACGCTGATCAGGGCGTCGGTTCAGGGGCGCAGGTCGCATTAGTGACCAAGAGTGGAACCAACGGCTTCCATGGAACCCTGTACGAATACCATCGCAACACCCTCACCAGCGCCAACGATTACTTCGTGAAGCAGGCGGAACTGGCGACCGGTCAGCCCAACACGCCCGACAAGTTGCTGCGAAATATTTTTGGAGCTTCCCTGGGCGGTCCGATCAAAAAGGACCGGCTGTTCTTCTTCGCCAACTACGAAGGTACGCGGCAACGCGAACAGCAAAGCACGGTGCGCACGATTCCCACGCCCAGCCTTTGCCAAGGCCTCATCCGCTATGCCGACGCCAATGGCGCAATCACCGTCGTCAGTCCCTCCCAGCTGCGAGCGCTCGACCCCTTGGGCCTGGGGATTAACCCGGCCATCGAAAATCCCAGCCATACCGGATACTTCGATAGGACGTTCTGCACCGGGCAATTTGTAACCAACGACCCCTCGGTAGGGGATGGATTGAACTACTCGGGATACCGGTTCCGGGCGCCGGTCAAGCTGGACAACAACGCCTTTATCGCCCGCCTCGACTACCATCTGACGGCCAACGGCAAACACAACCTTTTCTGGCGCGGGGCTTTGCAGAACCTGTCCAACCCCGGGGCGCCCTTTCTTCCGGGCTCGGCTCCCGAACAGACCATCAGCGATCACAGCAAAGGGTTCGTCGTGGGCTACACGGCGGTGTTATCGCCCAGTGTGAGTAACACGTTTCATTGGGGTTATACGCGGCAAAGCACCGGCATTCTGGGCAACTCCAATCAGCCGTGGAACGAATTTTACGGTCTGGACCAAGGGATTTTTTACAGCCACAGCGCCCAGACGCCCGTTCACAATTTCATTGACGATTTCTCCTGGATCAAGGGCAAACACACGCTGCAATTCGGCGGCAATCTTGGTTTCGCGCGGGATCCGCGCATCAGCTCTGAGCACTCGTTCAGCCTGGGCAAAGGAGCGACGAACTGGATGTCGCCCACAGGCTTCGCCAACACGGGCGGGTATCTTGATCCGGCGAATGCCAGCCTTCCGGAACCGGCGTCCAGTCCGCAATATGACTATCCGGTCCTCGGACTTCTTGGCATGGTGTCCGACGTGGTGGGAAATTACAACTACGACAAGAGCGGAGCCGTGCTGGCGTCGGGGACACCGATTAAGCGTAACTATGGCCTGAACTGGTACGAGATGTACGGGCAGGACTCGTTTCGCATCAAGCCGAACCTCACGATCACCTATGGCCTGCGCTGGTCTATTTTCCCGCCCCCCTGGGAAGTCAACGGATTCCAAGCTTCCCCGACATGCGTTCCCGCGCTGAACCCGGTGACCGGATGTCCGCCCGGCAGCGCCAACCTGGGCACCCAGTTCGCGCAGAACGTCAACAACATGCGAAACGGAATCGGGTACAGCGGCACGCCGCTGGTTTCGTTCATCCTGGGGGGAAAAGCCAACGGAGGTCCAGGCTTTTATAACCTGGAGAAAACCGACTTTGCGCCCCATCTCTCGATCGCATACTCGCCGCGTCCGGAGAGCGCATGGCTGAGAAAGTTCACCGGCGACAACGACAAGACGGTGATCCGGGCCGGTTTCAGCCGCATGTATGACCGCCCGGGATTGCAGTTACTGAGCACGTTCGACGCCAACGCTCCGGGCGGATTGGCGGCGACCGTCCAGAATCCGTGCTGCAGTCCCAGTTATTTCCCGTTTCCCGGCCAGGGTGGTGTTGCGGGGAGCCCGTACGACAATGCTGCGGGCGTGCCTCGCATCACCAGCATCAACCAGATTCCGACCGTCAACCAGTATGGGGACGTATTCTTCGAACCGGCTCCCGCGGGAGCATTTCCACAGACGCCCCCGCCGTTCGGACAGGCCATCACGTGGGGCGTGGATCAATCTTTGAAGACTCCCTATTCCTGGGCCGCGGACCTCTCGATCGGCCGAGAACTGGCGCACCAGTTCTCGTTGCAGGTTTCCTATGTTGGGCGCTTCGGACATCACTTGCTTACCCAGCGCGATCTGCGGCAGCCGTTGGACCTGGTGGATCCGAAGACCGGAATTGATTATTTCTCCGCCGCAAGCCGGCTGGCACAACTGGCCAACCAGGGCATCGCCGCCAATCAGATCACGGATAAGTTAGTGGGCCCGACCGCGGCCTTCTGGCACGACATGCTGCCCCCGCTACAGCCGGGAGCCAGCCAGTGGACCAGTTTCTCTGGGCTCAGTTTTCCGAACCTGATTCAGGCGGTGTACGACCTCTATTACGATCCCTTCCTCTCCTATGTCGGCAATGAAGTTGTCGGACTCGGCGATGTTGATATCTATGGAGGCTTGGGCGACAACTTGGGCAACGTTTATTACTTCAAGAGCCCGAAGTGCCCGCCGCCGAGCGCCCTGGGCTGCCCCGGGAACATGCTCAACGAGCAGGCCACCAGCATGTTTGGTTGGAGCTCGATCGGCAACTCTAATTACCACGCTCTGCAAACCAGCCTCCGGAAACAGTTCAGCCAGGGCGTGCAGTTCGACCTGAACTACACCTTCTCGAAATCGATGGACATAACTTCGGCCGCCACGCGGCTCGGCTTCAGCTCCAGCACGAACGTTGGGGCCCCGGGAAGCCGCCTGGTGAATGCATTTAACCCGCGGCAGCGCTATGCCGTCTCCGATTTCGATACCACTCATCAGATCAATGCCGATTGGATTGTGGAGCTACCGTTTGGCGCAGGCCGCGCCTTGGCGGGAAATGCCAGCGGCGCTCTCAACGGATTCATCGGCGGTTGGCAGCTTTCGGGCCTGGCGCGCTGGACGAGCGGTTTTCCTTTCACGGTGGACAATGGCAACTTCTGGCCGACCAACTGGGATGAGCAAGGCATTGCGACCATGCTGGTGAAACCCACGACCGGCCACTTCAAGCAACCGGATGGCTCGGTGAGCGCTTTTCAAAACACAGCCGCGGCCTTTGCCGACTTCGTGCATCCACTGCCCGGCCAGGGCGGATCGCGCAACGCGGTGCGCGGCGACGGCTTTGCCGGCGTTGACATGGCGCTGGCCAAGACCTGGAAGATTTATGAGTCGCAGAGCCTGCGCTTCCGCTGGGAGGTTTTTAACGTCTTCAACCAGGTGCGCTTCAATGCGTTGTCTGGACTGGGAACGCAGGCCTGCGCGTGCATCGCTTCGCTGCAACAGGTTCCCAGCACGTTTGGAAACTATACCGGCCTGCTGACCCAACCCCGCGTCATGCAGTTCGCGCTCAGGTACGAATTCTGACCGCGCTCAATCGTGGCGGACTGCTCCGCCCCAGGGCGTGCCTTCCTGGAAGTTGGCGAGCCGGTTCGCGCTGCGAACCTCTCCTATGACCACACTCGCGAGAAAGCTGCGGCTGGCTGACTACTTCGCGCTCGCCTTCGGCGTCATGGTGGGGACCGCCTGGCTGGTGGTCATGGATGACATCCTGCAGCGCGGCGGCCCCCTCGGCGCAGTGCTCGGATTCACGGCGGGCGCGCTGATGCTCTTGCCGATCGCATTTGTCTATGCCCAACTCGTCCGCGCTATTCCCGATGCCGGCGGAGAGGCGGCTTACGTTGCGCGGGTGTTCCCCCCCAACATCGCCTTTCTCACGGGCTGGATGGTCATCCTCAGTTACTTTCTTACTTGCCCATTCGAAGCCTTGGCGGCCGGGCGAATTGCCGGCTATCTGTTCCCGTCGCTGAACTCGCTGGAGCTGTACCGGCTGGGCGGCCGGCCGGTGTATCTGCCGCACATCTTGCTCGGCATCGGCA
>JAMXLI010000307.1 GCA_024281115.1 Terriglobales bacterium | reverse complement strand
GGACGCGTTGGGCGCGGTCAACCTGGTGTTTGGTCATGATGGCCAGCACTCGCGAACGGCGCGCGTGGGTGCTATCGGCGGACGGGAGTTTGCGGCGCAAAAGATCGTGCTCTCCGGGCGTGATGCCAACGACATCTTCGTCAACGCTTTTGTGGGAAATTTCGTGACCCTGCTGGGGCGAACGGCCCTGGTTTTCATGTTCCGGAGCGCAAGTGAGACAGCCCTGTACCGGGCTACCGCGTCCGTGAATTCGTTGCATTTCGAGCGCGGCTCCGCCCTGCTCCCGTCCGCGCCGGCCGGGATCCGTTAACCCCTTCAATTCACCGCTGTTACACGCGCTGGTACCGGCGTTTTTTGGCGCCGAAAGTGGTCTCAAAAGCCGCCTTGCTGTGCTACAATATTGACTGGGTCGAGTCCCACTAAGTCCATATAAATTCAATAGGATGAAGTCGCAAACGGCGTGCTCGCATCGAGCCTGCCGAAAGCCCGACCCCCCGCTTTTTCCGGAGCTGAATGGCAACCAAAGAGACTATGAATCCCACCGCGCTGGCCGACGCCAAACAAAGCCAAAAAACCAGCAACGGCAAGGCGAACGGGGCCAATGGAAACGGCGGCCACGAATACAACGCCGAATCCATCAAGGTGCTGGGCGGCATGGAGGCGGTACGCAAACGTCCGGCCATGTACATCGGCTCGACCGGCGAACTAGGCCTGCATCATCTGGTCTATGAAGTGGTCGATAACTCGGTGGATGAGGCGCTGGCCGGCTTCGCCGACAAGGTGGACGTCACCATCCATATCGACAACTCCATTACTGTCGTGGACAACGGCCGCGGTATTCCCGTGGACGACATGGTGATCGACGACGAGAAGGTCCCGGCCGCCCAGGTGGTGATGACCAAGCTGCACGCTGGGGGCAAGTTCGACAGCTCCAATTACAAGGTTTCAGGCGGACTGCATGGCGTGGGCGTCTCCTGCGTGAACGCGCTCAGCGAAGAGCTGGAGCTGGAGATCAAGCGCGACGGCTTCACCTGGGAGCAGTCCTACTCGGCGGGCGAACCGAAGACGAAGCTCAAGAAGACGGGGCCGGCCAAGAAAACGGGCACCAAGGTGCATTTCAAGCCCGATACTGGCATCTTCACCGTCACGGAATACAACTTCGATACGCTGGCGCAGCGGCTGCGCGAACTGGCGTTCCTGAACAAAGGCCTGCTCATCACGCTCACCGATGAGCGCACCACCGATCCAAAAACCGGCGAGGCCAAGCACGCCGAATTCAAATACAACGGCGGCATCGCCGAGTTCATCAAGCACCTGAATCGCGGCAAGCAGGTTCTGCACGATAAGCCCATCTACATGGAAGCCGAGCGCGACGGCGTGGTCATGGAGATCGGCCTGCAGTACAACGACGGCTATTCGGAGAGCGTGTTCAGCTTTGCCAATAACATCAACACGGTCGATGGCGGCTCGCACCTGTCCGGCTTCCGCACCTCGCTTACCCGCACGGTGAACTACGCCGGGCAACAGCTCGGGTTATTCAAGGACGTGAAGGAAAACCTGACCGGCGACGATGTGCGCGAAGGCCTGGTGGCAGTGATCAGCGTCAAGCTGCCGCAGCCCCAGTTCGAAGGCCAGACCAAGGGCAAGCTGAACTCCGATATAGCCGGCACGGTGCAGGCCTTCGTCAACGAGCGCCTGGGCGCGTTCTTTGAGCAGAACCCACCGGTAGCGCGCAAGATCATCAACAAGGCGATTGAAGCAGCGCGGGCACGGGAGGCAGCGCGCAAGGCGCGCGACCTCACCCGGCGCAAGGGAGCGCTCGACGGCGGCGGCCTGCCCGGCAAGCTGGCCGATTGTTCCGAGCGCCAGCCGGACCGCTGCGAGCTGTTTCTGGTGGAGGGCGAGAGCGCCGGCGGCACCGCGAAGCAGGGCCGCGACCGGCGCTTCCAGGCCATCCTGCCGCTCAAGGGCAAGATCCTGAACGTGGAAAAGGCCCGCTACGACAAGATGCTGTCGCACGAGGAAATCCGCGCCATGATCACGGCGCTGGGCACGGGCATTTCCAAGGAAGACTTCGATCCCAGCAAGTTGCGCTACGGCAAGGTGATCCTCATGACCGATGCCGACGTGGACGGCTCGCACATCCGCACCCTGCTGCTGACGTTCTTCTTCCGCCACATGCAGGACCTGATCAAGCGCAACCACGTGTACATCGCGCAGCCCCCGCTGTATTCCATCAAGAAGGGCAAGTCGCAGCAGTACATCAAGGACGACCGCGAGTTCGTGAAGGTGATGGTGAAGCGCGCGGCCGAGGGCCTGGTGGTGCGCTACGGTGAGGGCGCTGCGCGGCTGGAAGGCGCTCCGCTGACGCGTTTCATGACAGTGCTCAACGAGTACCTGGGCTTTTTCGACAAGCTGGTGCGCCGGGTACGCGACGAGAAGGTCACCGAGCTGCTGCCGCAATACGATCTCGCCAAGCGCGGCGATTTCGAAGGCGATAAGAAGAACACGCCCAAAAAACTGGCGCAGCTCGAAAAGGAGCTGAAGAAGATCCAGAAGGAGCGCCAGTTGAACACGGTGGAGCTGCGCTACGACGACGAGCACAACCTGTGGGAATTGGCATTCGTCAACGCCCAGGGCGCCGAGCACTGTATTAACTGGGAGCTGGCGTCGTCGCCCGAATACCGCCAGATGATGGCCAAATACAAGCAGATCGAGGCCAACATGGAGCCGCCGTTCGTGATCGAGACCATTGGCGCTGAGGGCGCTGCGGCCAATGGCGGCGAAGAGATGAGCGACGCCGAGCGCGAGGAACGGGAGAAGGCGCAGAAGAAGTCGGCCAAGGTGGCCAAGAAGAAGTCGGCCGAGCCGCAGGTGGTGGAAAAGCAGACCGCGCGCGAGCTGTTCGACTACGTGCTCAACGAGGGCCGGAAGGACTACACCATTCTTCGCTATAAGGGCCTGGGCGAAATGACGGCGGAGCAGCTCTGGGAAACGACCATGGATCCCGAGCGGCGCACGCTGCTGGGGGTCCGCCTGGAAGACCTGGCGGAGTGCGAAACCATCTTCACCACGCTTATGGGGGAAGACGTGGAGGCGCGCCGCAAATTCATCGAGGACAACGCGCTGGACGTGAAAAATCTGGATATCTGACGCCCGCCGGCGTAGGACCTCCTCGTGCAAAGAGCCGCCACCAACTGCGGCTCTTTTCTTTTTTCCTGGAAATTTCTGCCGCGGCGATTACTCCCCTCCGTGCGCTCGCGCTGTAACTGCAGTAACTTCGGGAACCCGCCCGCCGCCGTTCCGCACTCCGCGCAAGTTTCCGCCTGCTCCACGTTCTCTGAACACGACGGCAAATCCCCCGATTGCCCGAGAAAAGGGGAGCCATATGAAAACGCGTTGGGCAGCGCTCTGGTGCGCGCTGCTGCTGTGGTCCGTTTTGGCAGCCGGGCAGAACCGCCAGCCCGCGCTAACCATCTACAACCAGAATTTCTTCGTAGCGCGCGAATACGTGCCGCTCACGCTGAATGCGGGGGTGAATCGCACCGAGTACGCGGGCATCGCCGCGCACCTGGAGCCCGACTCGGTGATCCTGCGCGATCCTGAGGGTCATCCGCTGCAGATCCTGGAGCAGAATTACCGCAACGATCCCATCAGCGAGCAGCTGCTACTCTCGCATTACGAGGGCAAGACCCTGGATTTCCTGGTGCAGCGGCAGAACGGAAGCGAAACCGTGCGCGGCAAGGTGGGGCGCAGCGGCTACGCGCCCCCGGTGCTGTACGCCAACGGTTACAGCCAGCCGCAATTTACTCAGCCGATCATTGAAGTGGATGGCGTGCTGCGCTTCGGCATGCCAGGCCAGCCGCTGTTCCCGGCGCTTGCGGGTGATTCCATCCTGAAACCCACGCTGAGTTGGCTGCTGCGCTCGCCCAGTGCGGCTAACTTCGACGCCGAGCTTTCCTATGTAAGCGGCGGCATGGACTGGCAGGCGGACTACAACCTGGTACTGGGCGAAAGCCGCGGCGGGCGCGACCTGCTCGACCTGGTGGGGTGGATCACCATGCGCAACCAGAGCGGGAAAACCTTTGAGAACGCGCGCATCAAGCTGCTGGCGGGCGACGTCAACAAGGTGCAGAACGCCACCGTTGCCGGCCGGATGTACGCAGCCGAGGCCAAAGCCATGGACGTCCCTGCTGCCCCGGTCGTGCGCGAGAAATCGTTTGACGAATTCCATCTCTACACCCTGGAGAACGCGACCACGCTGCATGATCAGGAAACCAAGCAGGTGCAGTTCGTGCAGGCGGCGGCCATCCAGTCGCAGCGCATTTACGTTTATGACGGAGCGCGCCTGCCCGAATACGCCTACGGCGAGGACCAGATCCGCCAGGATCCAGGCTACGGAACGCAATCCAATCCCAAGGTCTGGGTCATGCAGGAATTCAAGAACTCGGAAGGCAATCACCTGGGCATCGCGCTGCCCAAGGGCAAGCTGCGCTTCTACCGGCGCGACACCGACGGGCACCTGGAGTTCGTAGGCGAAAACGTAATCGACCACACGCCCAAGGACGAGACCATCCGGGCCTACACCGGCAACGCTTTTGACGTGGTGGGCGAGCGCAAACGCACCAACCTGCAGGTGGACTCGCGTCAGCGCTGGCTGGACGAAGCTTTTGAGGTGCGCGTGCGCAATCACAAGAAGCAGCCGGTCAACGTGCGTGTGGTTGAGCACCTGTACCGCTGGACCAACTGGAAGGTAACGGCGGAGTCTTCCCAGCACCGCAAGACGGACGCGCAAACCATCGAGTTTCCGGTGACCGTAGCCCCGGATGGCGAAACCGTGGTCACCTACACCGTGCACTATTCGTGGTAATTGCGAGTCGCAGGCGGAAGGCGAGACCGGGACGCAGGTCGGGTCTTGCGGAGAGGGGGCGGGCGCTCCAGCAGCCGACGCAAACGCCTTCAGCGCAGCAGCGAGGGATTTTCAACCAGGGCCGGAGGCGAAGTCGCCCCGGCCTCGCTGCAGGGGAAGCGCACGGTGCGGTACATGCGGTCGAATACCACGAACAGGAGCAGGATGAGGAGAAAGACGAGCACGCTGCCTTCCGGACCTACCGTTCCGCCGGTCAGCCAGCGCGGACCCTGGAAGTGGGAGTTCAGCAGGTGGCCGGGCGTGCGCAGCCCGCTGTTGGGCACGGAGTAGAGAAAGGTCTCGCCCCAATCGAAGGCCTGGTGAAAGCCCACCGCCCACCACAAGCTGCCGGTTCGCCGAAAGGTGAAGGCGAGAAACATTCCGATCAGGCCCGCGCTCAGAGCTCCTACCCAGGCTTCGCCGGGATTGCCCAGGTGCACCGCGCCGAAAAGGATGGAGAGCAACACGGCCGCGGGCCAGAATCCCATGCCGCTTGCCAGGGTTAACAGCGCGTACCCGCGAAAGGCGAATTCTTCGAACAAGCCCACCCAGAGGAAGAACAAGCCCCAGAAGGCCGCCCATTTTAGAATGCGCGCGCCGTGCATGCCGAGGTGCCCGAAATAGAAGGCGTGCGCGCCGCGCATCATCAGCATGAGCAATGTGACTGCTGCTAATCCAAACAGCAGCCCCTCCCCAAAGCGGCGGCCGAAGGCCTTCGTCGCGGGCAGGCCATAATCGCCCAGCGAGCGCCGCTCAAACTTACCCAGGACCAGCGCGGGAAGCAGCACGCCCAGGAACGAGGTGAATTCCAGCGTCTGGGTAACGAGCGGATTGAAGCCGCCGCGGCGAGCGCCCAGGATCCATGCCGCTCCCAGCGTCAGACCCACGACGCAGCCCACGGCCAGCACCACGTAGATCAGGAAGCGCCAGCCCGCGCGCAGTTCGCGCTCATTGAAGAAGATTGCACGGATGTGGGCAGCCGTTGCGGTGGGACTTTCGCGCGCGGGGTCTGTGAGCGAAGGTCCGTCCGAGGGATGCCGCGGGCAGACTGGCTCATGCGCCTGGCGCCGCACCTCGGCATCGTCGCCGGCAAATCGCATGCCGCAGTACGGACACTCAGTCTCCATCGGCCTCTCCGCGCGCACGGGGCGTTGCGCCCGGCCATGGTAAAACACTAACGGCGGATGACGGAAATCTTCACGCGCGAGCGCTTCGGGAATCCGCAGTTCATCGCCCTGCTTCTGCTCCTGGTGTTCGTGGCGCAATGCGTTTGGCTGGCACGCAGCGAGCCTATTCAACCGGGAGAAAGCGCGCGAGTTGCTTCCGGTCTGCAGCAATGGCAGCACGGGAAAGTAGCGCAGGATGCCGCCCATCCGCCGCTCTCATTCCTGCTCGCGTCGGCGGGCGTGCTGGCTTACCGCGGCCCGCAAGACCCGGCGTCGCTCGACCGCTGGCGATGGCTTATCCGCGCCCCCTGGATGGTATTGGGCATGTTACTGGGCGGGTCGCTATGGTACGTAGCGCGCCGCCTGTACGGAAATGCTGGCGGCTACATCGCCCTGGTGCTCTTCTGCTTTTCCCCGGCGATGATCGCCACATCCGCAAGCTTCGTGGAGCCTCCCCAGACCGGCGCCATGTGGGGATTGTTTGGGTCGGTATTCACCTCCATCGCGGTGGCGCACACGCTGTACGCGCCGCGCCGGGTGCTCTGGAACTGGTGGCGCATCGGGCTGCTGGCGCTCTCGCTGGCCTTGTCGGCGGGCTCCAACTTCGCGCTATGGATCGCGTTTCCGCTTGGCCTCGCATTCCTGCTCTACCTGGCGCCGGGTCGGCGAGCTGCGGCGCTGGCCGTCTATGGCACGAGCTGCGGCCTGGCGATCCTGGTGCTGCTCGGCTCGTATTGGTTCCAGGGGAGAGCGGTGGCCGAGGGATTGCGCCAGGCGCGTTTCCTGCAACTATCGCCTACCGCGCTGGCCATGCCCGAGTCGTACCTGAGCTTCATAGAGCGGCTGACTCGAACTAGTCCGGCGCTGCTGGTTCTTGTTCCCGTCGCCTGGCTTACGATGGCCGCCTGGCCCCGGGCGCGTTACTTCGGAAACGTTGCGCCCCTGCTGGTCGCATTGCTGCTGACTTTCTGGGGCATTGCCTCGCCGCACGAGGCGGGATTGGCTTTGGAGCTGGCAGCAATGCCTATCCTGTTTGTTTTCATTGCCGGGGTGCTGGCCGACCTGCTGGAGACCCGGTTTCGCCCGCTGCTGATGGGCGCCGTCGCCGGCATACTTGCGGCCCATGTGCTATGGAGCCTGGTGTCGCGAGGAGGGCTTTTAGCCGCCGCTTCCAAGGTTCACCCTGGCGGAGCCTTTCGACCCTAGCGTGGGACGCAACTTTGGCCGCCCAAAGCGCTCTAATTACATAGGACCAAAGCGGACGGCGGTGGAGTGTTCCATGTCGGCTTTCCTGGGCTATCATCCAGGCGTGAAGAGATTAGGGGCAGCGGCGGCAATCGTGGCCGCGCTGTGGTTCACGCCCGCGCTGATGGCGCAGGTGCACGGCCTGCCGCCAACCGTGACTTCGTTGGGCCCCGGCGGACGGGTGGTCGCACCCTTGCCGCCCACGGCCACCTCCCTTGGTCCGGCCGGTTTGGTGGATGGCGGATTCAGGCACAACGGTGCCGTCTTCATCGGCGGGCCGGGCTTCATCGGCCGGCCCGACTTCGGCCGCCATCATCACCATCGCGGCAACTTCATCGGCGGTTTTCCCCTGTTTTACCCCTGGGGTGTTCCCGTGATGGTCGCTCCTTACGACTTGATCGACAACACCACTGACGACGAAGCACAGTACGAGCAGCCGGACGCTCCCACGGTTTTCGAGCGCGGATACCGTAGCCGCTCGGCGCAGCGCCGCTATCCGGAACGCGCGGAAGATGCCGACAACTATCCCGCCGCGCCGGCGCGTTCGGACGCTGCCGCCCCCGACAACCGCGCTTCGGAGGAGCGGGCGGCGAATGAGCCTGCCACCCCGCAGCCTGCGAGCGTGCTGGTTTTCAAAGACGGCCACAGACTCCAGGTGCAGAATTACGCAATCGTGGGCGACACGCTGTACGATTTCACCCCCGGGCATCAACGCAAGATCCAGCTTTCCCAACTGGACGTGAAAGCCACCACCGACGCGAATGACGATCTGGGTCTCGATTTCCAGGTGCCCACAAAGGCGGAATAGTCAACCGGGGTTCGCGTACTGAACGCTGCTTGTTGTAAGGAGGTTCCATGCCGGACGGTGCGATATGCCAGCCAGGGAGCAGCGTTCTGAATGCCCGAACCTTGCAACGCGCGGGTGTCGTCTTGTTTGTGCTGGCATGCGTGGCGGCGGGTTTTGCGCAAGGGCATGGAGCTGCCGGCAGCGGATTCACGCCCGGCTTCGCCGGCGGCCCTCGCACCGGCGGCGGATTCACCCCGAGTTTTGCCGGGGGGCGGCCACGCATGGGCGGACATCCGAGGACCGTAACTTCGCACCCCGGCGTTACTGGCACCTTCCGGCATCGTGGTGAAGGGCGGCGCTCGCGATTCGGCACCGCCTTCCTGGGCACGCCTTTCTGGTATGACGACGGCTGGTACGATGACGAGCGCTACGCTCCTGAACCCGAGGCGCGGACCGTGGAGGCGCCTGTGACCAGGCCGGAGGCGCCGGCGCCGCCGCCCCAGCCCTTATTGATCGAGCGGCAAGGGGAACGCTTTGTTCGCCTCACCGATGCGCAGGTAAATCGCGCCGTGGAGCCTGAGAGCCCGGTCGGGCAGCGGCGGGAGCGGGCGGTAGAAGCGACGGGGAACAATCGCGCGACAGCGCCTGCGGCCAGCGACACTCCGGCGGTGTTGGTATTTCGCGACGGCCATCGCCAGGAAGTCGCGAGCTACTCCATTATCGACGGCACGCTGTACGAGTCGGGCTCCTATTACTCGTCGGGATACTGGAATCGGAAAATTCAACTGGCGGAGCTGGACCTGCCGGCGACGCTCAAGGTGAACCAGGAGCGCGGGGTGAAATTCGTCCTGCCTGGCGGACCCAACCAGGTCGTTACCCGGCCCTAAGTCGCCGCCGCAACCGCCGGGGCCGGCGTCCCGCGTAATCGGGCGGCTCCAGAGAACCTTCGCGCCTTCCCTGCATTTCTCTCAATGTAAGGCACTCTACCCATCTGCCCCGCTTGCGCGGCTTGCTATCCTTGTGAGCTTTCATCCAGGGGGAGACGGCTTGGCAAAACTCATGGGAACACTGTTGGCCTGCGCGGCATCCATCTTGTTTCTTCTTCCGGCGCAGGCCGCCCAGGACGATACGCATGCGCTCGCGCGCGACATTTTCAAGCAGCTCATCGAGATCAATACAACCGACTCGGTAGGCAGCACCACTGCAGCCGCCGAAGCCATGGCGCAACGTTTGCGCGGCGCCGGGTTTCCGCGGGAAGACGTCCAGGTGGCGGGGCCCAATCCCCGCAAGGGCAACCTGGTGGCGCGTTATCGCGGTACGGGGCCGGGCCGCCCCATTCTGCTGATCGGCCATTTGGATGTGGTCGAAGCGCGGCGCTCGGACTGGAGCATGGATCCCTTTCAATTCGTCGAGAAGGACGGTTATTTCTACGGCCGTGGCACGCAGGACATGAAAGGAAGCGACGCGATCTGGGTCGCCGACTTTATCCGATTAAAGGGGGAAGGTTATAAGCCGGCCCGCGATCTGATCCTGGCCCTGACGGCCGACGAGGAAGGCGGCAGCTCGAACGGGGTGGATTGGCTGCTCAAGAATCATCGTGACCTGGTGGACGCTGAGTTCGTGCTCAATTCCGACGGCGGGGGCGTGAACACCATCGACGGGAAACCTGTTTTCGTAACCATGGACGGCAGCGAGAAACTGTATGGAGATTACCAGCTCACCGTCACCGACCCGGGCGGCCACAGCTCCATTCCGACGCCGGACAATGCCATTTATCATCTCGCCGATGCCTTGGGACGGCTGGAGCATTATCAATTTGCTTTCGAGCTGAACCCGGTGACGCGGGCGCACTTCGAGAGCCTGGCGAAGGTGATGCCGCCCGATGTGGCCGGCGATATGCGAAGCATTTTGAAGACGCCACCCGACCGGGCGGCAATCGCGCGGCTTTCCCGGAACCCGATTTACAACTCCGAGCTGCACACCACGTGCGTAGCCACGCGCCTCGATGCCGGTCACGCCAACAATGCCCTTCCGCAGATGGCCCGCGCCAACGTGAACTGCCGTATTCTGCCCGGCCATACCCGCGAACAGATACGGCAGGAGCTGGTAAGGGTGGTGAACGATCCCCGGGTGGGGGTGCGGTACCTTGCCAATGACGGCAAGACCCTGACCGACCGCGCGCCCGATGCGCTGGGCTACACGCCGGTGCAGCTGCGGGAGGACGTGATGAAGCCGCTGGAGCGAATTGCCGGTCAGATGTGGCCGGGCGCTCCGGTGGTTCCCAGCATGTCAACCGGCGCCTCGGACGGCGTCTATACCAACGCCGCGGGACTGCCTACCTACGGCATCTCAGGGATCGCCATTGATCTTGACGATGTGCGCGCACACGGGCGCGATGAACGCGTGCGTACAGAGTCCTACTACCAGGGCCTCGAGTTCTACTACCGGTACCTGAAAGCAGTTGCCGGAGGCCGATAGGGAGCAGCCTGGGGGGGTGCGCACTTACTTCCATGCCCCTAGAAGGCGGCGGAGCATCAGCAGTTCGCCCAGGTGATACGCGTTGTGGTCGGCCACCAGCAGTGCTTCGCGCAGAATGGTCTGACCCTCGCCCCAGGGGATGCGGGCATACAAATCCGTTTTCGGGTCCTTCACCAGCCTCTGGATTTCCCGCAGATCGGCGTCAAAGGCGCGCACGCTCCTGGCCCAGGCCGCGGCCGTAGGGGGAGCGTCCTCCGGCGGCCAATACTCCTGTGGCCACTTGCGGGACTTGTACTTCGAGTTGCGGCTGAAATCGAGAATGTCCCACTGGGCGATGCGCATGTGTTCGAGCAGGCGCCAGGGGGTGTGCGGCTGGCCCGCAGGCCGCGCCCCGCGCAACCTGGCCGGGAAATCCCGGACCACATCGTTGAAGGCCGCGTGCGCGCCCCCTCCTTTCAGCAGGGATAGCAGGTGGAGGCGAAGAGACCGGTCGCGTGCGTCAGGCATAAAGACCTCTCTCGAGTTGGATTCACGAGACGGGAGGCAAGTCGCCGCGTTCCTGCGCCTCGGGTAACTTGGGCGCCTCGACAGCGGAAGAGGCGGCCGGCTCGCCTGCTCTTTCTCCGCGCCATACCCGACCGATGCCGCGCGCTACACGACGCAGAGGCAGCTCGCCCCGCGCGTCGGTAAAAAAGATCTCTCCCGTGCGGCTTCCGCGGTAAAACCAGCGTTTGAGCAGGGCAAGGTGCTCGCTGGTTTCCAGCAGGGAAGCCGGAGCGGGGGAGGGCCACTGGGCCAGCGTTTCCGCGATGCGCAGCTCCATGGATTGCGACCGGGCCGCGTGCTCGGCGGTGGGCTGGACGGAAAACGGCACTGGTCCGGAAAGGATTGCCCGTTCCACCCGAAACAAAGCTACAGCGCCGGGCTCAGCCGAACGCTGCAATAGCAGCGCGGAAAGCTGGTCAATCCGGCGGACGATTTCCGGCAACTGGGCCAGCACGGGTTGCAGCTTCTCGCGGCGGGCGTGCAGCGCGGCGGCCTTTTCGAACTCCAGAGAGGCGGACGCCAGCTCCCGCTCTCGCTCCAGATCGCGGGCCAGAGAGCGGCCGGCCGAATCCAGGTAGGCGGTCACCCGCGCCACCTCTTCGTGGTACTCGTTATCCGTGCAGCCCCGGAAGCAGGGCGCCAGGCACATTTTCATCTCCGAATACACGCAGCCGGGAAAAGCCGGATCGGGATGGAGGTCCTCCACGCAGCGCCGCATCTTAAAAAAATCCAGGGAATCGTTGGCGAACTTTTCCGCGGCCGCGCGCGAGGCGAATGGCCCGTAATACAGCGAACCGCCGCCGGAACGCCCCAGCCGTGTGGTGATCGACGCACGTGGATAGGCATTCTGCAGGTGCAGCCGGATCAACGGCGCGGGACGGATGCGCAGGCGCTGGGCATAATTTTGCGGGAACAGGCTGCGCAAAAGCCGATAGAGCAGGAAGCCGGACTCGAACTCGGAGCCGGTGAGGGTGTACTCGATGCTGCGCGCACGATCGCGCAGGTTGAGGCGCCGGCTGCGCTCTTCGGCGGGGCCCAGCAGCCGCAGCAGCCGTCTTCGCAGGTTCGTGGTCTTGGAAACGTAGGGCTCGGACCCGCCTTCGCCACGGACTGCAAAGACGGCCGGGGCAGCGGCAAGCGCGGAAAAGTCGAACTCCGGCGTGAACTCCAGCCGCGTCGAAAGCATGAACAATTCTAGTGCAGCGGGCGACGCTTCAGTTTTCGACCCGCACGCGGGAGCTGGGATGGCTTTCGAGCGCCGTGCCCGAGTTCAGGCAATCGGCGGCCGCATCAACTCGGCTGGATTTGATCGTGCCCGTCTGGTCCGCGCAGAAGGCGCGTATGCCGGGCCGGCTGGGAACGGCCAGCAATTGGAACGATGCCGCAGGCGCGCTGCCGCAGGCCGAGAGGGTGTAGCTGTAGGAGCCCGCCTGCCCCGAGGCGAGCGCGGGATCCAGCGCAGCAGTGTTCGGAGACGACGCTCCTCGCGCCCCCACCAGGTCGCGCAGCGAGCAGGTGTAACCGCGCTCCGGATGCGCGGTCCGGTAGAAGCGCTCGGCGGCGATCATGCGACGCACCGTGCTGATGGCCGTCGTCTCATCCCCGAGGCTGGCGTGCTGCGAGGCCGTTTTGATCAGGTTGTTCAGGAATTCCGGATCGTCCAGCTTGACGCCAATGTTGAAGCCGACCTGCTGGATGCGCCAGGTGCCGTGTTCCAGCATCATGCCGAGCGTCAGCCGCGGGGTAATCCCGCCCAGCGGCTGTTCCTCGCCGCTTTTGAAGGTGTGAACGGAGAGCTCCATTTGGTCGTGGTCGCCAGTGAAATCGTCACGGTCAATGTTCACCTGGAACTTGTCGCCGGTCGGTTGGGTTACGCTGAGCAGCACTGAGCCCGCGGGAAAGATCTGCATGCCTTTGCTCATGGCCTGCAGCTGCATGGCCGGAAACATGAGCGAAGAAGCCGAACCGCTCTTCTCGAGCGCGGCGCGCGTGGCCTCGGGCAGGTGATTCAGGAGATCGCCGGTAGTGAAGATCTGAATGAGCGCCTGGCGCGGTGTCTGAGAGGCCCGCTGGGCCTGTGCCCACAAGATGTTGCAACTCAGGACAAAAACCGCCAGCGCGGCGCGACAGGGCATGCGAACCTCCTTGATCGCTGCCAGAGTAGCTCCCCCCGCGCCGGGGAGCAATGTGACCGTGGTGCGGGAACTCCCGGCGCCAATCCGTCTATACCTCAGCCGCGCGCGCCTCGGAGCCGGAAACCGTCCTGGCTTGCATTCCTGCGGGCGCGAGGGAGCAGCCTGCCGAAGCCCTAGCGGAAGCTGGCGCTGCGAAACTTCTGGCGGAAATCTTCACCGTCCAGGCGCACAATGCGGCACATCTCGTGCAGGCGGGAACGCATGCGTTCCCCGATGCGGTCGCCGAGCGTCTCCTCGCGGGCGGCGGCACGCGGCCCGGCCACGGTGCCCGCGGGCTTGTCGTCGAAATTGGTGGTGATGATGGTGGTGCGGTTGTTGTTATAGCGCGTGTTCAGGATGAGGCTGACCGTGTCCCACACCCACTCCGTAGGTTTCACCGCTCCCAATTCGTCAAGCACCAGCACCTCGCTTTCGAAAACGGGGCGCAGCACCTCCAACTCGGTTACCTGCACCGAGCTGTTATACGAATTCTGAATTTCCTTCAGCAGCTCGCGGTAGTCGTAGAACAGGCAGGATGCCCCTTTGCCGCCCATCAGCTCCTTGATGATGCCGACCGCCAGATGCGTCTTGCCGGTACCAATGGGGCCGATCAGCAGCAGGCCCGTGTTGTCCAGGGGATATTCCTCGACGAACTTGCATGCCGCCATTCGGGCCGGAGCCAGCCGCCGATGGGGACCTTCAAACTCGAAGTTGGAGAGTTCGCAGTGTTCGTAGCGTTTGGGGATGCGGGCGCGCTCCAGCATTCGTCCGGCGCGGGCACGCAGCATGCAGTCGCAGCGGGTGACACGGCGCTGGTTGCCGGTCTGCAGGGTTTTCCATCCCGTCCCCTCGCACAGGGGACATATCTCGACCAGGGTTTTCGTGGACATCGTATGAGATTGAATTTGCACCCTGGGCCAGCGGTGTGCAAGCCTTCACTCCCGGAATTCTGTGTACAAGTTGTGGACTGCTATCCCCTGCTGTGGAATACCCGGGCCCGAGCATCGCGCGAACTGCCGGAGTCTCGACCCTGCCCGACCATCGGGCAAATTGCCATTGGCGGTACAGAAGGTTTCACCAGGGCGATGCTGGGGCGCCTTCCGAGCTGCGGTAAAGGACACAGGGTGTGCTGATTACGCCATCCCGGGGCTGTCTTTGCTGTGGCAGTTCAATTGCTCCTATCCGAACTGCGGCCGGAATTGTCCCGACAGCGCGCCATGCTTTTCACTGGCATGCTGCGGGTGCGGACCGCAACAGTTTTTTCTCCCCGGCGATAGCCACCCTCGCCCTGCCTGCCCAGCGCGAGAGTGGCTTTTCGTTTTGATCGGGGGCAATGCCGCCGGGGACATTGCGAGTGGCTGGCGGTTCGGCCACCGGCAGGATGCGCGCGCCCAGCAATCTGAATCCCGCGCCGGGAGTGGCTTTGGCGTTACCCCGCCCCGGAAACGGGCGCGGGACGCGGAATTCACGATTGACATCTCGCGCGAGCGAGCGCCTAATACACGCACAGGTCCCCAGGTCAAGCCATGGAACGAGTCCAAGGATGCCGCGCGCAGCGGTGTGCGCGGCGAAAAACTACGTGGACCTCTCAGGAGCGAAGATGAACAAAGGTGATCTGATTGACAAGATTTCGGCAGGGACCGGAATCAACAAGACCCAGGCCGGCGCCGCCATTGACACACTGGTGGACAGCATCACCGGCGCTCTGAGAAAGGGAGATCGCGTTGCCCTGGTGGGCTTCGGCACGTTCTCCACTTCGCAGAGAAAGGCCCGCAATGGGCGTAACCCACAAACCGGCGCGACCATCAAGATCGCAGCCCGCAAGGTGGCCAAGTTCACACCGGGCGCCGAACTCAAAAAAGCGGTCAATCGAACACGGTAGGTTCTGCAGCGAGATTGTTTGGCTGGGCGGCAGGGGATCGGTACTGCCGCCCTTTGTTTTGGGTGCGCCACGGCGAGCGGAGTTACTCGAACAATTCGTAGTGGGTAACGTGCGCTTCGAATTCCAGCAGATACTTCTTGTCCTCGGGATAGTAGCGGGCCACCTCGATGTCGTTCCCGGCGAAGGCGCGGATAGCTTCGCGCGAATCCCAGAAAGTCAAGGTGATGAAGTGCGCCACCTCGCCTTCCAGGCGGCGTAACACCCAGGCGCCACGGTTTCCCGGCGTGCGGCGGTAATCGGGAATGCCGGTCTTGTGCAGGTAGTCGAGATATACATCTGCATCGGAGGCTCGAGTCCTCCCATGCCATATGCGTGCGATCATGCTTGTCCCCCTTCCGGGGGAAGGGATGCCACAGTTCATCCAACGATTCTTTTCGGCTCCAGGGCAGAAGTAGTCCTGAACACGTGTTGCAAGTTAGGTTTTAGCTTAAGGCAGGCGTTGTTCTCATATTGACGTGAGAAGCTGAATGCTCTAGAGTCCCGTAACCCGTCGGAAGGTCGTGGGAAGACAAGTAGGGTTCCGGCGCCGCTCCCCTGCCCCCCGCCTCCATGTTAGCTGCGCGGGTCCAACATTCTATAACCGCGATTCCCGCAAGAGAGTCGCCTGAGAAGGAGATTGACGATATGCAAGTGTCTGAGATGCCTCGTGCGACGAAGACGCGCAAGTTGGGCATGACGCTCGTCGTCGTATCGTTTCTGCTCGCCGGCCTCGCGCTGGCGCAGGATTCCAGCCCCCGGCTCGTTACTGTGACCAATGCAGACCGCGCTGCCGTGACGACGAATTTCAAATACCACGCCCGACCCGCGAATAATGCCGCCGGCCAGGCCCTGCGGGTCGCATCCGTTCCCAAGACTCTGAGTGCTGCGTCTATACCCGGCTTGCCTGCGCCCGGCTTCTATCCCGCCGACCTGACCTATTTTGGCGGCCCGGTCGTGAAGAACATGGTTTCGCATGACGTGTTCATTGATTGCAACGAAAGCTGCTGGGGCGATCCTGGCACGTTCCTGAAGAACCTGGGTCTGAGCAACTTCATTCACCTTACCGACCAATATGTCGGCACTACCGCCAACAACCGCTACACGCTGGGTTTCGCGGCAAGCGTCCAGTTTCCCATTCCGACGGGCGTAATCGGGCAAAGCGATCTGCTCGTGATCCTGCACGCGGTGGCCTCCTCCTTCAAGGAGACCGGCTACGGCCACGAGTACCACCTGTATCTGCCGAAGGGAGTGGACACCTGTTTCGACCTGACCAACATCTGTTACTCGCCCAATAATCCCTCCACGTTCTTCTTCTGCGCCTACCATGGCAGCGTGGATTTCAGCGATATCGGGCACGTGCTGGTCAGCGTGGAGCCCTACCAGAACGTGGGCGGATGCTCGGTTGATCCCAACCATAGTCCTAACGGGCTGCTGGTGGATTCCACCTCCAACGTGCTGTCGCATGAACTCATCGAAACCATCACCGATCCCGACCCGCAGAATTACCCCTTTCAAGGGGCCGGTTGGGTAGCGGTGAGTTCGTTGATCGAATTCGGGGCTGAGATCGGAGACATCTGCGAGAACGCGTTCTTCAGCTATGTTCCCGTCGCACTGAATGGGCACAAGTACGAAATTCAGCCGGAGTATTCCAACAAATACCACGGCTGTTCCTTCGTACCTTGAGTCGCAGAGAAAGGTAAGGGGCGAGGCCTCCGCCGTTGGAGCGGAGGCCTTGTTGTTTGCGCGTCCCGGGCAGTCTCGCGGTTCGCTTCGGCTCCAGGACTTTTATTGCTGTTGCCTTCAGCGGTACGGCGCATCGCGGATGGCGAGTACGGGTTTAGAGTAGCGGAATGCGTTATTTTTTCTGCGTGTGCCTGTTACTGCTGAGCCTGTGTGCGGCGGCGCAACAGGATCCCCCGGCACAGCACCCGGCGGTGCCCGATCCTGCTCTGGCGGAGCTGGTGACCCGGCAATTTGGCCCCGGCTACCAGTTGTTGCCGGCGTTCGCTCCGCTGGAAGCCGACTTCGACGGCGACGGCGTGGCCGATCTTGCCCTCGCCGCCCACACCGGCAATCCCCTCACCAACGCGGTCGAGCACAATTACAAAGTAATAGATCCCTATAATGCGTTTTTCGGATACGGCAACCCCAAGGTCACGGAAGGATTCAACGCGCACGACCCGCGCCAACAGGGCCTGGTCGTGCTGATCATTCATGGCGCCGGCGCCGAGGGCTGGCACTCCGCCACTCCCAAGGCCAAGTTCGTGGTCATCAACCTGCCATTTACCCGGCTTTCGCTCAGCCGCGTCCAGGTCAAACACAAAAAAACGGTGGCCGCCATTGCTGCCGACGAGACCGACACGGTCAGCTCCGTCATCTTCTGGAGCGGCAAAAAGTACAAATACGAGCCCAACGGGGCGAGTGCCGATTGAAAACCGAGTACGCGAGTTCGCGACCCGGTCGAGCCCTCCCTGCGCCCAGCTTATAATCCGGCCATGAAGCTGGAAGAGAAGCTGGCCGAACTGAGGCGGCGCGACACCCTGGCCGAGGAGGGCGGGGGCACGGCACGGCGCGCCAAGCAGCACAAGTCGGGCAAGATGTCGGCGCGCGAGCGCATCGAGTTCCTGCTCGACGAGGGTACGTTTGAGGAAACCGACAAGCTGGTGACCCACCGCTGCGCCGACTTCGGCATGCAGGAGCAGAAGTACTACGGAGACGGCTTTATCACCGGCTACGGCCGGGTGGAGGGGAGGCTGGTCTTCGTTTTTGCGCAGGACTTCACCGTGTTCGGCGGCTCGCTGTCAGAGGCCAATGCGGGCAAGATCGTGAAGATCATGGACCTGGCGGCGCGCGTGGGCGCTCCCGTGGTCGGACTCAACGATTCCGGCGGCGCGCGTATCCAGGAAGGCGTCATGTCGCTGGCCGGCTACGCCGACATATTCCTGCGCAATACGCTGTACAGCGGCGTGGTGCCCCAGATCTCCGCCATAATGGGCCCATGCGCCGGGGGCGCCGTGTACTCCCCCGCCATCACGGATTTCATTGTGATGGTGGACAAAACTTCCTACATGTTCATCACGGGTCCCGATGTCATCAAGACGGTGACCCACGAGGAGGTCACCAAGGACCAGCTGGGCGGCGCCCTGACCCATAATGAGACCTCGGGGGTAGCGCAGTTCCTGGCGCACGACGACGCCGAATG
>JAMXLI010000306.1 GCA_024281115.1 Terriglobales bacterium | reverse complement strand
CATTGGTTATGCTCTAGCCGCCGGCTTTTTGCGAGAAAGCCAACAGCGTGGATGCATGCACCGTCACAGCCCCTGATGCAATCACTGCTTTCGCAGTCCCAAACCCCGGCTGCCCCTCGCAGAGCCGCCGGTTTTTTCCGGTCTGGTCGCCCAGCGGGTTCCCCCGCCGGATCGGATCACCCAGCCTACTTCGGACCGGCGGCTTCGTACGCCGCCTGACCCTTTCGGCCGTCGACGAGAGCCACTCTAATCCCATCCCGCAAAATGTCAACGCCCATCTCTGGTGCAATCGCGAGTGGATTTCAGGTGGAGGGCACGCACTGAAAGCCATTCACCAGGGGCCAATTGCGGCTGCACGAAAGTGTTGTGCAAAACCCGTTCACAGCTTTTTCACAGCTGCCCCTCTGTGCATCGTGAACCCTTGACACCGGCTGCGGCTTGCCGCATGTTGGACGCAAATGTCAGAGTTGGTGGCCCACATTGATGGCGGCTCACACGGCAACCCTGGTCCCTCCGGAATCGGGGTGGTGCTGGAAGATACGGCCGGCAAAAAAGTGAGGATTGCCAAGTGGATTGGCGTGCAAGACAACAATGTCGCCGAGTACGTAGCCTTGCTGGAAGCGCTGCAATGCGCCATTTCTCTCAAAGCCAGTTCGTTGCACGTCTACTCCGATTCGCAGGTGATGGTGCGGCAGATGAATGGTGAGTACGCCTGCCAGAGCACGCGTCTGTACTCGCTGAACTGGACTTGCCGCAAGCTGGCGCGCTCGCTGAACTTTCGTATCACCTACATTTCCCGCGAAGAGAACACCGAAGCCAATGATCTGGCGCGCCGCGCGGTGGCCCGGCAGGGACCGTAATTCCTTTAGCGTACGGTGAGTTTCAGCACCTTAGTACGCTCCTCCGCATCGAATATCACTAAGCCGCCACAGTTACCGCCGTGATACTGGAAAATGCTGTAGCGGACGGGTTTAGGAGCGATTGGGTGAATTTTGCCGTGCTATACTGCTGCTACGTTTACCCCCAAGGCGGGTCTTAGTTGCAGGATCGCCAACTCCGCTTCGCTGAAGGACTTTTTCATGGTTCGTAACGCTCGCCGCTCTCTTTTGCTGGTCGTGCTGGTTCTGGTCAGTTGTGGTTTCATCGGCGTCCTTTTTGGGCAGAGAGTGGGGGCGGCCTCTACCGGCGGCGGCGACAGCGATGTGCGCGATAACCTCCACACCTTCTCCGAGGTTTACGACCTCGTCGAGCAGAACTATGCCGAGCCGGTGAACGCCGACAAGGCCATCTACAACGGCGCGATCCCGGGCATGCTGCATGCCCTCGACCCCCATTCCAACTTCTTCGATCCCAAGTCGTACTTGCTGCTGCGCGAAGAGCAACGCGGAAAATATTACGGCGTGGGCATGACCGTGGGGCCCCGCAACAACAAGGTCATCGTGATCGCTCCCTTCGTGGGAACGCCCGCCTACCGTGCCGGCATCCATCCCGGCGACATCATCGTGGCGGTGGATGGCAAGCCGACCGATAACCTGAGCACCGCGGAAGTGGCCGACTTGCTCAAGGGACCCAAGGGCACCACCGTGCACATTACCGTGCTGCGGGAGGGCACAGAAAAGCCGCTTGATTTCGCCATCGTGCGGGATGAAATCCCGCGCTACAGCGTGGACCTGCATTTCCTGATTCGTCCGGGCGTCGGCTACATGCATGTCTCCGGCTTTCAGGAAACCACCGAACACGAGGTGCAGCAGGCGCTCGACGATATGGGCGACATCAAGGGCCTGATCCTCGACCTGCGGCAAAACCCCGGCGGCCTGCTCAGTGAAGGCGTGGGCGTGGCCGACAAGTTCCTGAAGAAGGGACAGGTCATCGTCTCGCACCGCGGGCGCTCCAGCCCGGAGAAGGTTTACCGCGCCTCGCACGGCAATGGGGGCAAGGACTATTCGCTGGTGGTGCTGGTGAATCGGGGCACGGCCTCGGCGGCGGAAATTGTTGCGGGCGCGATTCAGGACCATGATCGCGGCCTGGTGGCTGGCGAAACCACCTTCGGCAAGGGATTGGTGCAGACGGTGTATCCGCTTTCCGAGAACACCGGCCTGGCTTTGACCACCGCCAAGTACTACACCCCGAGCGGACGACTGATCCAGCGCGACTATAACGGGGTGTCGCTGTACGACTATTACTACAACCGTGAAAACAACGAGAACAACAACAATCGCGAAGTGAAGATGACCGACAGCGGCCGGCCGGTCTTCGGCGGCGGCGGCATCACCCCGGATGTGAAGATTCCGCCGCAGAAAAGCAACCGCTTCCAGGACACGATGCTGCAGCATTACGCCTTCTTCAACTTTGCCAAGCACTACACCCTGAGCCACCATCCGTCCAAGTCGTTCCAGCCGGATGAGGCCGTGCTCCAGGATTTTCGGCGGTTCCTCGACGAGCAGAAGATTCCTTACACCGAGGCGGACCTGGCGCAGAACAGCGACTGGGTGCACTCGAATATCCGCAGTGAAGTGCTCATCGACGCCTTTGGCCAGGAAGAAGGATTGAAGGCGCAGCGGGAGAACGATCCCGAAGTGATCAAGGCCCTGGAGCTGCTGCCCCAGGCCAAGCAATTGGCGGAAAAAGCCAAGCAGGTCATCGCTGACCGCAGTGCCGCTCACGCCCTGAGCCGCTAGGGAAAGAGAGATGAAGCCAGGCCCGCTGCGGCGGGCCTGATTTTTTGTTGCAATGCCACTTCTAGCGCTGGGGAATTCCGGTCAGGATCAGGGCGCCGCCCACCACGATCAGCACGATGCTGACTGCCGGCGGTATCCGTTCCCGGCGCTGCAACTGCACCCCGATGGAGAGATCGCCGGCCGAGACTTTGCGTTCCTCCCTGCGGGGAACCGAGACGAAGAGCGAAGCGAGGCCGAGCGCGAGCAGGATCACCCCGATCCAGAATTTGCCTTTCATTGCAGCTCCCCCCTCGCCCATGGCGCTTTCCTACGCCCGCGCACCAGGCGCCAGCATATCCCGCCGCATCGCACCTGGCAATTGCGCGGGGCGGCAACTTGGCTTCAGCCGCAGCGCCTGCACTTATGCACAAGGTTGAGGAAAGCCTGTGCAAATGTGCACGGCCAGCGCGCGGCCGCAGCCAACGACGCTGGTTTGTGCGACTTGCCCGCTCCACGATGCAGGCTGGGGCGAGCCGGTGCCGCCAGAGTTATCTTCGAGTTGCAACCTGCCGCCCAAGCTGTGCGTCGTAAAGAGGTTGTGGTACTCCGTTCGTTGAAGCGGGCTTCGGCCCGTTCCATCGCAATCCGCTTCTGGGGCTGTTAAGCGGGCTCCAGCCTTGCCGGCCCGTGCCGGCAGAAACTTCCCTGGAGTGCTTTGACAGTGGACTGGCCCAGCCCGGAAAGCACCCCCCCAAGGCAGCCCGGAAGGCGCGCACGAGTGGTGCGCTTCCCGGCGCCCGCGCAGGCGGCGCAGGCGTCCCGCACCTGGCTGGCCCGCCTCGCTCCCGGCATCGTGACCGGCGCGTCGAACCTGGACCCTTCCGCGGTGGTTACTGCCACCGTGGTCGCCGCGGCTTTTTCCTATCAACTCCTCTGGCTGGTCGTTCTGTGTGTGCCCTTCCTGCTGGTCACGTTTTCCGTGACCGCAAGAATCGGGGTGGAGACCCGGCGCGGATTACTCCACCTGCTACGCCAGAAATATGGCAGCAAGGTCGCCCTGACGGCCGCCGCCGCCCTCGTCGCCATCAACCTGGTGGTGATCGTCGCCGACTTGATGGCGGTATCGGATGCCTTCAGCATCCTCCTGGCCCTGCCGCGCATTTATTTCGTGGCGCCAATTTCCTTTTCCATCTGGTACATCCTGATCTTTCACGACTACCGCAAGATTACGCAGTCGCTGGTTTTCCTGTCCCTTCCGCTTTACATCTACATCGCCGCTGCCTTCCTGACCCGGCCCAGCCTGGGGACGTTGTTGCGCAGCGCTCTGGTTCCGCACCTCAGCTTCAGCGGACACTGGGTGGACGGCGCGGTCGCGGTGTTTGGGTCCTTGCTCACCCCCTACGTCATTTTGTGGCAGACCAGTTCGCGCAGCGATCCCGGCCACGAGGAACATCGCGGAAATTCCTACGCGGCCACCCTGGTCAGCGCGTTGCTGTTCTTTTCAGTGATGGTGGCTTCCGCATCGGTCTTGCACCTGGGCAATGCTGCCGATATGAGCACGCGCCAAGCCGCGCAAGCCCTGGAACCTGCCGTGGGCAAGTTGGGAGTTTATGTTTTCGGTTTGGGGATCGTCGGCTCAGGCATGGTGGCGCTGCCCGTGCTGGTGGCTTCGCTGTGCTACGCGATTGCCCAGGCCATGGGGTGGAAGTATGGACTCAGCGAGCAGCCCTGGAGGGCAAAGCGCTTTTACATCCTGATCTCGTTGGCCATGGTGGTTTCGGCTCTGGCCAACTTCACTACCCTCAACCCGGTCAAAGCCCTCTACTGGTCCATGATCCTGGCGGGAGTGCTGACCATGCCGACCCTGGTTTTCATCTGGCGCGTCTCTAACGACCGCGAAACCGTGCGGACGCGCAATACAGGCTGGCAGAATATCTGGCTGGGCGCCGCTACCCTCATCTCAACCGTGGCGACCGGCGCTTACCTGTGGGGGCTGCTGCATCCCTGAAACCCGCCAGTCTCCTCGCGTTGGAAACCGCGCGTCGGTTATTCCGCGGAGAGGGTGAAGGTGACCAGGACCTGGGTTTCCACCTCCACCGGCTCGCCTTCAGCAGGTACGGCCGATAAATCCACTTCTGCACTGCGTCAACCGCCGCCGTAGCCAGCATGGGATGCCCGCTCACCACCTGCAGCTTCTGGACACTGCCGGTTACCAGCGTGCAGGCTGCACAATCGGCTTGGAGTATGTGCATCGCATCGCGGCCATTCTGCTGACCAGGGATGGCCGGCGCCGCGGCTCTAGAGAGCTTCCTCGGTCATGGGGATAGCAATTTGACACGCCAGCTTTACGCCATTACCCTGCTCTGCCGGCAAAGGCGGCCCGAGGCTCGGACCACGCATGAACTTCGGCCCTTTGTCAGCAAGCTTGCACAAGATTTTTGTTTTTAGGCTGCAACCCGTTCTTTAGCTTCGGCTTCCATGCCCGTGTTGCTGGAATGAAATCCCTCTCCCTCAGACCTCATTGGAACATTGAGAGCCGTGACCTGCTGCTGCTAATCTCAGCCGGCGGCTCCACGCAGTGCTATCGCATGGTGAACGAGGCCGTGGAATTCCAGCGTCATCCCTATTCGCAGTGGGAACAGCTCGCGCCCGCGCAGTTGCTGCAGCACTTGTGGGCGGGAACGCTGGTCTCGGACTGGATTCGGCGGCGCAGCCGCTATGGGCCCAGCGCGGCGGCTAAGGCCGGTTCCGACCTTGCCGCTGCCCTCGACGGCGTTGCCGGGTGACGCAACCGGCAGAGGCAGCGGGAACGCAGCCGGCCTCGCATAAGTAAATGTTTCTTCCAGCCAGCACGCTAAGAGACGTCCGAATCGCCCTCCTGGTGTGCGCCTCCTGCTGGGTGATGGCGCAGCAGGCCAAGCCGGTCTACCGGGGAGAGTGGAAAGGCACCGCCGGCCCGGCTTTCATGCACGGCCGCTGGGCGGGACAGGCCGACGAGCGCGACGCGAACCTGGCGCTGGGTTCCTGGACGTTGCAAGGCAACGGCGGCGAAACCGTGCTGGAGGGCACCTGGTCGGCGCGCAAGCTGGCGCGGGGCTGGCGCGGCACCTGGACTGCGCGCACCTCCGCGGGACGCTCTTTCTCGGGCAGCTGGACTGCCGACGCGACCGGCCCGGCCGCCAAGACTTTTGCCGACCTGCTGCAAAGCGCCCTGCAAGGGGAGGTAGGCGGCGCCTGGCGCAGCGGACGCGCTTTCGGAGGATGGCAGATCCGGGCCTTCACCGCCGGCAAATAGGTGTCGGACCATCGAGGGGAAAAGTTTTCCGCAACTCTCGCGCTCGCGAACCCAGCGCTCCGGCCTCATCAGGGGTAACAAAGAAACACGCCGCCGCCCTAGAGATGGCGAGCGTCCTGCCCGCTTTGTAACAAGACCGGGATGATTTATGATGGGCGCCTTTCAGGCCCATTTTCAGCTGATCCGGAATCCGGCTATTTCGCAGACGTCGGAAGTAGAGGCTCGTTACATCCGCGCCTGCCCAGGAGACAAAATGAAAAGAATCCCAGTGCTGACGGCAGTGTTTGCAGCGAGTCTGTTCTGCGGCGTCACCTTGGCCCAGGAGCCCGGGGTGGACATTGATAAGGGCATGCATCCCAACCTGTACGAAGCCCAGCGGCTGGTAGTGCAGGCCAATCATTACGTCGCCGAAGCTCAGAAGGACAACCGGTATGGCCTCGGCGGGCATGCCGAGAAAGCGAGACAACTGCTGGTCCAGGCGAACAAGGAACTCAAGGCGGCCGCCTTGGCCGCCAATTCTGCCAACGCTGCCAAGGCCAAAAAGAACAAGAAATAGCTTGGGGCCCACTCAAGCCGGCAAGACCGGCTTGGGTGGGCTACTGGCCTTCCATGCCTTGGCGCCCGGGTGCTTGGCCAAACTCGACGTAGCGGGGCTGCCGCATCACCACAGCCAAAGATCCAGGGACTCTCGCGTGGAAGTTGGAAATGCGGACGTGCCGACGTCCGAGCTGTTTTGAGGCGAACTGATCCGCAAAGGGAGACGGCAGTCTGCTCCCCAATATCTTCGCCGATGACGTCATCACTTTAAAATCGCCAGCGTTGCTGCCTGCCACCACCTTGGGTTGACCTGCTCCAAGTACGTGGCCAATGCCTGCAGGACAAGCATCGCCGGGAAGCCGGCGAGATAGACCCTGTTAACTCCCCCATCCACTACCCGGTCGCGCAACATTCCAGCCAGGACCAGCGCGTCGAGCGCTGGAAAAAAGAGCTCGTGATAACCGGTAGGGTGAAATCGGACAAAGGCAGCTTGCATGAGCTGGCAACTGGCCATGAATACCAGCCGACGATGGTACTCGGGCCGTTTTCGAAAGTAGATAGCCAGTCCCATGCACGAGCCGAAGATCACCATGTCGCACCAGAGAATCGACAGGAAGGACGCAATGTTCTCCCGGTGGAGCACGGCGATTTCAAACCGCAACATGACTACCGACACGACAAAGCCGGAGACAACCATGGTGGCGGCGAGGACCGCGCCAAGCCAGCCTAGTGTGCGGTGCAGTCGAACCTTGTGCATTCGCACCAACGCAGACTGCACGCTGAACAGCACCATCCAGGCCGAAAACAGAGCGGCATGGAACCAAAGCAGAAGTGGCTTGGGCGGGTGGGCATGCAAGAGCCCGGCATTGGCCGTACGGCTGAAGGCCCAAGCCGCCAGCCCGAGCATCGCCAGCGCCATGCAGAAGTAGAAATACCGGCTCAAGAACGTCTTTAGCCGTTTTTGCCGAACCTGCTTTCTTCCCTCCCAACCGACAGTAAACCCTGCGTCGCCAATGGCCATAATTTGTCCGCCCTCACCTGCCGCTGTCGGTGGCTGCCTGCTCACAAGAATCCAAGCAGACCCATAGACTCGCCCTCGCTCTATCCCCCTACATGCTAACTGTTATGCGGGTCAAACGGAGTTGGGGACACATCTTCGCGCCAACTGGTGACATAACACGCGCCTCATGGAGCTCAAATTTTTTGGCAGTTGACAACTAACTATCCCCAGCTTAAGATTCCGCGCCCCCTCGGGAAGGAGCCGGGCATATGAAACTCGCATGGGTTGTGCTTGTATGTTGTGCCATTGTTGCAATAGGGTTCTCCAGCGCGTTTGCACAGGCTACCGAACCTGCCTGCTCGCTGCAAACACTCAAGGGCAGCTACGGCCTCACCTACACAGGAGAAATCATTGGAAGCGGCCCGATCGGCGTGATTGCCCGTATCACCTACGACGGAGCGGGTCACCTGAAACAGCACGACAAAGTGATCGGAAATGGGGTTCCGTCTGTAGGCGAAGAGACGGGTACATACACGGTTCGTGCAGATTGCACGGGTACGGAGACGATTAACTTCCAAGGAGGATTTGTCCTGAACCTTGAGTTTGTCCTTGACGACAATGCACGAGAAATACGCGCGGTAAGTCAGACGCTCAATGTAAATACGACTGTCACGGGCAGGAAACAGTTTGTGCCGTAGATCTGGAAGTAATTCGGCATTTCAGCCCGCGTCTGATGGCGCGGGCATTTTCTTGTAACCCGGCCAGTTCAAAAAAAACCGGCAGCCAAGCTGCTGTTGGACAAACTCGCCAAGGAAGTCTGCCGCCAATCGCGCCTGTATTTTCCTTTCGCTTCATCCGCCCGCAAGATAAACAGGCTAGCCAAAACATCGGAACACTGAAAAAGACGAAAAGTGCAGGTTCTCATGCAGACTCTTGTCACTTACGAGGGTGGAGATGTGGTGTAGTTACAACTGCTGCCCGAAAGTTGCGGAGCCGACCTATGCCTTACGATCCGGGCGCGCAGCTACGGGAGCACCTTTGTGTCGGAAGTTATGAGGGCGGCCGCGAAGATGAGGACACCGCTATGCTGTTTTGTGGCCCGCCTGTTGCTCGGCTTCACCGAATCCACACCGCAGCCGTGGCTTGAGCTGGCGCGATATCGATTTCCTCAACCGCATGCTCACGGTGACGCGCAGTCAAGACGGAAGCTGGACTGCGTGTGATTCCGTTGAACCGTGACGCTTTTGAGACACTGAGAAGTCTGTATGTCCGGGCGCAACAGTTCGGCAGCACCCAGCCGGATCACTTTGTGTTTCTTTCGCTGCGAGAAAGGATATTGATCCCTCGCACCCACAGAAAGGTTGCAGAAGCGCTTGGCGGCGGTTGCGGGCGGCGGCTGGATTACCCGGCTTGCGATTTCACGATCTGCGCCATCACTCCATTACGTAACTGGCGGAGGCAGCAAACGAGCGACGCTACCGTCATGAGCATCGCAGGACACGCCAGCCGGAAGACGCTGGCGCACTATTCGCACGTCCGGATGGCCGCCAAACGCGCAGCGTTAGATGCACTGGCCAGTCATAACACAAACCATGACACAATGAGTGTGGAGTGACTGAACGATTGCCGCAAGTGCTTGAAAAGATGGTGGAGCTAGTCGGGATCGAACCGACGACCTCATCGTTGCGAACGATGCGCTCTCCCAGCTGAGCTATAGCCCCACTCTGCTTTGCTGCCCCGGGTTTGGGCAGCCGGGGATACTCAAATTTTAGCAGCGGCTGGTCTGGCTGCCAATTCGGGGTGAAATACGATCTTCCGAGTGCTCGCCGGGCCTGATCTCACATTTTCTTCCGAGGAAACTCGGCCCGGAACGGCCGCTCCTGCCCCTCGGGCTGCCGTGTTGTCGGCGTGGCCCGCAGATTGCACCGCACGTCGTGCCGCTCTCGGCGGATCCGCCCTCGCCCCCTATAATGATCGTGTGAGCCACTCTGCTGCGGTCCGCCAGGTTGCCGAAGCTGATTTTCCCACCCGCTGGGGAGCGTTTCGCATTTTCGGCTTCGAAGGCGAGTTTGGAGCGGGCGCCGAGCGCCGCCTGGAATCGGCCGTGGCCCTGGTGATGGGCGACATCCAGGCCGCGCCCCCGCTGGTGCGCATTCACTCCCAGTGTCTTACGGGCGACGTTTTCGGCTCGCTGCGCTGCGATTGCCGCCAGCAGCTGGAAATGGCGCTGGCCATGATCGCCTCCGCGGGCGCCGGAGTGCTGATGTACGAGCAGCAGGAAGGCCGCGGCATCGGCCTGATGGCGAAGCTGCGCGCCTACGAGCTGCAGGATGCCGGCCTCGACACCGTCCAGGCTAACGAGAAACTGGGATTCAGGCCTGACCAGCGCGAGTTCCTCCTGCCCGCCGAGGCGCTGAAGGCGCTCGGCCTGCGCCAGGTCCGGCTGCTCTCCAACAATCCGGACAAGGTGGCGGCGCTCGAGCGCGCGGGCATTCAAGTAGTCGAGCGCGTGCCCTGCGAGATTGAGCCGCAGGAACACTCCGCGCAATACCTGCGGACCAAGAAAGAGAAGCTGGGCCACCTGTTCACGTCGCGCTAACGCGCGGAGCGCCGGCCCAGCAGCCGTAACAGCGCGCGGCGCTGCTTCACATCCAATTCCCGCACGGCAAACCGGGACAATGCGCGATACACCTCCTGGGCGCTGGAGGCGCCCGCGGACAGGCTGCGCAGGTGCCGCGCGATTGTGCCGACGTCGCCGCGGACCAGCGGCCCGGTCAAGGCGCGCTCCGGCCCCAAGGCAGCGTAGTTCACGATCGTCTGGCGAAGAATGGGCAGCATGTTGCGACGGGCGGCGCGGGGGGGAATGCCGGCCCTGCCGGCCACTTGTTCGGCGCACGCCAGATAGGCCACCAAGAGCGGGGAAAGCAGGCCGCCCCAGACGTGATACAGCGGCTTGCTTTCTCGGGCGATGACAAAGCAGGCGCCACCCAGGCCCGTAATCGTGCGGCGCGCGGCCGCCACCGCACGGGCGTCGCCTTCCAGCGCAAAAGGTACGCCTTCCAGTCCGGGTCGGGTCCCCGCCGCGAACGTCATCATGGGATGCGCCGAGGCCACCGCCGCCCCGCGTTTGCGCAACACCGCCAGCTCATCGCTGGTCAGTGCCCCGCTGGGATGGAGCGCAATCTTGCCTTTCCAGTTCGCCGCTGAAAGCGCGGCTGCCGCGGATGCAATGGCGCCATCCGGAACGCAAAACCAAACCACGTCGGCGCGCAGCTCGACCACCGGCACGGGCAGCAGGCGAGCGCGCAAGCGGCGGGCCAGAGCGCGGGCCCGGCGGTTGCCGGGAGCGCGCACCACGATCTCGCTCACGGTGTAGCCGGATTCGCGCAAAGCCAGCGCCAGGCCAGTCCCCAGGCGTCCTGGGCCTACGATCGCCATCCGGGGCTTCGAAGGCATTGCGGCAGCATAGAGCAAAGCGGGCTGCTTGCAAATCGCGCGCGTCCGGGCCCGCAACCCGCGTCCGCCCGCGGATTGCTATCATCAGCTCATGCCCGCAAAGCGCAGCCGTGCCGCCAAGGTCCGTGTGGAATCACATCGTGTGGTCTATCGCGGTCCCGTGTTTCAGGTCACCTCGGACCGGGTGCGCGAGCCCGGCGGAGTCACGGTGCGCCGCGACATGGTCCGCCATCCCGGCTCGGTGGTCATCCTGCCGGTGGACGATTCCGGCCCTGAACCCCGCATCCTGCTCGCCCGCCAATACCGCTATGCCGCCCAGGGCGAACTGTGGGAATTGGCCGCGGGACGCATTGACGAAGGCGAGCCGGAGCTCACGGCGGCCAAGCGCGAGCTGCTCGAGGAAACCGGCTACACCGCGGACCGCTGGCAGCGCGCCCTCTACTTCTACGCCAGCCCCGGGTTCCTGGACGAGACCATGGCGGTCTACCTGGCCAGCGGCCTGCACAAAGGCCGGGCCCAGCCCGAGGAGGACGAATTCATCCGCAAGCGCTTCTTCCCGCTTTCCGCGGTGGTGCGCATGGCCATGACCGGGAAGCTGCGGGACGGCAAGACCATTGCCGCCGTGCTCTGGCTCCAGGCGGCCCGGAGCGGCCGAAACCCGCGCCGTTAGGGCATTTTTCTCTGTGTACTATCTTGACAACTCAGTGTCATTCAGAGAACAATAGCGGTAAGCCCACAGCAGAGCTACACAGTCCAGTCGGGATCGGTTCGACCTCCTCCGTGGTGTCACTTACGGTCCGTGGTACAGGTGCATATCTGCCGGGTAGTGCTGGGTCGGGCTCCGCTACGCCTTCGCCGGCGCGGCGGGGAATGGGGCGCAGCACAGTCTCCCTGGAGGAAGAAGTACGTGGCTCGTTTAAAAGGAACGGTCAAGTGGTTCAACAATGCCAAGGGGTTCGGATTCATTGGGCGGGAAGACGGTCCTGATGTGTTCGTCCATTACAGCGCCATCAACTCCGATGGCTACAAAAGCTTGCAGGAAGGCGATCAGGTGGAGTTTGAGATCGTACAGGGGCAAAAAGGTCCGCAGGCCGGAGACGTCGTAAAACTTTCCTAACCGGAGTTTTCGAGGTGGAGCCCAGCCGGAGCAGTTCGGCTGGGTTTTTCTTTATCGTGTCCCGGGCGCGCTCACCTCCCGATGTTCCGCGCGCGTCTATAATTCGCTCGCACCCATGGACAACCGCAGCATTGCCCACATCCTGTACGAAACCGCCGACCTGATGGAGGTGGAAGGGCAGGACTCTTTCCGGGTACGCTCCTACCGCAATGCCGCCGAAGCCTTAGAGCAGCTTCCCCAGCCTATTTCTGAAATCGTCCACGATGCCAAGGCCCTGCTGGCCATTCCCGGCATCGGCAAAACCATGTGCGCCCACATCCAGGAAATCTATCGCGACGGCAAGCTGGCCTATCACCAGCAACTGTTGCAGAAATACCGTCCCTCGATGCTGGAGCTGCTGAAGATCCAGGGCCTTGGCCCTAAGACCATCGCTTTGATCTGGAGCGCCTTTCAGGTTTCGGACCTGGAAGGAGTAGAGAAGCTGGCGCGCGCGGGCAAACTGCAGACGCTGCCGCGCCTGGGGGAGAAGCAGGAGAAAAAGATCCTCAAATCAATCGAGGATTACCGGCGCATCGCTGGGCGCTTCTGTCTGGACGATGCCGACAAGATCGCCGGCGACATGGTGCGGCACCTCTCCGGGCTGCCCGGGGTAGACAAGATCACGCCGGCGGGTTCGCTGCGGCGCGGCCGCGAGACCGTTGGTGACCTCGACATCCTGATCACCGGGGATTGCTGCACCGACCCGCAGCACCGCGAGGCGGTGATCGAGCGTATC
>JAMXLI010000305.1 GCA_024281115.1 Terriglobales bacterium | reverse complement strand
GCAGCAAAGGAACTTCTGCCCGAGGTGGTCCTCAGTACTAGAAACTAGAAACAAGAAACTAGAAACTGCTCTTACACCAGCGCTTCGGCGGCGATGCGCTCAGTGACGAAGGCTTCGATCACGTCGCCGACCTTGACGTCGCCGTAGTTCTGGATGGCGATGCCGCACTCCAGGCCGTTGCGCACTTCGTTGACGTCTTCCTTGAAGCGGCGCAGCGACCCGATCTTGCCCTTGAGCACCACCACGTTGTCACGCAGCAGGCGCACTTCGGAGTCGCGCTTGATGTTGCCGTCCTGCACGTAACAGCCGGCCACCGTGCCAACCTTGGGAATGCGGAAGGTTTCGCGCACCTCCGCCCGCCCCTGGTAGGTCTCCTTGATGGTAGGCTCCAGCAGGCCGCTCATGGCCTTCTTAATCTCGTCCTGCAGTTCGTAAATGATGGAGTGGAGGCGGATGTCCACCTTCTCCTGCTCCGCCAGCTCCTGCGCCTTGCGTTCCGGCCGCACGTTGAAGCCGATGATGATGGCGTTCGACGCCGAAGCCAGCAGCACGTCGCTTTCGGTGATGGCGCCCACGCCCGTGCGCAGCAGGTTGATGCGCACCTTCTCGCCCGACATCTTGGTGAGCAGGTCGCTGAGCACCTCCACCGAGCCTTGCACATCTCCCTTGAGAATGATGGAGAGCTCCTTGCTTTCGCCGGCCTTCATCTGCTGCGCCAGGCCTTCCAGCGACATGCGCGAGCTCTTGGCCAGCTCCGCCTCGCGCGCCTTCTGCTCCCGGTACTCGGAGATGTCACGTGCGCGGTCGCGGTCGGCCACCACTACAAACTGGTCGCCGGCCTGGGGCAGGCTCTCCAGTCCGAGGATCTCGACGGGAGTAGAGGGCGGCGCCACATCCAGCGCGTTGCCGCGATCGTCAAACATGGCGCGCACCTTGCCGTAGACGTTCCCTACCACGAAGTTGTCGCCCACGCGCAGGGTGCCATTCTGCACCAGCACGGTGGCCACGGGGCCGCGTCCGCGGTCCAGTTTCGCTTCCAGCACCACGCCTTGCGCCGGACGGTCGGGATTCGCCTTCAGCTCCTGCAGGTCGGCCACCAGGCAGATCATTTCCAGCAGCAGGTTGAGATTGGTTTTCTGCTTGGCGGAAACGTCCACAAATACTGTGGTGCCGCCCCAGTCTTCCGGCATCAGCCCGCGGTCGGCGAGCTGCTTCTTCACCCGGTCGGGTAGGGCGTCCGGCTTGTCAATTTTGTTGACCGCCACAATGATGGGCACTTCCGCCGCGCGCGCGTGGTCAATGGCCTCCAGGGTTTGCGGCATGACGCCGTCATCGGCCGCCACTACCAGCACCACAATGTCGGTGGCCTTGGCGCCGCGTGACCGCATGCGGGTGAAGGCTTCATGGCCGGGCGTATCCAGAAACACGATTTGGCGCCCGTACGCCGGCGATTGCGTGTCCTGAATGCTGACCTTGTAGGCGCCGATGTGCTGCGTTATGCCGCCCGCCTCGCCGCCTGCCACGTTGGTGGAGCGAATCGAGTCAAGCAGGGTGGTCTTGCCATGGTCCACGTGACCCATGATGGTGACCACGGGCGGCCGCGGCACTGCACCGGTTGGCTCTTCCGCGGCTGTTTCCGCGGCAGCAGCTTCCTGCGCGGCCTGCTGTTCGAAGCTGATGACCGAAGTCTCGGCGCCGAAGAAGCGGGCCATCTCGGAAGCCAACTCGGCGTCCAGAGTCTGGTTAATAGTCGCGAAAACTCCCTTGGCCAGCAGCCGTGCGATCAGGTCTTTGGCGCGCACGCTGAGCTTCTCCGCCAGGTCCTTCACGCTGATGCCTTCGGCGATGGTAATGGCGCGCGCGATGGGCAGGGGCTCGTTATTCACGGGCAGCCGCGGCGGCGGCACAAAGCCCTTCATGGGGCCTTCCTTCACGCCGCGCGGAACGTAGCGCTGTCCCGGACGCCGTGCCGGGGCCGGCCGGGCTCCCGGACGCGGAGTAGGCGGCGCGCCCGGACCAACACCCATGGGCCGAGGCCCGCCCGGGGCCTGGCGCGTGGGGTGCATGGGACGGCGCTCGCCGGGACGCAACGGAGGACGCGCCCCGGGGCCGGCGGGCCGCGGGCGCTGGAAAATCGGCTGTCCCGGCACAGGACGCCCTGGCGCCGGCCGCCCGGCAATGGGACGGCCTGGCATCGGCCGAGCTTGCGGATTTGCGTTCGCCGCTGGGCTGTCCGCGCGCGCCGGAGGCACAGGCGCTTTATAAACCGGACGTGGGCCCGTCTGGGGCACAATCACGCGCCGCGGTGGAACTGCGGGCGCGGCTGGGCGCGGTGGCTGAGCGGGCGGCGCCGCAGCTGCAGGCTGAGCGGGCGCGGGCGGTTGGGCCGGAGGAGGAACCGGCGCTACCGCCGGCGGCGCGGCTTGCGCCGGTGGAACTGGCACGGCAGGGCGCGCTGGCGGCGTGACCACGGGCTTCGCTGCTTGCGCGGGCGGCTGCGCGGCCGGCG
>JAMXLI010000304.1 GCA_024281115.1 Terriglobales bacterium | reverse complement strand
AAGCGCAGAAGGAGATCCGGACGGCTCGCCTTCTGCTGCAGGGCAATGCGAGCCCAATCACTCATCTGTTTGTGGGGATGATTGACGCCCGCGTGGAAGCCGCAACCGCTGCTACCGGGCAGGCGCTTGCCAAATTGCGTGCAATCGAGCGCAAACTCGGCCGGATGGGCTACCGAGGAGTGCAATTGGAAGCTCAATTGGCAATTGGAGAGATTGAATTGCATGCGGGTCAGACGCGTCTGGGTCGTGCTCACCTGCTCCAACTGCAAAAAGATGCCGGTGGCAAAGGATTTGGACTGATTGCGCGCAAAGCCGCCGCTGCGCTCAAAAGCTAAGCACGCTTTCGTGGCGAGGGCGGAGACGGGGTGAGCTTCCGGATTGCACGCAGTGAGCGCCCGGATTCCGCCGCGCGGTTTCCAGCCAGAAAATAGTCGCAAATCGCCGCCCAACAGGTATCATGACTTCTTCCCGGAGGAAATTTCATGAAACGCCTTGCTGCTGCCGCCCTTGCAGCCGTGCTGCTAGTGCCCGCGGCCTTTGCCGCCAGCGAAAAAGAACAGGACCGCGTGAAGGAATCGGGCACGGTGCTGAAAGAAATTCTGGACATACCCGACAACATCCCCAAGGACCTGCTGAACAAGGCGGAGTGCGTGATTGTGCTGCCCTCGGTGAAGAAGTTGGCAATCGGAATCGGCGGCAGTTATGGGCGGGGCGTGATGACCTGCCGCAGCGGGCAGCACTACACCGGCCGCTGGGGCGCTCCCGCCATGTATGCGCTGGAGGGCGGCAATATCGGTTTCCAGCTCGGCGGCCAGGCCACCGACTTCGTGCTGCTGGTGATGAATCCGCGCGGCGTGGATTCGCTGCTGAAAACCAAGGTCAAACTGGGGGCCGACGCCGCCGCTGCTGCCGGGCCGAAGGGGCGTGACGCCAGCGGCGCTACCGATGTTTCCATGCGGGCGGAGATCTTGTCCTATTCGCGCTCTCGCGGGCTCTTCGCCGGCATCTCGCTGGAGGGCTCCACCCTGCGCCAGGACGGCCGGGCCAATGCCAAGCTCTACGGCCGCGATGTGAATGCGCGCCAGATCGTGCGCGAAGGCAAGGTGTCGGCGCCCGCCTCGGCGGCGGAATTGATCGCCACCCTGAACCAGCACTCGCCGAAGAATACCTCCGACCCGAAGTCGCTGAAGTAATCGGCGGCCGGCATCGCGTGCGAAGACTCAGCCGAGGATCCGCTCGACCGTGCCCCGCACCTGCGGCCAGGCGGCGGAGGCGGGGTCAATGAGTTCGAAGTGGCCGGCATCCGCGATTCGCACCAGGTGCGCTTTCTCGCCCGCCCGGGTCTTGGCGCGAACGTAGACGTCGCTGAACTCCGGCGGAACGACGTTGTCGTTCTCCCCGTGCAGCAACCACTGCTGCGCATCCGGTAGTTTCAACTCCATCGGATCGGCGGCGCGGTAGCGATCGGGCGCCTGCGCCGGCGTTCCGCCCAGGAACTCGACCACGGCGTCGTTGCTCAGGTGCAACTCCCAGGCGCGCTTCAAATCCACCACGCCGGCCAGCGCTGCTGCGCAGCGCACGTCACGCTGGTGGGCGGCAAGGCAAAGCGCCAGTTGACCGCCGGCGGAGTGGCCCATCACCAGCAAACGCTGCAGGTTCAGGGCATACCGCTTCTCGATCTGCGGCAGAAAACCGTAAGCGCTCACAACGTCGTCGAAGGTGCCTGGCCATCCCCCGCCGGCATTGCCCACGCGCCGGTACTCCACATTCCAGGTGGCGAAACCGGCCTTGGTGAGCGCGGCGCAGAGATGGCCGGCGTGCGCCAGGTCGTAGCGGGCGCGCCAATAACCGCCATGGATGAAAAGCACCACGGGATGGCGACCCTGACCCGCAGGCAGCCGCAAGTCCCCAAACTGGTTTTCATCCTCGCCATAACGCAGGCGGGCGTCCGCGGGTGGAGGCGTCCTGGTCAGGATGTCTTCTGCGGGCATCAGCGGGGGCGACAAGCGGCAGACCATGGCGCCCGCGCTACTTCCTGGGCTGATACTCGGCAGGAATCGGATTACCCGGCCCCTCTTCATCCCACAGGATGCTCAGCACCCACCAGCGATGCCCATCGTTGAACAGTTGAATACTGTTGATGCCCTTGGCGAAGGGCGCTCCCTCGCGCGTGTGCCGCGACTCGTAAGTGCTGAATAGGTGGGCGATGCTGCCGAACGCCTGCAGCTTGCGGGCGGACTCGCGCTCGAAAAACCCTTCTTTCAGGAAGTACGGGCGGGCCAGGCGAACGTAATCGGCGGGTGTCATGATCTCCTGCCGCGTCTCGCCGTTCTTCTTGCCCACCGTGGCCAGCACGGCGTGCTCGCTGAACAGCGAGTTGAAGCGTTGCCAATTGCGCTCCCCGGGGGGGCCGGAGATCACGTCGTAGAGCGCGGCCACAATCGCGTCCATGGAACTTACGTCCTTGGGATCGGCGGCAGCGCCGGTTTCGGAAGCCGCAGATGAAGGAGCAGCGGCCTGGGGTTTGTCCTGGGCAACGGCGGTCAATGCCAGCAGCAGTACGGCAAGCAGCGTTTTCATCATGCAGGTTTCCTATTCGCGCCCGACGCCCAAGGCATCGGCGACGCGGTTGATGTAGTTGAACCACGATGCGATCAGCGTGATTTGCAGGATACCGCGATCGTCGAATCCAGCCTCCCGCAGCTCCCTGTGATCGGACGGACTGACCTGGGTGGCATCGCGGGTAAGCTTGACCACATAATCCAGCATGGCGCGGTCCTGAGCGCTGATGGGCGCCCGGGTATAGTCCTCGGTCAAAGCGCGCACCAGCGCGTCGTCGAGAGTCACTTTACGCAGAAACTCTGCGTGCGCGCCGATTCAATAGCGGCAGCGGTTGGCCACCGAAACCATGGTGGCAATCATCTCGTGCTGCCGCCGGCTGAGCGGCAATTGGGGCGACATGAGCACGCCGAAGGTGGAAAAGGCGTGGTACAGCGCATCGGGCAACAAGGTGTGCGAGGCCACAATGCCGGCCTCGTCGGCGCCCCGGTCGTACTCGCCCGGATAGAGCGCGCGCATATTGCTCACCAGTTCGCGCAGGTGTTCGTCCGCTTCCCCCATGGGCACGGTCTTGATCCAAGCCATGCAACCTCCTCGGCCCCGCAGCCTACCATGACGGTTGCCGCGCTGGCCACGCGCGCGAGGCAGGCACGGTGATGGCAGGGTGCGCGGCGCAGGAATTGGCAGGCGAGCGGCGCTCACCCATGTCAGTGATTAGGCTCACAGACTTGCCGGAGGGCAACCGGGAGAATGCTGCCAGCGAGGGTACCCGCTCCAGTCGCCGGCAATCCCGGGCCGGCGATCATCGAGACCGGTACCCTCCATTCCTTTTTGTTTTACCTCTTGCCAGGGCTGAAGCCCGCTACCTTTCTACACAAGCAACGCGGCGCTAAAGCGCCGCTCTTCTACCTTAGGACACGCATGCCTACATTGGGACAAGCGATTCGGCACGAACGCGGCGCAAAAGCGCCGCTCTTCTACCTTAGGACGCGCATGCCTACATTGGGACGGGCGATTGGGCACGAACGCGGCGCTCTTCCGGTGTGGAGGCAGAACCATACGGATGGTTGGCCCAATTGCGCGCCGGGGAAGAGCGGGCCTTAAGGCCCGCGTCTTTCTGTCGCCCAAAACCCCGGCCTTCAGGCCCGGCAGATAAAGTTTGTGGCGGGGCTGAAGCCCGTCATTCCTTAGCACGAGCAACACGGGCTAAAGCGTCGCTTTTTATACCCTGGAACGACGACTGTAACTTGTTTGCGGGTAGACGAAACTTTCTACATGCCTTATCATCTAACTAACCGGTTAATTAGGACGAACCGTGCACCTGGCCCGCGGCAAAATCCGTCTTGGCACCCGCAACCGTCCGGAACAAACCCGGGCCGCCATTCTCGACGCCGCCTTGCAGGAGTTTGCTCACGAAGGTGTTTCCGGCGCGCGGATTGATGCCATCGCGCGTGCCGCTCGCGTCAACAAGGCCCTCCTGTACTACTACTTCAAGGACAAAGAATCGCTGTACGGCGCTGTCATTGACCGCGTATTCGGGCAGTTGAGCGAGCGCATCAGCGCGGCGCTGGCCCGCGACCTGCCTTTACGCGAGAAGTATCTGGCCTACGTAGGCGCGCATTTTGACTACGTCGCCGGCAATCCCATGCTGCCGCGAATTTTTATGCGCGAGTGGATGCGTTCCGGGCGCAGCGCGTCACCCCATCTGCGGCGGATTGTCGAACAGTACCTGCGGCCGACGTTTCAAAAGATTTCCGCGCTCCTGGCGCAGGGCGCCGCGGCCGGGGAGTTTCGCGCCGTGGACCCGGTCCATTTCATTCCCTCCACGGTCGCTATGATCGTCTTCTACTTCGCCAGCACGCCGGTGATGGCGGTGTTGGCAGCGGGCGATCCGCTGGCGCCGGAGCGCATCGCGCAACGCCGCGCGGCGGTGCTCGAATATGTTTCGGACATCCTGTTTGTGCCCCGCCCGGCGGCGGGAGAAGGAAGCACACAGTGAAGCCGAGGAACCGCTTTGCCATTCTGCTTGCTTTGATCTTTGGGGGCGCGTTCGTCTATTACCTGCTCACGACCAACCGCACCAAGGGCCTGGAACTGATCGGGACGGTGGACGCCAACCAGGTGGTGGTCAGCGCGCGCATCCAGGGGCGCATCGAAAAACTGCTGGTCGAGGAAGGCACGACGGTGAAGCAAGGCCAGGTGATCGCGATGCTCGACACCGCGGAATTGGCGGCCGCCGACCAGGCTGCCGCCGCATCCATGCGCAGCCTGCGCTCCCGAGTGACGGAGATGCAAGCCACCGAGCAAGCCACGACCGGCTCCGTGCGCAGCGAAGTGGCCAACGCGCAAGCGCGTCTGCAGGCCACGCGGGCGCAGCTGGCGCAGGCGCAGGCCGACCTGGCGCGCATCCGCTCCGATCGTGACCGCAGCGTTGCTCTGGCCGACCAGGGCGTGGCGTCGCAACAGGAAAAAGACCGGGCCGAAGCGCTGCTCCAGGCGCAGGCGGCCGCGGTGCAGGCCCTCACGGACCAGGTGAATGCTGCACAAGCGGATTTGAAAGCCGCGGAGGCGCGCACCCACCAGGCCCATGCCGCGCAAAGCACGGTGGCCGCCACGCGCGCCGACCTGGCCAGCGCGGCGGCGCAGCGGGCCCAGGCGCAGGCGCGACTGGGATATGCCCAGGTGATCGCACCCGTTAGCGGAACGGTTTCGGTGCGCGCCGCGCGCGAGGGCGAGGTGGTCTCCCCCGGACAGGCGATTGTCACCGTGGTGGACCTGGGCGACACCTGGGTGCGGGCGGATGTGCCCGAAACGTACGCCGACCACATAGCCCTGGGCGACGTCTTCCAGGTGCGCATGCCCAGCGGGCAATCGGTGCCGGGCAAAGTCTTCTTCAAGGCTGTGGAAGGCGACTTCGCCACCCAACGCGACGTCAGCCGCCGCAAGCGCGATATCAAGACGGTCGCGCTCAAGCTGCGCATCGATAATCCCAACGAATTGTTTGTGCCCGGCATGACCGCCGACGTGGTGGTGCCGCCCGCGCAGCTGCAGCGCGAACTGCCGGCCAGGAGCCTTTCGCAGCCGGCGCGCTCGCTGCCTCCCGCGCCGCCCGGCGCCTCCGCCGCCGAGGGCCGGCCATGAACACGGAACTGCAATCCGCCACCAGTGTGGACCGCACCACCAAGACCATTGAGGTAGAGCACATCGTCAAGCGCTACGGTACCTTCACCGCCGTGGACGACGTCTCGTTTTCCGTGTACGACGGCGAAACCTTTGGCCTGCTGGGTCCCAATGGCGCCGGCAAGTCCACCCTGATCCGGATGATGACCACTCTGCTGCCCATGACCGCAGGGGGCGCGCGCATTGCCGGGCACGACGTGCGCACCGATCCTGACGGCGCCCGCCGCTCCATTGGCGTCATACCCCAGGCCCTGACCAGCGACCTGGATCTTTCAGTGGAAGAAAACCTGAACATCTACGCCAAGCTCTACGACGTTCCGCCGCGGCAGCGTAAGCAGAACATCGAAGAACTGCTGGAGGTGGTGGACCTCGCCAAGTGGCGCTCGGCGCAAACCAAGACCCTGTCGGGCGGGATGCGGCGGCGGCTGGAGATCGCCCGAGGCCTGGTGCACAGCCCCAAGATCTTCTTCCTGGACGAGCCCACCACGGGCCTCGATCCGGTTTCCCGGGTGGCGGTATGGGAAATGCTGACCAACCTGAAAAACCGCAGGCGCCTGACTATCCTGATCACCACCCATTACATGGACGAGGCTGACCGCCTGTGCGACCGCATCGCCATCGTGGACCACGGCAAGCTGGTGGCCCTGGACACGCCCAAAAATTTGAAGGACAGTGTGCCGGGAAGCAACGTCATTGAAGCGCAGTTCCTGCGGCCGCCGGCCGACTGGCCCGAGGAGCTCAAGCGCCTGGACGACGTCACCTCGGTGCAGGCCGAGGGCGGGCACGCCTACCGCATCCTTACCAGCAACGGGTCGCGCACGACCACGCAACTGGTGGAACTGGCGGTGAAAGCCGGGATCGAGGTGCGCTCGCTGACGGTGCAGAACACCACGCTGGATGACGTCTTCGTCCACTACACGGGCCGGCAATTGCGCGACGAGGCCGTGAAGGCATACGAATTCATGATGCCCGACCGCCCGGGGCTGCGCCCATGAACCGCATGATGGCCATCGTGGAGCGCGAGCTGCGGAAGTTTCTGCGCTCCCCCGCCCTCATGCTGGTTTCCATGGTGTTTCCCCTGATCCAGCTCATCGTCCTGGGCAACGCTTTCGGCGGCAAGATCCGGGAGGCGCGACTGGCGGTGGTGGACCAGGACCGCGGCACCCAGGCGCTCAAAATCCACGAGGCGTTCAACGCGGTGCGCGCCAACATGCGGACCTTCATTCCGGTGGAGTACACCAGCGACCAGGAAGCGGTGGAGGACGTGCGTAACGGCCGCATCCAGGGCGCGGTCATTATCCCGCCGGAATATTCGCGGCGCGTGTACGAGCGGAACCATCCCCGCATCGCGCTGGTGGTGGACAACAGCGACAACTTTATGAGTTCCACCCTGCAGCAGGAGATGGCGCAGCTCACCGAGCAGCTCAACCAGCCGGACATTGAGCCGCGGCTCCTGCAGCAAAGCGTGCTCGACGTGGTGGAACTTTATCCCTACATCGAATACATGAAGTACCTGCTGCCCGGTTCGATCGCGCTGGCCATGTTCGTTTCCGTCATGATCGGCGGCGGCATGCTCTACATTGACGATAAGGCGCGGGGGGTACACGAGGGCTACCTGGTTACCCCCATCACCAAGGCGGAGCTGGTGTTTGGGCTCAACCTGGCGGGCGCCATCAAGGCCATCGCTGCGGGCGTGGTCATCACCGCGGTGGGCTGCATGCTTGCGGGCGTGAGTTCCATCTTCGACCTGCGCACCGATGGCTGGCTGCTGGTGCTGATCGTGCTCACGTCGCTGGCGTTCAACACCATGATGTTCCTCATGATGGTGCGGGTGGAAGACCCGCTGGTGCCGCGCGCCACGTTCGGCATCCTCAACACGCTGCTGTTCTTCCCCAGCGGCTCCATTTATCCCATCCAGGCCTTTCCCTGGTGGCTGCAGGCCATTGCCCGTGCCGACCCCTTCACCTATGCGGTCCACGGGTTCAAGGCGCTGCTGCTGAAGGAAGCTGGGCTGGCCGCGGTCTGGCAGGATTTCCTGTACCTGGGCGTGTTTGCCCTGATCATGATCAGCGTTGCCACCCCGCTGTTTAAGCGCTCGCTCTAGCGCCAGGGAGAGACCAGGGCGCGCGGGCGCTGATTGCGTTCCCACGCTCTGGTTGGTTTAATCTGGTGGGAATGAACCTTCTCGACGCACCCGCCTACGATCCCGGGGCAGAACGTAGGCGCAAGCTTCGCACCACCGCCATCATTCTTTTTGTCTTCGTGGTGGCCCTGTTCCTTTACATCAACCGCTACTGGCCGGAAGAGCACGCCGTGGACCGGTTTTTCAGCGCCATCGAGAAGCACGACTTCAAAACCGCATACGGAATCTGGATGCACGACCCGCAGTGGGAACAGCACCCCCAGAAGTACGCGCGCTATCCCTTCAACGAGTTCTACAACGACTGGGGACCGGGCGGCGAGTGGGGCATAGTGCGCACGCACAAGGTGGAGGGCGCGCTCCATCCCAAGGGGGGCAGCGGCGTGGTGGTGGTCGTGGAAGTCAACGGCCGAGCCGAGCCGGCGCGCGTGTGGGTGGAAAAATCTGACAAAACCTTGTCGTTCTCGCCTTACTGACCGGCGCAACCTGGACTTGCCTGCGTGTGTCGGTCGCCGCACCGAGCGCTCAATCCTTCTGGAACCCGCGCCAAAACTGCTGTACCATGCCGCAAACACCAGCCAGTCACCCCTGACCCTGCCGCTTCTGGGGCTCTAAGTGGCTTCGAGTTGCGTATGAAATCTGGACTCTTCCCCTGCCTGCGCCCTGCCATGCTCGTAGCCTGCTGTTGTCTGCTTCTCGGCAGCGCAATAGCTGCCACGTCCCCGCCTCGGATAGTGATGAACGACAACACAGTTGCCGCCGGCATCCTGCGGGGGAGCGCCCTCACGCTCCGGCTGGAGCTTGCCCGCGGCGATTGGTATCCCGAAAGCGAGCAGGGGCCGCATATCGTGGTCGATGCTTTTGCCGAGGACGGAAAACCGCCCACCATCCCGGGGCCCATGATCCGCGTCCCCCGGGGAACGCAGATCAAGCTGCACATCAGGAACACGCTATCTGATGCCAGGGTTCTTCATGGAATGAATCAGCGCCCTGGGACAGATGCCCCGGTCACGCTCGAGCCAGGAGAAAGCCGTGATTTGGAGTTCAACGCAGGCGAACCGGGGACTTATTTTTATTGGGCCGCCGCGCCCGGAGACGTGCTGGAGGGACTGACCGGGCACGCCGATCCAGTCACATCCCAGCTCACAGGCGCCATCATCGTGGATGAC
>JAMXLI010000303.1 GCA_024281115.1 Terriglobales bacterium | reverse complement strand
TTTCCTGATTGGGTACGAGGTGGCGCAGGAGGCGCAGCGCCCGCAATGGAATGCCAACGATTTCTTCGGAATGAAGTTTGCGAAATCGCGCGTTCCCGGGGCCGCCGCCGGGCAATAAACAGGAGGGGATCAGCTGGCGCGCGCCCGGCGCGATTCGGAGCCGCTGCCCTGCTCGCGGTACCACGCCACCGTGCGGCGCAGGCCCTCCTTGAAGTCCACCCGCGGGGCGTAGCCTAGGGCGGCGCGCGCGCCGGAGATGTCGGCCAGCGAGTGCTTGATGTCGCCCGCCCGCTCCGGTCCGTAGTGCGCCGATCCGGCGTACCCGGTCAATTCCTTGAGCGTGGCAAAAACGTGGTTGAGGGTGATGCGCTCACCGGTGGCAACATTGAAGACTTCTCCTGCTGCCCGCTCCGCCGGGGCGTGGCACGCCTGCAGGTTCGCCTCCACGACGTTGTCCACGTAAGTGAAGTCGCGGCTCTGCTCGCCATCGCCGAAAATCGTGGGCGCCTCGCCGCGCAGCATGCTGCTGATGAACTTGGCCAGCACCGCCGAATACTGCGAGTTGGCGTCTTGCCGCGGGCCAAACACATTGAAATAACGCAGCGACACCGTTTCCAGACCGTACACCCGCCAGAACGACTGCATGTAGAGTTCGCCAGTCAGCTTGGCCACGGCATAGGGAGAGATGGGGTTGGGCCGCATGCTCTCGTGCTTGGGAAGCGTGGGCGTATTGCCGTAGGCCGATGAGGAGGCGGCGTACACCACCCGCTTGACGCCGGCAGCGCGCGCCGCCAGCAGAACATTCAAGGTGGCCGTAATGTTGTTGTCGTGACTGCTGCGCGGATCCGCCACCGAACGTGGCACGGAGGGCAGCGCCGCCTGGTGCAGCACATAGTCGATCCCGGCGCAGGCCTGCGCGGCCGTGTCCGCGTCCTTCAAGTCGCCTGCAATGAATTCGATCTGGCCGGCAATCTCCTCCAGGTTGGCGCGGTGGCCGGTAGACAGGTTGTCCACCCCTCGGACTTGCTCCCCGCGCGCCACCAGTTGGCGCGCCAGGTTCGATCCGATGAATCCTGCAATACCGGTAACGAGGTACCTGGACATGGCTTCGATGATATCAACTGCTGGGCCTCGGCGACGAACGCTGCCCGCCGGGCGCTTACGCCCGCCAGTCTTTCCGGCCAGGCGCGTCTGCGCGGCTCTGCGCAAGCCGCTGGTAGGCTTAGGATTTTCTGATATTCTCTTCCGTTTAGTTGTGGGGGCCCATGCCTGAGCACCGCAGCCAGGAATACCATCGCCGGCGGCTGGGCGAGGCCCTGCGTGAGGAGATCGAGACCCTTCTGGAAGGGGAGCTGGCCGATCCGAGGATCGGACTGGCCAACGTGACCGAGGTCCAACTCGCGCCCGACAACAAGGTGGCGCACGTCTTTGTTCTGGTTCAGGGCGATGAAACGGACGCGGTTCGCACCCTGGAGGGCCTAGAGGCCGCACGGGGTTATGTTCGCCGCCAACTCGCCGAGCGCCTCCGGCTGCGCCGCCCGCCGGATCTGTATTTCGCGCTCGACAAATCCCAGCAGTATGGGGCGAGAATCGAGCAATTGTTAAAGCGCGTACATCCTAAGAAAGCGTGAGGCCGGGCGTGGGCACGCCGGGCCGGTTGAGAGCCGATGTTGCGGCAGGTGCTGGAGGAAATTGGGCGGCGGGACCGCTTCCTGCTTACCTCGCACGCGCGGCCCGACGGCGACGCCGTGGGCTCCGTCCTGGCTTGCTGGCAAATCCTGCGCAGCATGGGCAAGCAAGCGCAGGTGGTGATGTCGGACCCGGTGCCCGCCATCTACCGCCTGCTGCCATTCGCCGAGAGCGTGGTCCATGCCAGCCGCGTCAGCTGCGGTTTTGAGGCGGCCATCATCCTGGAGTGCGACAGCATTCAGCGCACCCGCTTGCAGGGTCTGGACGAAGGTTTCCTCATCAACATCGACCACCACAGCTCGGCGCGTCCCTTTGCCCACGTCAACTGGATTGATCCGCACGCCTGCGCCACCGCCGAAATGGTGTACCGCCTGGCCCGGCAGGCGGGCGTGCCCATCTCGCCGGAGATTGCAACCTGCCTGTACACCGCCGTGCTCACCGACACGGGCGCCTTCAGTTTCGTGGGCACCAACGAAAATACCTTCGCGCTGGCGCGCGAGCTGGTGTTATGCGGCGCGGATGCTCCCCGCATCGCGCAAAGCGTCTACTTTTCCCATCCCACCTCGAAGATGCGGTTATTGGGGGCCGCCCTCTCGCAGCTGCACCGCGAGGGCAATGTGAGCTGGATGTGGATCACCCGCGAGCAGATGGAGCGGACCCAGGCGCACGATGAAGACTGTGAAGGGCTGGTGAACTATGCCCTGGCCATCGAGGGCGTGGAAGTCGCCGTCTTCTTTCGCGAACTTGCCGATCACCGCTACCGCGTCAGCCTGCGCAGCAAGGGCGCGGCCAACGTGGCCACGGTGGCGGAACACTTCGGCGGCGGCGGGCACGCTTGCGCCAGCGGATGCGCCATGGATGGTCCGCTTTCGGTGGCGGTGGGGCGCATCATGGCCCAACTGAAGCTGCGCCCCGCGGTGCATACCTGAAGCTCGGTGCCTGCAGAGCGGTTCCGCGCAGGCAATCTGATGGCCGCCAAAGAGCTCCGGGAGGGCGTTCCCGGCTCGCCGTTGCGCAGATGAGTGCCGGAGTGGAACGGCCCTCCACCCGTATTGTTCTTTTGAATACCTCATTGAAATCCACACCTGCGAGGGCTACGATTCAGGTAAATAACCAAAGGTTGAGGTGTTCAGATTGCATTTGAGCAAACTCACGTCTGTGCTGCTGCTCCTGGTGCTTCCGGCCGCTCTGCTCGCCACGGACAAACCCGAAACCGCAACCGCGCTGGTCCATGCCCACGGCAAAGTGGAGCTGAACGGAGCAGCAAGTCCCGCCACCATGGCGCTGTTTGCCGGGGACTGGGTGCAGACCCAGGCTGACTCCGTAGCCAACATCGTGGCCGAGGGATCGTCGGTGCTGG
>JAMXLI010000302.1 GCA_024281115.1 Terriglobales bacterium | reverse complement strand
CGGTACTCGCTGTCGTAATCGTCCTCCAGAATCCAGGCGCGCGAGCGTTCGGTCTGCCGCAGCAGCTCGAGGCGACGGGCGAGCGTCATGGTCACCCCCGTGGGAAACTGGTGCGATGGCGTGACGTACACCATGCGGGGTGACGGGGAATGCTCGGCGGCAGCGGCTACGTCCAGCCCGGCGTCATCCAGCGCCACCGGCACAAGGCGCGCGCCCGTGCTGGCCAAGGCAGAACGGGCGCCCGGATAGCCGGGATTCTCTACCCACACCGGGTCACCGGGATCAAGCAGCAGCGTAGCCGCAAGGTGCAGCGCCTGCTGCGCGCCCGAGATGATGATCACCTGCTCGGGGCGGCATTCCACCGCGCGCGCCACCCCCAGGTAGGAGGCAATGGCCTCGCGCAAGGGCGGGTACCCGGCGGTATCGCCATACGGTAAGAGCGCGTGCGGGTGCCGGCGCCAGCAACGCGTCACCAGGCGCGTCCAGACCTCATAGGGAAACTGCTCGAGCGCGGGGATGCCGGAGCGGAACGCTCGAGGTTCGCTGCTGCGCAGCAGGGCGGGAGATACGGAAGCGGCCAGCGCACGCCCCCGCGCGGAGAGCCGCGGGCCGCGTCGCGAGGGCTGGGCGGCGGGCACGGGTGGTCGCGGAGCGCGCAGGACCTCGTCCGGCAATTCGCGGGCCACGTACGTGCCGGAACCGGTGGCACCCTGCAAATAGCCTTCGGCAATCAGCTGCTCAAAGGCGCCGACCACGGTGTTGCGCGACAAGCCCAGATCGGAAGCCAGCAACCGGGTGGAAGGCAGCTGTTCCCCGGCGTGGAAACGGCCGGCCAGGATGGCGGCCCGCACCCGGTCATACAACTGGCGGTAGAGAGGCGCCGGGCCGGCCCCGTCTACGGCCAGCAGCGTAGCGATGGCGGAGGAAGAGGCGCGACGCATGGGTTGATCGTAGCAGAAAGTGGTTCCACACTCTCCGGCAAAAGTGGCGCTTGCAAGGGTACCGCTCCGGCAGCGAAACTAGTCGCGGTTTTGGGGGAAGAGCGGCGCTTTAGCACCGCGTTGCTTCGCTCGTCTGATGACGGGCTTCAGCCCTGGCAGGGCCTGAAGGCCGTTTTTCTCCTGCCCAGAACGCGGGCCTGAAGGCCCGCTCTTCCACCGCTCGGCCCGCCAGAGTCGGCGGCCGGGTTTAAACAAAAAGGAAGAGCGGTTATCAAGAGAATCGTTTTTCTGTAAAGCCGTGGATGGAGGAATCATGGCTTCTTCGCAAGACAATGCCATTCCCCTGGTCTCGCGGGAGCTGTTATTGAACTGGCTGGCGGCGCGCCCGCGAGCTGATGGCAAAGACATGGGCCGAGGCCCGGGAGGAGGAAGTTACGTCATGCAACCACGGATCGACTATCGCAAGGCCTCGCCCGCCGCGCTGAAGGCGGTGCAAGGCCTGGAAGAGTACCTGGGGCACTGCAGCCTGGAACCGAAGCTGATCCACCTGCTCAAGATGCGCGCTTCGCAGATCAATGGCTGCGCCTATTGCATTGACATGCACTCGAAAGATTTGCGCGCGGCGGGTGAGACCGAACAGCGCATTTACGCCCTGGACGCCTGGCGCGAAACGCCTTTCTTCAGCGATCGCGAACGCGCCGCGCTGGCCTGGACGGAGGCGGTTACGCTGGTAGCCCGGGACCACGTGCCCGACGAGGTGTTTGCGGAGGCGCGCCAGCATTTCAACGAAAACGAATTGATGGACCTTACGCTGGCGGTGGCCACCATCAACCTGTGGAACCGGATCGCGATCTCGTTCCGCGCCGTTCCCGGACACTACCAGCCAGCTCCCAGGAAAGTAGCGGTCTAAAGCGGCAGGCAAAGGCATGGCAAAGCAAAAAATGACGCAGCATTCAGCCGAGCGCGCCCGCGTCCGCATGCACGCGGAGCGCTCGGTGCCGGAGCGCGCAGAGGAATTTCTGGCGCAGGGCAAGGTGGGCCACGTGGGATTCACGGTGGACGGTCAGCCCTACGTAATTCCCTTCTCCTACCATTACGATGCGGGCCATCCCAGGCGCCTGCTGCTGCACGGATCGACGGCGAGCCGGGCGCTGCTCCAGTTGGCGGACGGCGCGCCGGTATGCGTGACCGTGACCATGCTCGATGGCCTGGTGTACTCGCGCACCGCGCTGTACCACTCGATGAACTACCGCAGCGTGGTCTGTTTCGGCAGGGCTCGCGTGGTAGCCACCCGCGCAGAAAAGCGCGCGCTGTTTGAGGCAATGATCCTGCGCTATTTTGCTGGCCGCACCGCGGGACGGGATTACGACGCCATTCCGGACGAGCATCTTGACTCGACCACGCTGCTGGAGGTGCACATCGAAGAGATGAGCGCCAAGCTCCGGGAAGGCGGACCCAAGGGACCCCGCGACGCCAATCAGGATGCCCCCGGCACCTGCGGCGTGGTGGAACTGCGCGACGAATAAGAGAGCGCCGGCGCGTCTCCGCCTAAGGCTGCTGCCGGGCCTTATTGCCGATGAGCTACCTCGGCGATCCCGCCGCCTTTCACAGCCCGGCTTCCAGTCGGGAGCGTGGGTCCAGGTAATCGCGGAGCGCGTCGCCGATGAAGTTGAAAGAGAGCACGGCGGCCATCACGGCCAGCGCGGGAAAGATGACCAGGTGCGGCGCGTCGAACACGTGCGCGCGTCCGTCGTTCAGCATAGAACCCCAACTGGCGGCGGGCGGGGGCACCCCCAGTCCGAGAAAACTCATGGTGGCTTCGGCGAGCACTGCGCCCGCCATCCCGATGGCGGCCTGCACAATCACCGGGTGGATGATGTTGGGCAAAATATGGCGCACGAGGATGCGCGCATCGCTCGCGCCCAGCGCGCGTGCCGCTTCGACAAATTCCTTTTCGCGCGTGCCCAGCACCTGGGCGCGCACCAGCCGCGCATAGCCTACCCAGCCGCCCAGGGAAAGTGCCAGCACCAGGTTAAAGATTCCCGGTCCGCGAAACGCCACGAAGGCGATCGCCAGCAGAATTCCCGGAAACGACAAGAATGCATTCATTACCACCACGTTGACAATGCGGTCCACGCGGCCGCCGTAGTAGCCGGCCAGCGAGCCGATGAGCAGCCCGAGAGAGAGTGAGCCGGCCACCACGCTTACGCCCACGAGCATGGAGATGCGCGCACCGAAGATGAGGCGGGAGAGGATGTCGCGCCCAAGCTCGTCGGTGCCGCACCAATGCTGTGCTGAGGGCAGCGCCAGCCGGCTGGGCAGGTCTATGGCCGCCGGATCGTGCGGCGCGATCCAGGGCGCGAACAGCGCGCACGCCACAATCAGGGCAACTAGAGTGACCCCGATGGCGGCCAGCGGGTTGCGGCGCGCCGTGCTGGCCAGCGGCGCGACCTGGGCAAGGGCCGACACTAACGCAGCACCGGAATGAAAAGATCGTGCACTCTTGCACTAAGCGGATGTGTGCCCGGCACCTTCAAAGTGCGGTGGCATTCCGCAATCAGCTCCTGCCATCTGCTCTCGCTAGCGGGGCATGGTCGACCATCTGGGAAGCAATCGCCCAAGAAATAAACAAAAAACAAGTGAGCGGGAACCCGGGCGATCTCGTTTAAAAAAAACAAAATAGCCAGGCGGTTGGCGTACTGGTAATAGGGCCCCATCCAGTTTGTATCAGGGTCGATTCCCAAAAATTCTTTCACTGCCCGCATCGCCCCCTCTATTTGCTCGCGACTCCGCCTGCTCGCACCGGAGGGAGGCGAAACAAATTCCGCCTCGTTCGCCTTCGCCTCCACCAAGAGCCACTCATCTGCTACGGAGGACGAGAGTTGACCGACAGCATCCCAGTTGGGGGGATTGCCTGTCTGTGGCCAAAAGGATTTCCACTGCTCCATTACCCGAGGGGAAAACGAAGAAAACTGCAAGCCCTTCCACTCTTTGCCGGACTCTCGATGCAGCCATTGCACGCGCGCCAAAGGCTTACCGAGCGCGTCAACAATGCGCTCGGTCAAAAGCGCTGGCGACTCCATGAGGTACCGGCGCAGGTGAAACTCACTGCCGTAGCCATTGCCAATCTTTCCCATGTGGCACATTCTCCTTACTGCCGGATCCGCGGGTTGGCCAGCGAATAGGCGAAGTCGGTCAGGAAATTCACCAGGACGTAGGTGAGGCCGATGGCCAGGATGCAGCCCTCCACCAGGTAATAGTCGCGGTTGCCGATGGCCTGCAGGGTGAGGCGGCCGATGCCTGGCCAGGAAAAAATCGTTTCTGTGACGATGGCGCCGGCGAGCAGGGCGCCGAACTGCAGCCCGACCACTGTCAGCACCGGGACCATGGCGTTGCGCAGCGCGTGGCGGTACACCACCGTGCGCTCGCTCACGCCCTTGGCGCGCGCGGTGCGGATGTAGTCCTGGCCCAGTTCCTCCAGCATGGAAGTGCGCACCATGCGGGTCAAAATCGCGGCCAGCGCGCCCCCCATGGTGACGGCGGGGAGCACGAGGTGGGCCAGCGTTCCCGAGCCCGATACCGGCAGCACTCCCAGCCGGATCGCGAAGAACAGGATCAGGATGGGGCCTAGTGCGAAATTGGGGAATGACAGCCCGAAGAGGCTGATCACGCTGAGCAGGCGATCGTCCCAGCGGTTGCGCCGCTGCGCCGAGCGCACGCCGGCGGGAATAGAGAGCAGCAATGCGAAGGCCAGCGAAGCCAGCGTCAACTCCAGCGTGTAGGGGTAGCGCTGCGCGATCAGGCGCGAAACCCCCTGGTTCAGCCGGATGGAAGGTCCCAGGTCGCCATGCAGCACGCCTTTCCAGTAATTAAGGTACTGCTGTCCCAGCGGCAGGTCGAGCCCGTACGCGTGGCGTGCCGCCTGCAAGTCGCCGGAAGGAACGCCCTCGCCGAGCATCTGCTGGATGGGATCGCCGGGAACCAGGTGGATGAGCAGGAAGACGACCGACACCACCAGCCACACGACGGGCAGGGTGTAGGCGAGGCGGGTGGCGATGTAGCGGAACATCGCCCGTCATTGTAGGTGCGCAAGCGCGGCCGGGGAAATTGCAAAGTAGGTGGCCGCGGCCCCGAATCCCGGGCTTGGGAAGAAGAGCGGGCCTTCAGGCCCGCGTTCCCTTTCGCAGCGAGTCAGTGCCTTTAGGCCCTGTGATTAACTTCGACCGGGGCTGAAGCCCCGCATTCTATTCGCCCGGCAACGCGGCGCTAAAGCGCCGCTCTTCCCCCCCGCTGGCCCGCCCATTTACGTTGGGGCACGCACATCTATCTTGGAAATGCATCGCCAAGCGAGATCGCACGCGCAGTGCCTTGGCGGCGCATCGTGGGACCCGATTGATTGTGAAAAAAACCAGAGGCGCGGCAGAGGAAGTTGCAAAGTAGCCGGGCCTAGCCGGCCGTACCCAGGGCCTGCTCAAGAATCAGACCCACCTCAGTGCCCTTCTTCGCCGAAAGCACCTGTGCAGCCGAGCCGCGGTTCACCGCTACCTCGAGGAAACCCATGCTGCCCAGGATGGCAAAGGGTTCGCCGGGCGCGCCTTCGCTGTAAGAGCGGCTCATGCGGGTCACTTCGGCCGAGCCCACCATCAGCTTGAACGGGGGCGCCTGCGGCCCAAACAAGGCCGCGGCATCATTGGGTGTGATGTTGGTGACCACGTTGCCGAACTTGTCCACCTTCAGCACCACCCCGCGCAGCATGCGCTCGTTGATGGCCTTCGGCTTGGGAGCGGCAAAGCGCACGTAGTCGTTGATTTCCTCGCCGAACTTGGCCACTTCCACACCCTTGCTCAAGTATCCGGCCACGCGCGCGAACACGTCGCGGCCATGAAAGGTCGCGCTCACCGGCTGCAGAAAATAATGGGCGGAAGTGATGTGCCGCACTGAAATTCGCGTCTCCCGTTCATAGACCAGGGAGAGCACGCCGTTATCGGGAGCGACGAAGATGTGCTTTTCGGTGGTGACCAGCAGGGGACGCCGTTCGCTGCCCACGCCCGGATCGACCACTACCACGTGGATCGTGTCGGACGGAAAGTAGTGATAGGTCTGGGCAATGGTGAGCGCGCCGTCCAGCACGTCGAAGGATTGCACCGAGTGGCAGATGTCTACCAATCGCGCTTCAGGATTCACGGACAGGATCACGCCTTTCATGGCGCCCACGTAATGATCGTGCAGTCCGAAATCGGTGGTTAGGGTGACCATGCGCTGCTGCGCCACGGGACCTCGCAGAAAAAATGTAGGTGGAGTTCGCTGGGGCAAGGTATCCCGGCGGTCTGGCTCAAGTCAACCATGCCAGGTACTCAGTTGAATTTCGGTAAGAGCACCAGGTCGTTGGCGGGCACGGTCTCCACCTGGTAGCCCGAGCGTTCCCAGGCGCGCAAGCCGCCGACGATCACGCGCGCGTCGTAGCCTTGTTCCCGCATCCAGTGCGCCACCCGGGCGCTCGTGGCCTCTCGCACTCAAGTGCAATAGAGGTAGATCTCCTTGTCCCGGGGCAGGTCTTTTACCGCGACGGCCAGCGAGTTCGGTTCCAGGCGAATGGAGCCGCGAATACGAGAAGCGCCCGCATCGTAGTATCCGTGGCTGCGTACATCGGCCAGCAGAATATCCAAGCCCTGGTCGAGCTTGCGCTTCACCTCGTCTACCGTCACGCGCGGCACCACCCGATACATGCGATGTTTCCAGTAAAGCCGAACGCGGTAAACGATGTAACCCAGCGCGCCCAGCAGCACAACCCACTCCACGGCGCGGCCCACGTTTTGCAGGCCGCGGGCGAACAGGGCGAAGAAGCGGCTGAACGCAAACCCGGCGGTCACGTAGGCCACTATGTACAAGGTGGCCCCGGCGGCATCGAGCCGAAGAAACTGGAACGGGCGCATGTTCATACTGCCAGCCAGGGGAGGCGCCATGGTGTTAATGCCGGGAATGAACTTGGCCAAGACCAGGGTCGCCTTGCCCCGCCGGTAAAACGATTCGGCGGAGCGCAGAATGCAAGTCTCCGGATTGACCGAGAGGCGGCAAAGCAGGCCCAGCAAGGTCCAACCCGTGTAGCGCCCCAGGGTAAACAATAACGCGTCGCCCAGCAGCATGGCAGGGACGGCGCTGGCCAGCACCAGCCCCAGCCGCAGCTTGCCCAGGGCACTGGCAGTGCCCGCGGCCAGCAAGGCAAGCGCCGCAGGCACGGGAACGCCGATGGCTTCCAGGAACACGGCCAGCGCGACCAGCGCGTAGCCGTGACGCGAGATCAGGCTGAGTACGTCATTCATGGGTCAGGGCAGCAGATGCGGCGCTCGCTGCGTAAGCAAAACCATCACAAGGCAAAAGAAAAAGGGCGACTCTTCAGCCGCCCTGTTGCAAACCCTTGCGGGTTTTAGTGGCTCATCGAGTCGCTTTTTTCGGCCTTTTCGCCTTTCGCCTTCGCCATCTTCACGTCCATGACGTGGATCTGGTTCTTGTCGGCGTAGACGTGCGCCTTCACGACCACGTGGTGGCCTTCATGGCCCTTCAGGGCTTCGGGATTGACCACATCCCAAGCCTTGCCGCCCTTGTCGGCAACAAACTGCACTTTGTCGCCCTCGGCCTTCACGGTTCCCTTGAGGGTCTTCAGCGGCGGAGCTTTTTCTTTGCCGGCCGCCTTCTCTGTTTTGGCCGAATCGCCGCCCGCTGCGGCTCCTGAGCTCGCGTCCTGCGCGAAAGCAGCAGTTCCCAGGAATACAGCCACGGTCATCAACATCAACAGCAGCTTCTTCATGTTTTTCTCCTTCGGAATGTTCGAGGATTGCTAACCCTCGCACAAGGTACGGGTCAGCCCCGCCTTTGGATTCGGGATTATACCCTAGCGCCCCGCCACAGTAGAAGCAAGGGTTCTGAGGAGCGTTCAAAAATCCAATTCACGGGCAATTGTCTGGAAATCCGCGGGAGCGCAAGGGCAAACACCAGGTTGAGTGGCTTGGAAGAGCGGCGCTTCTGCGGCGGGTTAGCGGGTGAAGTTCAAACCAGGATCCGCCCCCAGTACCCTCTTGGCTGCTGACGCTGAAGGGCAGTTTTCTTCTGCACCGGAGCGGGCGCACGCTTTCAGCTCCAGGGCTAACGGATTTCGATTTCTCCCGAGCCCGTTCGCACTTCCACACGGTGGCCGCCGGATCCGGCGGTGCCGTGCACCGAGTGCGGTCCCAGCCTGCCCTGCACCGTCAGCTGGCGGTCCACGGTCACGTTGCCGGAGTGGGTGGTCGCATCCAGCTCGAAATTGGCCTCTCGCGGAATGGTGAGGCGGACATCCCCCGAGCCCGCGCTCAGGCGCCAGTCGCCGGCAGGATTGCCTTCCACTTCCACGTTGCCGCTGCCGGTGCGCAGATCCAGCGCCCCATTCACGCCCCGCACGCTTAGCTCCCCCGATCCTGACCCCACGCGCACATCGCCGGAAGACGTTTCTACCAGGCGTACCTCGCCGCTCCCCGCCTCGCCGGCGAAAGCGCCAGCGATCTGCTCGGCCTCGATGTCGCCGCTTCCGGTGCGCACCCGCACACCGCTTTTCAAATTAGTCAGGCGCATATTTCCCGAGCCAGTCTGCGCGTCGGTGCCGCCGGCAATATCAGAAATGGCGAGATCGCCGGAGCCGGAATGCGCCTGCACCGGCCCGCGAAGGCCCTCGATTTTCTCGTTGCCCGAACCGGTCGAGGCGTTCAGGCGCGTCTCCGGCGGAACCTCAACCGTGTAGCTGATGGAAACATTGTGCTTGAGTTCAGGATCGTCGGTGCGCCCGATGACGATGTGGTTGCCGTCCTGCTGGATGGGCGGATTGGCCTGGATGCGTCGCACCTTGCCTTCCGCGTCGCCGCTCCAGCGGCTCACCTGGATTCTTCCGACCACGTGCACACGATTGCCGCCGCCTGCGTGCACCTCAATG
>JAMXLI010000301.1 GCA_024281115.1 Terriglobales bacterium | reverse complement strand
GACCACTGGTTCCGGGTGCCTCCTTCCACCTGGTGCGCGGAGGTGGAGACTCCCCAAAGAAATCCGGGGGGGAACTGCAACGCGGCGGGCGCCGCTTGCTCAAAGGGGGGCAGGGCCATGCTTCTATTGTAGTGTCGCGGCTTTCAAGGGACGGCCATGCAGACTGATCCCTGCCGGCAGGCGAGCGGCCGTGGCAAGCCTCCGCGGCTGCCGTAGCAGCGCGGTCGCCGAATTTATCAAATATTCACAACGAATATCCCACCGTGTTCCTACTATTAACGTCCAATCGCCACCGCCATGCCCGCCTTGGACCGGACCAGGAAGACGAGGCCGCAGCACCCGTTGACTCGGCTGGCGTTGAGCGCGTGCCTGATTGCGAAAGATGCAACCCACAACGTCATCGACCTTCTCTCCAACTCGACCCGCCTCGCCTACCTGACCGTGAAAGACTGCGAGAAGGAGTTGGACCAGATTGAGCGGCAGATCGACGAGGAGTTGCCGCGCGCCATCACGCAAGTCAACGAGGACGCGGCACGGGAACTGCTTGCCTGCCTGAAGTTCATTACGGACCTGGAGCGGATCGGAGACCTCATGGCGTGGGTGGGCGGTTGCGTGCACCGCGCCCCCAGCCGGCTCGCCGCCCAGGAAGCCAACAACCTGGCGGAGATGGCAACGGTCGTACAGGACATGCTAGGGCAGGTTTACAACAGCTTTGTCGCGCGCGACGCACATGCGGCGTACGGCATTTTGCGCGCCGACCTGCGCATCAACCAACTCCACCAAGCCCTCATGCAGCGGCACCTGAAACGCAGGCTTAAGGCTGGCCCCGAAATTCTCAATGTCATGCTCATGGCGCAGGCGCTGGAGCGCGCCGGTGATCACGCTAAAAACCTGGCGGAAGAAGTGGTGCACATGGTGGAAGGCCGCAGCATTCGCCACACGCCCAAGCGGCGGGCGCACGATTAAAGGCCGCCCCGCCTATTTCATGAGGTTTTAACAGTCGCGCAACATCTCTGCAACACCGCCCGCCTAGCGTGAAGTGGCTGCGGAGGCGGCCTTCAGCCATTCCGCACAGCGGAGGATCCATGTTCAGCGACCCGACCCCGTCTACCCCCCGGAAGCGGCTGGCATTGGTGAGCGCCGGCGCGCTGCTTCTGGGGCTGAGCACCAGGGCTGCCATGCCAGCCATGGCGCAAAGCACCAGCACGCCCATCAAGCACGTCGTCGTCATCTTCCAGGAAAACGTCTCGTTCGATCACTACTTTGGCACCTACCCGCGCGCGCAGAACCCGGCGGGCGATCCCCAGTTCCAGGCCGTCCGGGGTACGCCCAGCGTCAATGGTTTGAACGCGCCCGGGCTGCTCAGCCTGAACCCGAACAGCACCAATCCGTTCCGCCTGGGTCGCTCGCAAGCTGTGACCTGTGACCAGAACCATGACTACACCGCTGAGCAGACCGCCTTTGATGGCGGGGCGATGGACCTGTTCCCCGAGTCGGTGGGAACGGGCTCGACGCCGGGTTCCCCCTGTCCGGACTATGGCAAGGGCACCGGGCTGACGATGGGCTATTACGACGGAAACACGGTCACCGCGATGTGGAACTACGCCCAGCACTACGCCATGAGCGACAACTCCTTTTCCAGCACCTTCGGGCCGTCCACGCCGGGCGCCCTGAACCTCATCTCCGGGCAGACCTTCGGAGTGGATCAGAACCACATCAAGGGAGATCCCGTGGGCTCCGGTAACGTTCTCGGGCAGACCGTGATCGGAGACCCCGATCCTTTTTATGACGATTGCGGCACTCCCGACCAGGTGGCCCTGCTTGGTCCCAACGTGGGTGACCTGCTCAACAGCAAGGGCCTGACCTGGGGATGGTTCCACGGGGGGGTTCCGTCCCACCACGGCGGCAACGCGATCGACGCCGGCGATCTGCGGCGCGACCAGTGACAACCTGACCGGCAGCGGGATCAGCGACTACAGCGCCCATCACGAGCCCTTTGAATATTACGCGCAGACCGCGAATGTGCATCATCTTCCTCCCAGTTCGCCGGCGATGATCGGCCGTACCGATCGCGCCAACCACCAGTACGACCTGTCGGATTTTTTCACGGCGCTGGGCAATGGAAATCTGCCCGCCGTGAGCTTCGTGAAGGCGAAGAAGGCGCAGGACGGGCATGCCGGGTATTCCGATCCCCTGGATGAGCAGATCTTTCTCGCCGACACCATCAACCAACTGCAACAATCGCCGGACTGGCCCTCGACGGCGATTGTCATCGCCTACGACGACTCGGATGGGTGGTATGACCACGTCGCCAGCCCGATCGTGAGCGAATCGCAGTCGGCGGCGGACGCGCTCAACGCGCCGGGACGATGCGGCCGCTTTACCTCTTTCGACCAGCCTGGGCGGTGCGGCTATGGGCCGCGGCAGCCACTCCTGGTTATCTCGCCGTGGGCGAAGGTGAACTTCGTGGACCACGCGATTAGCGACCAATCCTCGATCCTGCGGTTCATCGAGGACAACTTCAACCTCGGCCGGCTGGGCAACGGGTCCATGGACGGAAAGGCCGGAAGCCTGTTGAACATGTTCGATTTCTCCGCCCCCCATGCCGGCAAGCTGCTGCTTGACCCGGGCACTGGGCAGCCGCAATAACCCTGGCGCGGCGGGGCCATGGTTGGCCACAGCCCCGCCTCCGCTTTCCTACCTACCGCTCTGCAGGAGGCAGAACGTCCGTGAGTGCCTTGCGGGAAAGTTTCGGGGGCCCGGCATCGAAGCTGCTGATCTTCTTGGTCGAGGACGAGACGGACATCGCCCGACTCGTGAGGCATCACCTGGAAGGGGCGGGGTTTGGCGTGCGCGCCTTTGCCAATGCCAGCTCCGTGT
>JAMXLI010000300.1 GCA_024281115.1 Terriglobales bacterium | reverse complement strand
TCCCTGCTGATTCACCGTTCCTCGCCGGACAACCTGCTGGCCCAGGCCTACGAGGAACAAAGGACCATGGAGCTGCGTATCCCGCAGGCCGGCCACGCGCCCCTGCGCGTCGAGCGCGGCGAGGAGAACCGCTCCCGCCTGAGTTCCCCGGCAGCCCTGCTGGAAGTGGAAGCAGAAGCCAAGCGCCACCTTTCGGCGAATCCTGACGACGCGCGCTGGCTGGCTGTCGCCGGAAACGCGGAGTTGCTGGAGTGGAACTACGAGGCCGCCCTTGCGCGCTTTTCGAAGGGGCTGGAGAGTGAACCGGACGAACCAGCGCTGCGTCTGGGCCTGGCTACCGCCTTTGCGCAGCGTGCAGAATCCCTGGGACGGGCCGCGGATTACGCCCAGTCGGCCGAACTGCTGGGCAAGGTCCTGGCCGATGCTCCGGATAACCGGGTAGCGCTGTTTAACCGTGCCATCGTCATGGAACGGATGTTCCTGTTTTCGCAGGCGGTGAGCGACTGGGAGCACTACCTGAACGTGGATCCGGCGGGCGGCTGGGCGGACGAAGCCCGGGAGCGGTTACGTGCTCTGCAGGCCAGGCTGGCGCGGCACAGCAGCCTGAATGCCACTCCCTTACTGTCGCCGGCAGCGCTGGCGCAGCAGGTCAGCAGGGGGAAACGCGATACCTGGTGGGCGATCAATGAACAGATCGAGCAATATCTCGATCTGGCGATTACCGAGTGGCTGCCCCGGCTGGGTCTTCCCGGCGGGGACGGCGCCGAATCCCGCGCAGCGTTGCAGGTCCTGGCCACCATCCTGCGCGTGGAACATCACGACCCCTGGCTGTCCGATGTTCTTGCCGGGTCGCATGCCCCGGGCTTCGGGCGCGCTACCATCAACCTCGCCCGTTCCCTGCGGGAAGCAGCTCGCGGCGAATATGAGGCCAGCCGAAGCGATGCCTTCCAGGCGCAGCAGGAGTTTGAGGCGGCGGGAAACCGCGCGGGAGCCTTACGCGCCCGGCTGGAGCAGGTTTATGCGCTGGGCTTGTCGCAAAATGGCAGCGCCTGCTGGCAGGCTGCCGAGACGCTCGCTCCCCCCGTACTTCGTACCCAGTACCGCTGGGTCGCAACCCAACTGAAACTGGAGCGGGCTGTCTGCCGCGATTTGCTGGGAGACATCGGTGGCGCTCGGGCGCTGGCCGGCAACGCGCTCGAAACCGCCGAGCAAAGCAGCTATCCCGAGCTCGCGTTGCGCGCACTCGATTTCTCCGCGGGCTCAGATTTCGCCGCCGGCCAGAGCGCCGTGGCCTGGGCCCAGGTCTCCACCGGGATGGCGCGCTGGTGGGCCCATGGTTATCCCTCGCGGTACCTGCACAATCTGTATGCCTTGGCGGACGACCTGGCCGCGGCCGGGCAGCAGTGGCACCTCGACGTCGCGGTGGCGCGCCAGATGGTGGCCACGCTGCGGGAAGCCGAGGATACGCGCCTGGCCGCCATGTCGCACGATCGGCTGGCGAAAGCGGCTCTTATGGCCGGCCTGCCCGCGCTCGCCCGCTCCGAGTTCGCCGAGGCCGCGCGCCTTTTCCGCGCCTCGCCCCCCGACGCCAGCACGCGGAATTTTGAAGTCGAAGCCACGGTGGAGTTGGCCAAGCTGGAGATGCAGCGGGGCGACTCCGCCTCTGCCAGCCGGCATCTCGAGTCAGTCGCGGCGCAAGTGCCCAGCATCTCCAGCCGGTTTGTCGCCATAGGCTTTTATCGAACGCGCGCACAGCTCTTGCGGGCGCAGCGCGATGGCGAAGGTGCCGAGGCTTCGTTGCAGGCCGCGCTGGCGAGATCGGAAACCGAGCTGCATTCCCTGCGCTCCGAACAGGACCGGCGCGCCTGGGAAAGCGCCACTTCCGGCACCTATCACGACCTGGTGCAGCTGAGCTGGGCCCAGCACGATCCGCTGCAGGCGCTGGAAACCTGGGAGTGGTACCGGGGAGCGGCAGTGCGCGCGCGGCATCCCGTCCAGCCCTCGCTTCAGTGGGGCTACGCCGGCGCGCCGGGCCGTGCCTTCTCAGCCTTGCGGCAAGTTTCCGATGTCCTGCCCCACCTGCAGCGGCAAACTCTTCTCACCTACGCGGTCTTTTCCCAGGGCACGGCGGTATGGGTGAGCGACAGTCGCGGCATCCAGGCCCGCTGGATCGCTGTTCCCCAGGAGCAGCTGCAGCGTATGGCGCAGCGGTTCCGCGAGCTCTGTTCCGATCCGAACTCCAGCCCCATGGCGCTGCGCAGGCTGGCTCACGCGCTGTACAGCTTGCTTTTTGCCCCGGTTGCGGGCCGTCTGGAGAGCGGCCGCACGCTTATCGTCGAACTGGACGATCCGCTGGGCGACCTTCCCTTCGAGGTCTTGATTGACAGCGAGGGACGATATCTCTCCGACACCTATTCTTTCGTGTACTCACCCGGACTGTACCTGCAACAACAGCTCGCGCCCACTGCGCCCATCACCGCCGGTGGGTCCGCCCTGGTCGTGGGACCGGGAAGCTCCTCCAACCAATTCCGCCCGCTGCCCGACGCCACGCGCGAAGCGGAAAGCGTGGCCGCGCGATTCCGCACCGCGCGGCTGCTGACGGGGAAAAATGCCACGGTAACGAATGTTGAAAGGAATATGCCGTACGCAGTCGTTTTCCATTTTGCCGGGCACGCCAGGAGCTCGGTCGAGCAAGCAGGACTGATCCTGGCTAAGGCCGACGCCGTCCAGTCACCCGTTCTGACCTCTGCCGAGCTGGCCATGCGTCGCCCGAAGCTCCAACTCGCTGTTCTCTCCGCGTGTACAACCGAAGGAAGCGACGAGGGCGCCGGCGGCCTCTCCCAGGCTCTGTTGCAGGCGGGCGTGCCCCACGTAGTCACGGCCCGCTGGAATGTGGACTCCGCCACGACGGCAGCGTTCATGGAGTATTTCTACGGCACTCTGCTCACCGGACAACCCGTAGCCGCGGCGCTGCGGGCGGCGGCCGCCCACACCCGCAACACCCCTGCTTCCTCCCATCCCTACTACTGGTCCCCGTTCCACCTGCTGGGCCGCGACTAGCGCCCGGCTTCCCCACTAACAGCCAATCCCTAACCTAAGGAGGTACGTGTGTCTCTACGTCGCAGAAGTTTCGCGCTTGTGGACTTGTGTGTCCTGTTGCTGGCAACGGGCGCATGGGCCCAAAATCACAGCCACAACTCGATCGCTGCCTCGGTGAAAACGGCGGCGCCCTCTGCCTATACCCTGAACATCGTGGTCTCCGGCCCGATGGGCGTTGTCCACTATGCCGACGACAGCGTGGACATCCTTGTCCCGTCGGTTGAAGGCCACACCTACATCTACATCAAGGGCATGAACGACTGTCTGGCGCCCACCGGCGCGGGCAGCTACCAGATCAACGCGCAGGCGTTTGGCGGTAAAACTGAGATAGATCCCAACGGAACGGTCACGCACAAGGAGTTGATGGTGGTGCATCCGCTGGAACCCGTGCAGATTGATCCCAACCGGCTGGCGTTTGCGCGAATTCACCTGCCCAAGCCCTGGCAGATCAAGCCCGTGCACATGGAGCCGGCCCGCGTGCAGGACAGCCCCGCCGTTCCCGCGCCGGATGCGTCCTGGTCCTACCCGGCGGCCCTGGCATTCCGCTATGCCTACGACCGTTTTCCGTCGGTCACGGTCTCTGGCCTGAACAATCAGGGCGCGACGCTGTGCACCCCGCGACTGGAATCGCTCGGCCACGAGGTCATGCTGAATGTGGGGATGGGACCGGATGTGGATGACGGAACGCATCAGCACGCGCACGCCGCTTTTGCCGCGCTGCTGAACCTGTTTCCGCCGCTCACGCGCTATATCGCGTTTCCCTCGACCTTCGCTCCGGCGGCCGGTTCTGGGGAGCACGACGGCACCGGCGGCAACCTGGTCCGCATCAGCTCCGGACGCGGCCGGCTGCTGCCGGTGATCCACGCCACCGATTGCCGGTCACCGATGATTTTCATCACCGGCGCACCTCTTTCGTCGGCCACTACGCAGACCATCGCGCTCAAGGAAGGTAAGGGCCGCGGGCTGGACACTGCCGCAACCTCCACTCCGGCTGCGCTGTCACTCGATAATCTCCAGGCGGAAGCGGCGGCCCGAGGTCTTTCCGGCGGCCGCTAAGATGGTTCGAATGGCGTTGGCAAGCCTTCCGTGCTTGCCAACGATTTTTCCGATGTCGCTCTTAGCGACCCGTAGCTGCAAAATGGTCTGCTGATGCGATTCAATGGTGGAGACCGACACGTTTTCGGGCTCATCCACCAGGAAGCAAGCAATTCTTTCCACCACCTCTTGCACATTCCACCTTGGCCGCGGAGCGTGGCACAGCTCCGGCGAGGCCAGAAACTTTGCCTCAACTCCCCCGAGGGACGCAGACTCTGCCTTCAGAAAAACGAGACCGCTGTCCGATTCCCTTTTAATGCCCTGGAATGAACAACAACCCTGCGATTTAGCAATTTTTGGTTGAATCCGGCTGCTGCGGAGGGATTACAAAGAAAAAACCGCCGGTCGCTGCTTGGGGCGTGCTCGGGTGTTAGCGACCGGCGGTTACCGTTTCTCCTTACTCACCCTGTTGCTTTCAGGAGGCTTTAACGTTTAAGACACAATCGCCAGCGAAAAGTTGCACCCTGAAGGAAAATTTTTATTCCGGGATGGCGGCGGGCCGGGAGGCCATCAATTCCGCAAAACGGGGATCTTTGCGCAACTCCGCGAACTCGGCGTCCTTGTAAACCTTGCCGATCTCTTTGTAGCCCTCTTCCATGGCCTTGCGCAGGTAGAGCAGCGACCGCTCCGCTATCCCCAAGCGGGCGTACATTTTAGCGACCACATAATCATAGTGCGCCCGGTCCTCGGGAGAGGACATCTGGGCAGCCACCCCGGTGTGGGAGGTCCTCTCGAAGATGTCCGGATCGAGCTCCAGCGCGCGGGTGTACTCCAGCGTAGCCTTCTCGAACTGCTTCTGGGAGAAGTAGGCCGCTCCTAAGTTGCTGTGGAATGAGGCTGATTTCTCGTCCAGGTTCAAGGACTTTTTATACTCTTTGATCGCCTTCCCGTATTTCTTCTGCAAGTAATAGATCACACCCAGGTTGTTGTGGGCATCGGCATAGTTCCGGTCGGCCTTGCTGGCGCGCTGAAAAGCCTTGCTGGCTTCGGGAAACCGCTGCATTTGCAAGTAGGTGATGCCGATTTTGTTCAGCAGCACCGCGCTGGGCTTGCGGTCAAGGGAGGCCTGGTAGTAGTCCAACGCATCGACAAAAGCTTTGTCGCCCCGCAACTCGTCGCCTTGCTTCTCCAGCTGCGCGGCGGACCAGGTGGCCGGCGGCGGCCCCACCCGTCGCATGGGCGGCATAATTTGAAGTTGTTCCGGGGGGGCCTGAGCCACGCTGGGCGCGGCCAGAGCGGCAATCAGCAAAACCAAGAAGAACCAGGCGAGCGAGCGAGGCACAAGCCACCTCCTCTAACCCTATTGACACCAGCTTAGCTCAGCTCGTTCCTAAAGGAAAGGCGAGAAGCTGGCAGGCGGGGCGAGAAGGGCCGGCCGGGTGCCGAAATGCGTCAAGGATGGTCGGATTGCGGTTGAGGATGCGGCTGTCCGTCGTTGCCGCCCTTGTCGTCCTTGAAAATGCCCACGATTTTGCCGAACAGGCCTTTTTTCTTTTTCTGATCGCCGGGCTGCTGTTGGGCGGTCGCCGGGGGCTGCTCCGCACTCTGGCCCGGCTGCCCCGGGGCGGGGTGGGAGGCCCCGATAACCGGTGGCGGCGGCAGCGGCTTGGGGCCCATGCCCAGGATCTTGGACAGCAGCCCGCGATTGCCGCTCATCGCGGCGTCGCAGGTGTCCTTGGGTTCGGTGCCGGAGATAAAGGCAGAGGTATAGTCGTCCGGGCAGGTGGGCGTAGCCAGGTAATTCGTAACCTTGTCCAGTTTCACCGCCACCACGCCGTCGGGCGGCTGGAAGGGCTTGAAGTCGCGGTACTGCGGCAGATCGACGGCTTTCTTCATGAATTCGGCCCAGATCGGCGCAGCCAGTTCCGCCCCGCTCAAGCGGATGTCGCTGTAATCGTCGTACCCTACCCACACCACGCAAAGCAGGTTGCTGGTGTAGCCGGCGAACCAGGCATCGTGCGAACTGCCGGTCTTGCCGGCGGCAGGCGCATTGAAGCCACTGGTGCGGACTTCGTACGCCGTGCCGAAGTTAAGCACGCCCTGCATCATGTCGGTCATGACAAAAGCAACGCGGGGATCGAGTACGGGCTTCTGCTCGGACTGAAACCTGGTAAGAACCTCGCCCTGGGCGGAACGGACGGAGTTGACCATCACCGGGGAGAGCCGCACGCCGTCGTTGGCGAAGATGGTGTAGGCGGCGGCCATATCCAGGGGCCGGGCGTCGTAGGCGCCCAAGGCCATCGCCGGAGTGGCCTTGACGGTCGCTATCCCGGCCGCGCGGGCCAGGTCGGCCACTTTGTCGTAGCCCACCTGCTCCGCCAATTTCACGGTCGCGTTGTTCAGCGACAGCGCCAGGGCATAGCGCGCGGTCACCTGCCCGCGATACTCGTTGCGGTAGTTGCGCGGCTCGTAAATCTGGTCGCCGTAGGAATACGTTCCCGGGGAATCGTCAATCAACGAGGCGGGCGTGACCACCATGTCGCCGCCCGTCACCGCCGTATTCATGGCTGCGGCGTAGACAAAGGGCTTGAAAATTGAACCTGTCGGCCGATTGGCCAGCGCATGGTTGAGCTGGCTCATGCCGTAGTTGCGGCCGCCCACCAGGGCCAGAACGCGCCCGGTATGCGGATCGAGCGCAATCAGGGCGACCTGCGCCTGCGGCCCGGCCATTACTTTTACCTCATACTTGGCTTTGCGGCCCTTGCCCGAGATCTTCACCTTGCGGGTGCGCAATTTGGTGATCTTCTTGTCCACGATGGTCATGCCATCGTCCACCGCCTGCGCGGCCACGCGCTGCAGGTCCATGTCGAGAGTCGTGGAGATGCGCAAGGCATTGTCGTTCAGATCGTGCTCGCTGAACTTGCCGTTGAGCGAGTCCTTCACCATATCCACGAAGTAGGGTGCGTCGCTGGCTTCCACGTTGGGCGGGGCCAGCTTCAGCGGCGTGGCTTTAGCCTGCTCCGCCTGCGCCCGGGTGATGGCGTGCGTGTCCACCATCGTATCCAGCACCAGGTTGCGGCGTTCCAGGGCACGTTCAGGGTGGCGATAGGGCGAGAGATAGCTGGGCCGCTGGATGATGCCCGCCAACAGCGCCGCTTCGGGAAGCGTGATATCGCGCAAATCTTTGTTGAAATAAGCGCGCGCCGCGGCGGCGAAACCGTTGATGGTGAATGAGCCGCGCTGCCCCATGTCTACCTGGTTGGCGTACAGGGCAAAGATCTGCTGCTTGCTGAAGCGGTGCTCCAGTTCGATGGCGATCAGGATTTCGGTCAGCTTGCGCCGGATGGTCTTCTGCGGGGTGAGAAAGAAGGCGCGCGAGACCTGCATGGTGAGGGTGGAGCCGCCCTGCTCGTGCTTGCGCTCGAGCACATCGACCCAGGCAGCTTCGATGAGCCGCAGGAAGTTCACGCCACTATGCTGGAAAAAGCGCCGGTCCTCAATGGCCAGGACGGCATCGACCATCACCTTGGGGATGTCCTGGTACTTGACAACCTGCCGCTTGGAGCGCTCCGCGTCAAACAACGAGGTGACCAGCTGGGGCTCCAAATCGTAGGTACTCTCGTCGGGGCCGGCTTCAATGCTGACGATCTTGCCCTGCGCGATCCCGATGCGGGCGGGGTGTTTTTGTTCGACCGCGGCGGGGCCCGGCTCAATTTCGATCCCGCCGCGGACCAACTGATAGGTTCCGATCTGTGACTGGTTCTTCCCGGGATGGCTATACCCGGCCCGCCCCAACGCCGCGGCAATTTCCTCCGCCCCAATTTTTTCGCCCACGTGGAGGGTGGGGGCAGCGGCATAGACCCGGGCGGAATTGTTGAAGATGGGTCCGTGCATGCGCCGGTCCACGATGCGGGCGTACTTCACGTAATAGAAGGTGAAGAAGGCAAACACGGCCAGGACGAGAGCCACAAACACGGCTGCGGCGATGACCACAACCGCGTCCTGGCGTCCGCGCGCGGCGCCTTTGCCGCGGCCCTTGCGTCTCGGGATCCTGATGGTAATGCTCACTTGTGGGCGGAGATCGTGTTCACTAAGACGACGTAGCGCGCCTTTTCGTTATCCGGCACCGCTTTCCATTCCGGTTCCGCCAGAGCAGTGGACCGGGCGAAGAGCTTGGGAACCCCTGTGGGCAACATTCTAAATCATCTCATCGCCGGCACCACGGCGGCCGAGGGTGCCGGAAGTACAGGTGCTAAATCGGCTTGTTTTTGGACTTGGGATGGAACTGCAGATCCACCGGGTACATGGGAAGGTCCACGTGGACGGTGTAGTCGGTCCAGATCATCAGCGCATTGTTGTAGTTGCGCTCCACGTGGATCTGCTCGCGGGTAACCGGGATGTCGTAGTCCTGCGCCTTCTTGAATACCTCGTCGCGGATTACGTCCTCGGTCTTGGTGGTGTAGGAACCGAGGAGCGCCTCAT
>JAMXLI010000299.1 GCA_024281115.1 Terriglobales bacterium | reverse complement strand
ATTCTGCCCGCCCGCCAGCAGTACATTGTTTCCACTTCGGAGTTCGACGTGGTCAAATCACGCCTGGCGGCGCTCGAAAACCGGCACAAGCTGAACAACGAAGACAAGGACAAGAACCGGCCCAGCCTGCGCCGCACCTCGACGGCGGACAAGACCAGCTCCGATTCCAAGAAGCCCGGGGACGACGACCGCCCCACCTTGAAGCGGCGTCCGGACGACCAGTAAGGGAAGGGAACCGCGCGCTGTTGGAATGGCGGCGGCGCGCGCGATTTTACTCGGCCATGACTTGCGCGGCCTCGGGCAGCGGCTTGCGCGGTCGCGGCTGACTCTTCAGCACACGCATATCGCGCCAGTCATACGCGAACTCTTTTCCGCAATCCAGGCAAACCACGTACGCGCCGGTCTCCATCGCGGCGCGCGAGCGATGCCCCGGTTTGCCGCTGAGGGGAAAGCTGTAGTTGTTGTGATGGCAGCCGAACACCAGGTCCCACAAACCCGTGAACATATCGCCAACCTCTGCCGCTTGCATGCGCCGCTGAAGCGGCGTCTGTTCCGCAGCAACTCTGCTTATTAGATTACGCCGGAAGGCAAAAGGTTCGCCGCAGGGAATTGCAGCTTGGTACCAACGGATGCACTCCGTCCCGGTAAGTAACTGGGCTGTTCCCCCCGCGGCTATTACGGAATGTGAAAAGTCAGGGTAAAGACCTGCAAGTCTCTACCCTGTCCCAATCAATGTACGGTAAGAGTGGTGGAGCCGGAGGTTCCGCCCGAATTGGCGCCAATCACCGTGTTGCCTACCCCGACGGTGGAAGCCAGCCCGGCAACGCTGGGCGCATTAGCGATCGTCGCCACGCTGGCATGCGACGAACTCCAATGGGCCTTGCTGGTGATGTCCTGGTGCGTGCCGTCACTGTAGGCGCCTGTAGCCGTGAACTGCTGCCCTGTGCCCAGTGCGACATTAGGATTCACCGGCGTCACGGCAATCGAGTTCAGCGTGCCGCTGCCAACGGTGAGGCTGGTGGTGCCCTTCACCCCACTCGAAGAAGCGGTAATGGTTGCCGAGCCGCTCTTCTTGCCAAACACCAGGCCCGATCCACGCATGGACGCGATGCGCGGCGGAGATGCGGTCCAGACCAGGCCGGCCAGGTTGCTGCCCGTGCTGCTGTCGCTGAAGGTTCCCACCGCCGTGAATTGAATCGTGGTGTGCCGCTGGATGCGCGGATTGGCGGGCAGAATGGCGATCGAGACCAGTTTCACCGCCGAAACGGTCAGCAAGGTGGAGCCGCTCACCGATCCGATGGACGCGGTCAGGGTTGTAGTGCCGTTGGCAACGCTGGTCACCAACCCGTGACTGTTGATGGTAGCCGCTGCCGGCGTGGAAGAGCTCCACAGCGCAGTCGCGGTCACATCCTGCTTGCTGGAGTCGCTGAACGTGCCCGTCGCCGTCATCTGCTTGGTGGTACCCGACGGCATGGTGGAGTTGGCCGGGGTAACGGCCAGCGACACCAGGGTGGCTCCCGTCACGGTAACGGAGGCGTTGCCGCTCACTGCACCCGAACTGGCGGTTACGCTGGCGCTGCCGGTGCCTACCGCCGTCGCCATCCCATTGGCATCCACCGTGACCACGCTTTGATTGCCGGAAGACCACGTCACCGAGGTCAGCAGTTGCGTGCTGCCGTCGTCGAAGCTTCCGGTGGCAGCGAATTGCTGCGCCGTACCCCTGGCCAAAGAAACCGGCGACGGACTTACGGCAATCGAGATCAGGTGAGCGGGCACCACCGTCAAGGTTGTGGTGTCGGTCAGCAATCCCACGCTCGCCGTGATGGTGGAGCTACCGGCGCCGGCCGTGGTCAGCAGCCCGGAGCCATTGATGGTTGCCACGCTGGTGGCGGAAGAACTCCAGTTGACTCCCGAGGTAAGGTCCTGGGTGGATCCGTCGCTGTAAACCGCCGTCGCGGTGTACTGCTGGGCGATGCCGATCCCCAACGTGAGGTCATCGGGGGTTACCACGATGGAGGAAATCGTAGGGGCCGTGACGTTCAGACCGGTAGAACCGGTGATGGACCCGAGCTTGGCCGAGATGGTTGCCGAGCCCGCGCTCACGCCGCTCGCCATCCCAAAAGGATCAATCTTGGCGATACTCACCGCCGAAGAACTCCAGGCCACCAACGTAGTCAAATCACTGGTGCTGCCGTCGCTGTAAGTCCCGGTCGCGGTGTATTGCTGGCTGGTGTTCACGGGCAGCGACGAAGCCGCCGGCGTGACTGCAATCGAAACCAGGTTCGAGGCCGCGCTGGTCACTTCCAGGGTGGCGCTGGCTTGCATCTTGCCCGACGCCGCGGTCAGGGTGGCCACACCGGCCCCTACGGCTGTCGCCACGCCGCTGGTGGAGACGGAGGCCACCGTGCCGTCGGACGAGCTCCACTGCACCGACGAACTGAGATCGCGACTGCTGCCGTCGCTATAGGTGCCCGTCGCCTTGAATTGCTGCGAGGCACCGGGGCCGAGCGAGATTTTGGCGGGCGAGATCTGCAGCGACGACAGGGTGGGCGTAACCGGAGGAGGCGTTACGCCGGAGCTATTGCTATTGCTGCTGCTGCTACCTCCGCCACCGCAGGCTGCCAGGATCAATAGAAAAGACAGCATGAGCACGCCGGTCGTTTTTGTTCGCAAGATTTCCGCCTTTAACGGGTATCAAGATCTGGATACAAGCGCCCCATGGTGCCGGGAAAATGTCTTGCCTGGTATACAAATCCGCACCGCCGGCATTACTGAGGTAATCCGCCACTGTCGGGTGTCGCGCGGAACGGTAGCGTCCCAACTGGGCGCGCCTGGCCGTGCACCTGCCTTCGCAATGCGCAGTGCCGCCGTTGCGCTATACAATCTCCGGTTGCTTTCGCTGAAATCGCATCGCAGTTCAAGCGCCGCTTGCGTGGCCCATGGGCACGCAACGCTTTCAAAGGAATGTTGAAGCAAGCAATGGGAGGCCCTCGTCGAGCGGTTGCTATCGTTTTGTGCCTGTTGCTTTCGGCGGCGCTCGCCGGCGCGCAATTCCTGCCGCGAGGGAAGGCGGATGTGCGCGCAGGAGAAAGAATCTATAAATCCGCGTGCGCTGCCTGCCACGGGCAGGCCGGTTCCGGGGCATCTCCCGAACTGACGGCATTCCCCCGGCCGCGCACCTTCCCTGATTTCACGCAGTGCAGCCAGACCACCTCCGAGCCCGATATCTTCTGGAAGGCGATGGTGGCGCACGGCGGCCGTTATCGCGGCTTTTCGCAAATCATGCCCGCATTTTCTGAGGCCCTGACGCCCGAGCAAATCTCGGATGTGGTCGGCTATTTGCGGACCTTTTGCCGCAATCCGCACTGGCCGCGCGGCGAACTTAACCTCCCGCGAGCGCTGGCGACGGAGAAAGCGTTTCCGGAAAATGAGGTGGTGATTTCCTCCGCCGTTAACGCCCGGGGCGCGCCCGGCGTGGAGGCCCACATCATCCATGAGCAACGCTTCGGAGTGAAAAATCAGATTGAGATAGACGTGCCGCTGAACTTCGAAGACCAGGACCACACCTGGCGTGGAGGCGTCGGCGACACCACCCTGGGCTTGAAGCGGGTCATGTTTTCCAGCCTGCGCAGCGGCTCGATTCTCAGCCTGCAGGGCTCGGTGATCGCTCCCACGGGCAACCGCAGCCGCGGATTCGGATCGGGCACTACCACGTTTGAAACCTTCGCCGCGTTCGACCAGCTCTTCCGCAACAACTCGTTCGTGCAATTTCAGCTGGGGGCCGACCTGCCGCGCCACACCGACATCGCTCCTCAGAGTTTGTTCATCAACACTGCCGTGGGACAGACTTTCGGGGCGGACCACGGCATGGGCCGCTTGTGGTCTCCCATGCTGGAATTTCTTGCCCGCCGCGACCTGGTGGACGCAGCCCGGACCGACTGGGACATTTTGCCGCAGATGCAGGTCACCATCAGCCGAAGGCAGCATATCCGCGGCGACCTGGGCGTGCGCATCCCGGCCAGCAACACCGCCGGGCGTCCCGTGCAGCTCATGCTTTACCTGCTGTGGGACTGGGGCGACGGCCGCCTGAACGAAGGTTGGCGATGACGAAAGGCGTCCTCTGCTTTGGGACGGCGGCGGTGGCCCTGCTGCTTGCGACGCGCGTTCTGCTGGGCGCTGCGCCCGAGGGTAAGCCCGCGCAGCCTCAGTTCCAGAACTCCGACCGCTGCTTCGCGTGCCACAACGGCCTGACTACGCCTTCAGGAAAGCAAGTCTCCATCGGGCTGGATTGGCGCGCCAGCATTATGGCGAATTCCGCCCGTGATCCCTACTGGCAGAGCAGCGTGCGGCGGGAGATTGCCGACCACCCCCAGGCGCGCGTGGCCGTGGAAGACGAGTGCTCCGTCTGCCACATGCCCATGGCCCACTACCAGGCCAAACTCCGGGGCGAGCCTGGCCGGATCCTTGCCCACCTGCCTTTTACGGCCGCCGCGGAGGAAAACCCCTTGGCCGAGGACGGCGTCTCCTGCTCGCTGTGTCACCAGATAAGCCAGGATAAGCTTGGTACGCCGGCCAGCTTCAACGGCGGCTTTGTAATTGCCCCGCCCGATGCTCACGGCGTCAGCTCCGAATATGGCCCATTCGCGATCGCGCCCGGGCAGCAGCGCATCATGGAAAGCTCCACCGGCGGGTTTCGTCCCACTCCGGCGCCGCACATTCGCGAGTCCGAGATGTGCGCCACCTGCCATACGCTTTACACCACCCCGCTGGTGCCGAGCGGCGGGAAGGCTGACCGCTTTCCGGAGCAGATGCCGTATCTCGAGTGGCTGCACAGCGACTATTCCCGGCGCAGCAGCTGCCAATCCTGCCACATGCCCGCAATTAATGAGCCTGCCCCGTTCTCGGCGGTGCTGGGTTTGGCGCGCGGCGGATGGCGGCAGCACTCGTTCCTGGGCGCAAATTTCTTCATGCTGAGAATGCTGAATCGCTATCGCCAGGACCTGGACGTGGCTGCGCTCCCCCAGGAACTCGACTCGGTAGCCACGGACACCATCGCCTTGCTGCAGTCGAAGGCGGCGCGGGTTAGTATCCGCGATGTTCGCGTGGAAGGCGGCTCCCTCCGCCTGGACGTGCTGGTGGAAAATCTGACCGGCCACAAGCTGCCCACTGCCTATCCCTCGCGGCGCGCCTGGCTGCACGTTCTGGTTGAGGACCAGAACGGCAGGGAAGTCTTCGAGTCGGGACGGTTGCAGCCGGACGGCTCCATTGCCGGCAACGACAACGATTCCGACCCTGCGCGGTTTGAGCCGCATTATCGCGAGATCAACAGCCCCGACCAGGTGCAGATCTACGAGCCCATCCTGCGCGACCAGGGCGGGCGAGTCACCACCGGGCTGCTGTCTACGGTGGCTTACATCAAGGACAACCGCCTGCTACCGCGCGGCTTCGACAAGAATAACGCCACGAAGGACATCGCCGTTGTGGGCGCAGCGGCGGAGGACCCCGACTTCCTGGGGGGCAGCGACCGGGTCGCCTACCAGGCGCCCCTGGGCGGCGCGTCGGGGCCGTTCCATGTGGTCGTGGAACTGTGGTATCAGCCGATCGGATTTCGCTGGGCGCACAACCTGGCGTCGTACGCGGAGCCTGAACCCCAGCGCTTTGTGCGGTACTACGACTCCATGGCCTCGGGCAATGCCGTTGTCCTGGCGCGCGCGCAGGCTACCCGTTGATTCCGATCAACAATGATGGATGAAAAAACCGGTGAGGAGGGCGCTCAGGCCTTCTGCGGGCCGGCCTTTCGTGCCTGGCACTTCTCCACGATCGCGGTGCGCAACCGCGTACGCAAGTCGTCGGGGAGTTCGTAGAGCTGGGAATCGCGGTAGATTTCAATGGTCTTCTTGGTGGTATCGCAGACGACGAAGCAATCGTGGCACCAGGCCAGGTGGTCTTCCAGTTCCACCCGTGTGCGTTCGTCCAGAGAATCGTCGAGGTAATCGGTGAGCTCTTTGAGAAACTCAGAGCAGGTCACGGTTGCCCATCTCCAGCATGGCGCTTTTTAAAGTAACGGTTCAACCGTTCTCGCAGTTGTAACCGGGCACGCAATAATCTCGACTTCACCGCCGGCACGCTCAAGCCCAGCGCTTCCGCCGTTTCTTCGGTGGAAAGACCTTCCACGTCGCGCAGCACGAACACCGTGCGGAAGCTAGGGGGCAGCCCCTGGATCGTTTTACCCAGGATGTCCCGCAATTCCGCCTGGCCGTACTGCTGCTCCGGATTCGGACTCCAATCCGCCACTTCCCGCGGCATGGTGTCTTCCTCGGTCTTGACGTCCTCATCGAGGGAGACCATGCGCTCCGGACGGCGGCGACGAAGGCGCATCAGCGCTTCGTTGACCGCGATCCGCACCAGCCACGTGTAGAACTTTGATTGCCCTTGGAACTGCGCCAGGTTGCCGTAAGCCTTCAGAAACGCATCCTGGACGACGTCTTCTGCGTCCTCGCGGTTCTGGGTGATGTGCTGCGCAATGCGAAAGACGTTGCGGTCGTACCGCCGCACCAGCTCCTCGAACGCGCTTACATCGCCTGCTTTAGCAGCCTGGACCAGTGCCAGCTCATCACTGACCGGCTCACCTACTTTGGTTTGGATGGTGTTCATATCCCGCAGATTCATTTTCTGGGCCAAATCTCAGCCGGCAGGAACCACCCCCTCCCGCTATTGTACTGGTTCCCTGGGGGAATCAGGCCCGGCTCCCCCCTGTATTCGACGCGCGGCTGCGCCCTTCGTTTGCGACCGGCCCGGCCAAAACCAAAAGGGTAACACGCAGGTAACTTGCCCCCGGGTACCCCATGGAGTATTTAAACCTCAGCCCCTGACTAGTTTGCGCGGGCGCTGTCTCTGGCTCCGGAACCAGGCATGTCCGACAAGAACTCTCTCCAGCAGCTCGTCGAACGGTTGGTCTCGCAGGTACTGGAAAGCCACATCCCTTACATGCGCGACGACCTCGTCCGCCGCGCCGTAACGGAGCTGGAACCGATGCTCCGAGGCGGCGGGACCCCCGCGGCTCCGGCAACGCCCGACACCCTGTTGCAAGCGACTTCGTCCATTCACCACGCCAGCGCTCAAAAAGAAGTGCTTTCTGCGTTGCTGGACGCTTCCTCCAATTTCTGCGGGCGCGCCGCCCTGTTCGTGGTACGGGGCGGCTCGGCTCTTGGATGGCAGGGGCGCGGTTTTCCCAGCAACGATGCCATCAAGAATTTCGCTCTGGATCTGGGCTCGGGGCTGGCGGCTCGTGCCTTGCAGGAAAAGTCTCCAGTGGAAGGTTCGGCCGCGGACCTGGACCGCCGCTTCGTGAGCTCCTTTGGTGAGTCCCGCGACCAGCGCGCGATGGTGCTGCCGTTGATCATGAAGGAAAAAGTTGCCGCCCTGCTGCACGTGGATGCCGGCGCGGGCGCTAAGCTTGACCGCACCGCGCTCGAACTCCTGGTGCACTCGACCGGGTTGTGGCTGGAACTGCTCTCGCTGCGGCGCGGCGCTCCCGGCGGGGCCGCCCAGGAGACCTCCGAGCCGGCCCCGGAGCCGGCCGGGCGGGTTGCTGCCGAGCCGGTCGCCTCGGCGGCCATGCCCAAGCCCGTGGAAGTCGCCTTGGCCGCGGCTGCCGCTGTGGGCAGTTCGGTGGCAGTCACGGCGCCGCGCGCGACCCCTGCTCCTTCCCAGCCCGCAGGCGCTTTGGATGAAGAGGAAGTCCACCGCAAGGCGCGCCGCTTCGCCAAGCTGCTGGTGGACGAAATCAAGCTCTACAACAAGGGCAAGGTCGAGGAAGGCAGGCGCAATCGCGATCTCTACGACCGGCTGAAGGACGACATTGACAAGAGTCGCGGCGCTTATGAAAAGCGATACGGCTCCAGCGTGGCCGGCAGCGCCAACTATTTTGTGCAGGAACTGGTGCGTAACCTTGCCGATAACGATCAGTCTCTCCTCGGATCCCGCTTCCCGGGGTAAACTAGCGGTATAAGTCCGTGAAAAACCGGTTTTTGTCGCTTATCCTCGTGGCTGGGTTCGCCGGCGGGGTCGCGCTCTGCCCCAGCGTGGCGGCAGCCCAAAGCGCAGCCCAGCACGGCGTGTCGCGCCCGAAGAAAAAATCCAGAAAGACGGCGAAGCGTCGGCCCTCGCTGCGCGCGCGCAAGATTCACCGCGCGTTTGTGGCTTCCGCCAGCCTGAAGCCGATGGCCAAGCAGTTGGTGGCCGATCGCACGCCGGCCGCCTATCGCGGGGTGGAAGCCTACGCCCGCCGTCATGCTGGCGATGACGCTGGCGCGCTCGCCTGGCTGGCGGTCGGCTACTCGCGCGTCCTCGATAAGGACTACACAAAGGCTGTCCCCGCGCTCAAACGCGCGCAGGCGCATGCCGGCGAGCTTTCCGATTACGTCACGTATTACCTGGGCAGCGCTTATTTGGGGATGGGTGACAATCAGGCGGCCGCCGCCGCCTTGCGCACCTTCGACGCCGATTATCCTGACTCGGTCTTCCAGCGGGATGCAGCCGTGCTGTACGCACGCGCTCTGAGCGCGGAAAATCAACCCAACCAGGCAATCGCGGTTCTCGAAGCGCATCGCCAGCCGGTTCGCTCCGATGTTGAACTGGCGCTGGGCAGGGCCTACATCGCGGCCGGCGATACGCCGCATGCGGTGGAGGTGCTGCGCCGTGTGTACGCGCTCATGCCGCTGAGCGCCGACGCCGACGACGCGGCCAACAGTCTGAAGACGGTTTCCTTCACCGCCACCTACGAGGAACGCAAGCAGCGCGCCGCGTCGCTCTTGCGCGGACGCCGCTGGGTGGACGCGGCCCGCGAGTACCGCGACCTGCTGGCCGACGCTCCTGCCGCCGACCGGCCCACGCTCCAGGTGGCGCTGGGCGAAGCCTTGCACCATAACGGGCGCGACCGCGACGCTCGCGAGGTGCTGGAATCCATAGCCGGCGCGACCGGCGATGTGGAAGCGGAGCGCCTCAATGAGCTGGTGGAGATCGCCCGCTCCGCCGACGACCTGGATCGCGTGCAGGCCCTGGTCGGCCAGATGCGCCAGGCCACGCCCGCCAGCGCCTGGCTGGCCGCCGCTCTCATGTCGCTGGGCAACATGCAGCTGCTGCGCAAGGACCTGGACCGCGCCATCGACGCTTATCGCGAAATTGACCAGCACTTCCCGCAGAGCCCGCGCGCTGCCTACGCACACTGGAAAGCGACGTGGCTTTCGCTGCGGCAGAACCGCCGGGAGCAGGGCAAGCAAGACCTGGAAGACCAGATTGCGCGCTATCCCTCCTCCCCGGAGGTCCCGGCGGCGCTCTACTGGCGCGCCCGCATGGCCGAGCAGGACCGCGACGTGGCGCGGTGCCGCGCTTTCTACCGCAAGCTCATTGACCGCTTTCCCAACTATTATTATGCCGACCTGGCGCGAGCGCGCCTGCCACAGCTGGGCGAGGATGGAGCCGGGCAGTCGGCCCAGGCCAGCGCGGCCGGCAAAGATACCCACTCCAGCAGCGATGGCGGTGGCGCCGGGGGAGATTTGCCCGCCGATCCGGTGCTGCAGAAGATTCCCCCTGCTAACCTTCCTTCCGCTCTCTTGAGCGACGATCCACCCGACGACGATGTCCGGATGGAGCGGGCGCAGTTGCTCGAGAATGGCGGCCTCACCAGCCTGGCGGTGCGCGAGTTGCAGGCCGCTGCCGCCCCCGGGCAGAAGTCCGGCTGGGCCCTGGTGCAGATTGCCAAGCTCTATCAGGACGCCGGCCGCTACGACATGGCCCTGGAAGCCATCAAGCGCGCGCTGCCGGAATATTTTGCCTTCGACATTACGGCATTGCCGCGCAGCTACTGGGAAGCGCTGTTCCCGCGGCCCTTCTGGAACGATTTGCAACGCTATGCCCGGGCCAACCACCTGGACCCATTCCTGGTCGCCGCACTCATCCGCCAGGAATCGGAGTTCAATCCCGGCGCTGTCTCCCACGCCAACGCTGTTGGGTTGATGCAACTGCTTCCCGGCACCGGCCGCAAGGTGGCGCGTGAATTGCGCGTGCGCCGCTTCTCCACGCAGAAGCTGCTGAACCCCGCCACCAACCTGCAACTGGGGACCCGCTATTTCCGCAGCATGGTGGACCAGTACAACGGGACGGTGGAGTACGCGCTGGCCGCCTATAACGCCGGATCCGACCGGGTGCAGGGCTGGTTATCGGAAGGCAATTTTCCCAGCGCCGAAGAGTTCGTCGAGTCTATCCCCTTCACGGAAACGCGGGAGTACGTGCAGGCCATCCTGCGCAACGCCAGCCTGTATCGCCGCCTGTACGCGGCCTCGGCGGCAGGGAAGAGCGTTCCCGCGGAAACTGCCCAGGCAGAGCGCGACTGAACCCGCCGCTGTCCCCGCCTCTTTCTCCTTGCGCCCCGGGGTCGCGCTCCGGAAGGAGGTTGAAGCCCATCGGATTGACAGAATGCAGCCTCTCCTGTCTGATTGCCCTCGCATTCCCAGGGGTCACGCCCGGGGAAAAAGGAGAGGTTCCATGAAGAATTTTGCAAAGTGGGGATTACTGGGATCGCTGATATTGTTGGGCGTTGCCTGGTCGCAGGCGCAGGACACCAGCGCCACCGAGCAGGCGATTGCAGCGCTGGAGCAGAAATGGATGCAAGGGCAAAAGACCAACAATCCCGATCTGATCGCTCCGCTGCTGGCCGACAGGATTGTAACTACCAGCAGCGAAGGCAAGGTTTCCAGCGGCAAGGACGCGGTGCTGCAGATAGCGAAGGGCACCAAGTATTCCAGCATGGAGTACGAGGATGTGAAGGTCAGCGTTTTTGGCGATACCGCGATCGCCACCGGTGGGGGCAAGAGCACGGGAACCGATCCTTCGGGGAAAGCTTTCAACAATCATGAACGCTGGACCGATACCTGGGTGAAAATGCCGGACGGGCAATGGCAGTGCGTAGCCAGTCAAACCACGCACATTCAGATGTGACATCAAAAGTCTTCGACCGGATCCAGCCGCCCGAGTTCAGGGGCGGCTTTTTCGTGCCGTAACTCTGTGATTCAGAACTGCAATCCAGGGCGCAGCGGGAAGCGTACTTCTGGGCTCGGCCTGACAGCGGTTCGGCAGAGAAGGGGGAAGGTTGACCTGCTTGCAGCCTCAGCCTAACATCGCGGCAATGTCCGTCCCTTCCCCCAGTGTCGGCCAGATTCTCGGCCATTACCGCATCCTGGAGAAGATCGGTTCCGGTGGGATGGGAGTCGTCTATCGCGCTCAGGATGAGCGGTTGCGTCGCGACGTAGCCCTCAAGCTTATTCACAGCGGCGCTCTGGCCAGCGATACCGCGCGCGCCCGCTTTCGCGCCGAAGCCTTGGCGGTTGGCCGGCTGAATCATCCCAACGTTGCCATCGCCTTCGACTTTGCCTCTGAAGGCGGGCTCGATTACCTGGTCACGGAATATGTGCCCGGCAGCACCCTGGCGGAAAAAATCAAAGCCGGCCCGCTCTCCACCAAGACCGCGACTGATTACGGAATCCAGCTGGCCCGCGGGCTCGACGCTGCTCATCGCCAGGGCATCGTGCATCGCGACCTGAAACCCGGCAACGTGAAAATAACGCCCGAGGGCGTTCTGAAGATTCTGGATTTCGGCCTGGCAGGCCTCACGCAGGATTCGCTGATTGCGGCCGCCAGCGCCTCGCCGACCGCCTCAAGCGCGATCAGCGGCACCATGCCTTACATGTCGCCGGAGCAGTTGCGCGGCGAGGCGCCGGATCCGCGCATGGACATCTGGGCTGCGGGCGCCGTCCTGTATGAAATGCTTGCCGGGCGTCCACCCTTCACCGAGACACAGTCCACCCGTCTGCTGGACTCCATTCTTCATCAGGAGCCTCCCCCGCCCGCCAGCGTCAATGCGCGCGTGGGTCCCGACCTGCAAGCGGTGGTGTTGAAGGCCTTGGACAAAAATCCCGAGCGCCGCTACCAGTCGGCACGCGAGCTGGGGGTGGACCTGGTGCGCACATTGCCGGATGCGGAAAGCACGCGCCTGGTGCCGCGCCCGGCGGACCCGCAGGGAACGCGGCGCGCCACGACGTTGCGCTGGCTGGCCGCCGCCCTGGTGCTGACGCTGGTAGTGGCCGGAGTGGTGCGCTCCCGCATCGGGCGTTCTCCGGCCACCCAGCAGAAGCTGCTGGTCATCCTGCCCTTCGAGCCCGTCGGCCAGGATGCCGGGGCAGCCGCCCTGGGCCTGGGGCTTACCGAGACGCTCACCGCCAAGCTGGGGGAACTGGAGGAGCCCGCGTCGTTGCAGCTCATTTCCACCCGCGATATCCAGGCGCAAGGCATCCGCAGCGCCGAAGACGCGAGGCGGCAATTCGGCACCGATCTTGTTCTCGAAGGCAGCTTGCAGCAGGCCGGGGAGCGCATCCGGGTCAATGCCAGCCTGGTGGACGCCAGGACGCGGCGTCAGTTGGGAGCGCGCACCATCACGGTGACGCAGAACGATATTTTCGAGCTGGAAGACAAGGTAGTCAGCGAAGTCGCGGGCATCCTGGCCGCCGAGATCCCGCCGCGGGAGCGCGGCGTCCCCGCCGCCACACGCAAGGTCCCGCCGGTGGCGTACCGGCACTACCTCCGCGGGCGCGGATACCTGGAGGAGTACCAGAAGCCGGAGAACATAGACAACGCAATCGCCGAACTGAACCAGGCAGTTGCCACACAGCGCGATTATTCGGAAGCGTACGCCGGGCTGGGAGAGGCCTACTTGCTGGGGTACCAGCAATAC
>JAMXLI010000298.1 GCA_024281115.1 Terriglobales bacterium | reverse complement strand
CAGCTTCTCCACCGTGTACTGCGAGACGTTGCCGCTGCCGGAAACCAGGCAGACCTTGCCTTCCAGCGACTGTTGGCGCGTCTTCAGCATCTCCGCGGCGAAATACACGCAGCCGTAACCAGTGGCCTCCGGACGAATGAGCGATCCGCCCCAGTTCAGGCCCTTGCCGGTCAGCACCCCGGTGAACTCGTTGCGCAGGCGCTTGTACTGGCCGAAGAGATATCCGATCTCGCGGCCCCCCACGCCGATGTCGCCCGCGGGCACGTCGGTGTCCGGACCGATATGGCGGCCGAGCTCGATCATGAAGCTCTGGCAAAAACGCATGACTTCGTGATCGCTCTTGCCCTTGGGATCAAAGTCGGAGCCGCCCTTGCCGCCGCCCATGGGCAGCGTGGTGAGCGAGTTCTTGAACACCTGCTCAAAGGCCAGGAACTTCAAAATGCCGAGGTTCACGCTGGGGTGGAACCGCAGACCACCCTTGTAGGGTCCGATCGCGCTGTTCATCTCGATGCGGAACCCGCGGTTCACTTGCACCACTCCATGGTCGTCCAGCCAGGGCACGCGGAACATCAACACGCGCTCGGGTTCGACGATGCGTTCCAGGATCTTGGCTTCAATGAACTCGGGATGGTGCTCCAGCACCAGCCGTAGAGAAGCAAAAACCTCTTCCACTGCCTGGTGAAACTCCGCCTCGGCGGGATTTTTGGCCTTCACCTGCGCAATGACATCCTCAATATAGGTAGCCGGAGTCTTGATGCCCGGCACCATGGTTCCAATCCCCATAACGATCCTCCTTGCTGGTGCTCTGGTTGCGGCGCGCAGCGACGGTACGCCAAAAGGCGCTCACTCCTTCGGGCTGCGACGCCAGGCTTGTGAGTCGAACCATGCGGGTTGCGCCCGGTGTTCCGAATATTCCTCCGCCCCTACCGTGACCGGTTCCTCCTCGCAGAGTTCGTCGGGGTCGCGGAACTTGGCGTGAAATGCAGGGTCCGGATGCTTGGCCAAGGTCGGGTCGGTGGTCTGACTTTCGAGCTCGGAGCGCAACGGTTTCACCGCGCTGGGACGCTGGCGAGGTTTTTTCCGGGTAGCCATGGAACGCCTCCCTAGTCAGGCCCCCAATAGAGGGCCTTTTGGGATTACAGGCCCTCGAGGCGCGAAACACAGTGACAGCAGTCACCAGCGGGTGTGAGCACCCCGTCAGTGCCGCGCGTATGATAGTCCTCCCGCCCGGCTTTAGGAATGGCAAGCTGTCAGGGCCTCTTCCCGCTACGCGACTTGATGGCAACCGCGCTCACCAACGCTCCGCCAATGCTGGCGCCTGCATCTTAGCGGGCATGAAGATCCCTTATCCCGTCGGTACCATCGGGACGGCCATAACGATTGCCGCGTGGGTCCTAAGCAACTTCGCCGCAAATCGCCTCTTTCGGGCAACTTTCAAGGATCGCCGCCGAGAGTACCAGTATCGCAATGCCTTCAACACGGTGGTGGCTGTAGCCGCAGTAGTGATTATCGTGTTGCTTTGGGCCCGCCTGCTGCAGCAACGCGGAACCTTCCTCGGCCTGATCGGCGCAGGCCTGACCGTTGCCCTCAAGGAGCCGCTCCTGGCCATCGCCGGGCGCCTTTCCATTCTGGTGGGCGGGTTTTACAGCGTAGGGGACCGGGTGCAGGTGGAAAAGATCACAGGCGACGTGATGGACGTCGGTTTCCTCTACACGCGCATGATGGAAGTGGGGAACTGGATCGGCGGCGATCAGGCGACGGGGCGCATCGTGCAGTTCTCCAACTCCAAGCTGTTTGGCGACAATGCCGTATACAACTACACGCGAACTTTTTCGTATATCTGGGACGAAATCAAGCTGCCCATCACCTACGCCAGTGATATGAAAGCGGCAACGGAAATCCTGCTCGACGTCGCCGGCAAGTACTCGGAAAATTTCATGCAAGGGGCCCAGGAAGAAGTCGAGCGCATGCAGCGCTATTTCCTGGTGCCCACCTTCGAGTTGAAGCCGCAGGTGTACGTGGAAATAACCAGCAACTGGGTAGAACTGAAGCTGCGTTACCTGGTGAACCCGAGAAAGCGACGCCCCGCGAGGTCCTTCATCTTTGCGCAAGTCTTCGAGCGCGTACAAGGTCGCCAGGACATCATGATTGCGTCAGAAACCATGGATCTGGCAATCCATGGGAGTCAACCCGTGACTTCGACACAGCCGAGAAACAAAAAGCAGCGTGACGCGGCCTAGGCTTCGGCGTTGGCCGCGGCCAGCGAACGAGCATACGCTCATGCCTAATGAGAGCGGCGAGAGAACTTCCGCATCACCTTCTCACTGTGTTTCGGGCGGCGAGCGCCGCTGTCTACTGTATGGAGCTGGCCACCTCGGAGAAAATATTGTTGGACTTGCCGCCGATGAGCGCGACGGTTCCGACCACGATCACCAGGATCACAGCCAGCATCACGGCGTACTCCGCGATGTCCTGACCGCTGTCGTCACTCCAGAGATGTTCAAGACAGAGGTGTACTTGCGCAAATAACTCCACGGTCGTCTTCTCCGTAGTACGAATTCGGCCGGGAACGTGCCTTGGGGAGGGCTACTGCTGGTTCCGACCGTAATCCGGAATGTAGCGGCGCGTAAGCGCCGATTCAAGTGGAAAACTTTAAGGTTGTGTGACAAACACAGCCGTCTCCTGCCAGCTTGCCAGTCTTAAGGTTTCCGCGGTCTTGCCCGGCGCTTTCCGGGCAGCCAGCGCGCAATCACTGTGCAGTCGCCCTGGCGGCCGCGGGTTCCTTGTCGCGACCATAGATTTCCGAGTCCAGCACCCGCAGCAGTTCGGCCACGCTCCAAGCCTGGGCAAAGCAGCCACGGGGCCGCTGCGGGGGTTCGGCATCGTAAATCTCGGCAATCTGGCCCAGTCCGGCGGCGCTCAACTGGGATTCCAGCGGCCGCAAGAACTCACGCGCGCGTTCCCGGCAATCCGGCGTGCCGCCGTGGACCCTGATGTAAGCCGTAATGAACGGGCCCAACAGCCACGGCCAAACGGTTCCCTGGTGATAGGCGGAGTCGCGATGATAAGGATCGCCTTCGTAACGTGGGATGTAACTGGGATTCTCACGATCGAGCGTGCGCAGCCCAAAAAGAGTGAGCAGGCGCCGCTCCACCGTATCCAATACCTGGGCCGCGCGATCGGGTTCCAGCATGGTGTAGGGAAGGCTGACGGCAAAAATCTGATTAGGGCGGATGGATGCGTCTGGCTGACCCTCAGAGATCAGGTCGTAAAGGCAGCGAGCAGCGTCATTCCAGAAAACGCGATTGAAGGTGCGTTGCAGTAGGGCGGCGGCGTCGCGGAAGCGTTTCGCGGCCTCGTCGTCCTCGAACTGGCCGGCAAAATGCTCCATAATTTTCAGCGCGTTGAACCAGAGGGCCTGGATTTCGACGGGCTGGCCGGAGCGCGGCGTCACCACCCAGTCGCCAACCTTGGCGTCCATCCAGGTGAGTTGCACGCCGGGCTCGCCCGCGTTCAGCAGCCCGTTCTCCAGCATGCGAATGTTGTAGCGCGTTCCGCGCATGTGCCAGTCAACGATGTCCTTGAGCACGGGATAAAGCTGGCGCGCGGTGGCGGTGTCCGCGGTGTGAGCGCAGTAAGCGCGCGCGGCCTCGAAAAACCACAAGGTGGCGTCCACCGTGTTGAATTCCGGCGTCTCGCCTTGGTCGGGAAAGCGATTGGGGAGCATGCCGCGGTCAACATGGCGAGAAAACTCCAGCAGGATTCCCTTGGCAACGTCGGCGCGGCCGGTAGGCAGGGTCAGCCCGGGCAGCGCGATCATGGTGTCGCGGCCCCAATCGGTGAACCAGGGATATCCGGCGATGACGGTGTAGCCGTTCCCGCGGCGGGCGACAAATTGGTCCGCCGCCAGTGCCAGCTGCCGATACAGCGAGTCGCTTGATGGCACGGCAGCGGCAATTCGCGCGCGCCGCTCAACCTCCCTGCTGCCCAGGGCGGCGGCGTCTTCACAGCGGACTGCCTCGGTGGAGGCGACCATGGTCGCGGGCCGAGCGCTCAGGTCGAAGGTCAGCATCCCCGGATTGAACAGGTCTTCGACGCAATCCAACCCCCGCTCCGCCTCGACTGAATAGTAGAAACGCCGGTACCAGTCCCCGCCCGCTTCAACGTGGTCCGCGTTGTGAGCTATATACAGGCGGGGTAAACCCACATAGGGCTGCACGCTGATCCGGTCGGGCTCCTGGTGCACGCGGCTGTCGAGCGATGGGTTCTCGTGGGTAGTGGAGTGATAATCCCGAAATGCGATCAGCGGCCGGAGTTCCAGGCGTACTCCAAGCTGGTTGGGCGCGGAGAGCAGCCGATACGTCAA
>JAMXLI010000297.1 GCA_024281115.1 Terriglobales bacterium | reverse complement strand
AGCCGGGTGATGGCGGCCACCAGGTTCACGCCCGCAATGGCGTCCTCGCCGTAGTGCCGAAGATAGTCGAGTACCACCAGGGATCCATACGACCATCCGCAAAGGATCGGACGCTCGAGGCGCAAGTCCTGTATTGTGGCCTGCACGTCGTCGGCCCAGAGCTTCGAGTCGGCATAGCCATCGCGCGGTTTATCGGAAAGCCCGTGACCGCGCAGGTCCATGGCGAGAAGCCGGAACTCGGCGCCTAAGTCGGACTGCAGTTGCCGGCTCCAGGCCAGAGAACATTGCGAGAAGCCGTGAAGAAACAGAATGGGACGCCCGGCGGCGTTGCCTGCTTCAACCAGGTGTAGCCGTATGCCTCCACCGCCCATAATGCTGTGACTGTTCACGTGCTCTTCTCCCCGGCGGCCGGTTCATGCACGGCACGCCGCGCCGCACACCTCGACAGTGAAGATTCCTGGTAGCTGTGGCGTTGGACCCACTCGATCCAGAACGCGTCGGAATTCTAGCTCACGGGACCGAGGCGAATTGCACGCGACTATAATCCGGCCTTTAAGGGATTTGGACGCCGGCGTGCGGACCACTTATGGCGATGTGCGAGCCGGGAGGACTGAGAGCATGAGCGACAACACGATTCTCTTTGCGGTTGACCTGGCCATCCACGAAGGCGGCCTGCAAGAGTTCGAGAACACGGTGCGGGCAATGATTGCGGCCAGCGACAGGGAGCCGGGCACGCTCGGCTACGAGTGGTTCTTGAGCGGCGACCGCCGGCAATGCCGCCTCATTGAGACCTATCGGGATGGCGACGCCGCCCTCGCGCACTTGACCGGGCCGGTGGTACAGAAACTGGTGCCGCAACTGCTGCACGCGGCCACCCTCCAACGCTTTGAAGTTTATGGCGACCCAGGCAAGAAGGCGTCGGAGATGCTGGCAGGATTCGGGGCCGCCATCTTCTCGCCGTGGCATGGCCTACGGCGGTGAGGTTCGCCGCTCAGCCTACCGCCCGTGTCCGTTACGGCCGCGTCTTGGCGATTTCGGGCGCGCTCTCGCGCGGCGGCGAGCCCAGGTGATAGCGCGTGAGGCCCTCGCGCAGGAACTCGAAACCCTCTTCCGGAGAATCGACCATGCGGAACAGGTTCACATCCGCTGGTGAAATGGTGCCCGCTTCCGCCATCGCCTCCAGGTTCATGATCCGGTTCCAGTAGTCCCTGCCGTAAATGGCGACCAGGATTTTCTTCGCCAGCTTCTCGGTTTGTGCCAGCGTGAGGATCTCAAAAAGCTCGTCCATGGTGCCAAAACCGCCGGGGAAAATGACCAGCGCTTTGGACAGGTAAGCGAACCAGTACTTCCGCATGAAAAAGTAGTGGAACTCGAAGTTGAGTTCCGGGCTGATGTAGCGGTTGGGCATCTGCTCGTAGGGCAGATGGATATTCAAACCAATCGTTTTGCCGCCGGCTTCGCGCGCTCCCAGGTTGGCCGCCTCCATGATTCCAGGGCCACCCCCGGTGGTGACCACAAAGCGGTGGCGCTTGGCCGGAATCTCCAGCGACCACTGGGTGAGCAGGTAGGCCAGACGGCGCGCATCCTCGTAATAGCGCGCCATGTCCACGGCCGCGCGCGCCCGCTTCACCTTCTCCTGCTCCGCGGGCGGCGCAGGGGTTTTCGAGCCGGGCTTCTCCAGCAGCAGAAGCCGATCACGCGCTTCCTTTAGGCTGTGAAACCGCGCCGACCCAAAGAAGACTACTGTGTCCTGGATCTGCTCCCGGCGGAAACGTGCCAGGGGTTCGGCGTACTCCGACAGAATGCGCAGAATGCGGCCGTCCGGGCTGCTCAGGAACTGTTTGTTCTCGTACGCGAGAGGAGCCGGATAGAGCGGCGGCGGGTCATCGGCAAGTGTCTGCTTGGGCTTGTTGTCACTCGATTTCAAGGGGACTCTCTCTTCAGGCAGAAGGATGCGGCTGCGTCCTCAAGCGCGGTCGGCCTCGTTCTCACGATAATGAAACGCTTCCCAGACGCCAATCCATAAGTCCAGCAGTCCCAGGCCGCTGAAGGCGCCGCGGACAAAGGCATTGCCCGCCAGGTTGCGCAGCCCGGGATAATTCAGCAGAAGATTGTTATCCACCCAAAGACGCGTCCAGGGCAGCACCATCAATACCAGCCCAAGTTCCAGGCAGAACAAAACCAGCACGACTACGGAAATGCGCCGCGCCCAGATATTTTCTTCGGGACGTGAGGGCGCGGGTATCAGGGACGAGCGGGAGGCCGCAGGGCCCGTTCCTTCCCCTGGATACTCGGCCGCGAAAGCGCTCCAGCGCTCCTCCCCTGGAACAGGATGGGGATCGGAGGTCATGCCACCCTCCGCGGGCGAGGCGGCGCCACTTTGGACACAGCCTGGTTGCCGTGCGCAGTAGCCATTGCGCAATTCTACGACTTTAAGGCCTTAATGCGCTCGGACACGTCGCGATACTCAATATTGGCGCCGTACACTTCCATGAAGTGATTGAGAGCGGCCTGCTTGTTCTCTGCCGCCTCGAAGGCCGCGGCCAGTTCATAGTGCAGGGCGATCCGGGCGTCGCTGTCAATGGTGGGAAGCTTGAGCGCCTTCTCGTACCAGCGAATAGCTGCCTGGGGAACGCCCTTTTCCAGGAAGCACTGCGCCAGCCAGGTGAAAGCCTGCATGATGTTGGGGAAGTTGTGCCCGCGCTCCACCGCCTGGCACACCTTCTGCAACTCTCCGATGGCTTCGTCGAGCAGCCCCATCTCTTTGAAAGCGACGCCCAGGTTGTAGTGCGTCTCCGGATCTTCGCCTTCCGTCGGGGTGCTGGATTGCTGTTCCAGGTCTTCCTTGAATTCGCTGAAGATCTCGGCCAGCTCCGAATCGGTGTCGTGGACGGACGGTGCAGAAGCGAAGCCGGGCGATAACGGAGCCGGAGCCGAAACGCTGGACGCGACATGCAGCGTGGCCGCACCGGCGGAGGCTGCCGCCGCCGCCGCGCGTTCTGGCGGCGCAGCAATGGCGGGGTTCAGCGAGTCTTCCAGGTCCATCGCGAGGTCGCGCAGCTGGGCGCCGGACGTTGCCGCGGCCGGCACGGCTTGCGCCGGCGGGGGCGCTGCCGGGCGCGCGATCTGCTCCGCTGCCCGGGATGGGGCCTTTTGCGTTTGGCGTGCCTGCAACTGCTCGCGGAATGATTTCAACTCGGGCAGATCAGGGGCCTGCTGGGCGCATTTCTCGATGGCCGAAGCCGCCTCTTCCCACAAGCCGTGTTTCAGGTAAAAGCCGATTTCCTCTACCAGCCCGGTCAGATCGGAGGCGTCGGCTTCCGCGATCTCCACTACCTCGCCGCCGGATTCGGCGGGAGCAGCTTCGGCCACGCTTTCCCAATCGCTGGAGAGGTCAATTTCCTGCGCGTGTATTGCGGACGGGCCCTGGGCGGGGGTCGCTTCGGCCACCGCGGCGGCCGCTACTTCAGGCGCGGCGGGCGCGCTGCCGGCGCGGGCAGCATAGTGCTCGGCCACTTCCGCGCAGCGGGAGGCGTGCTCCTCGAATCCGGCATTGCGGTAGACCGCTGCCAGCGTGAAGCAGCACTCGGCCGCTTGTTGGAAACGGCCGGCGCGGGCGTAGAGCCCCGCCAGCCGGAGATTCAGGCGAACATCGCGCGTGGCCTGCGGTAGCACAGCCAGCAAGGGCGCCGCCGCCTTGGCGGGCAGATTGTAGGAGACGAAAAGGTCAGAGTCGGTGATGGCCTTGCGCAACTCGGCGGCCAGCGCTTCCGGATACTCCTGCTCCAGCGTGGGCGCCGTGCGCTCCAGCTCCTCGATCACGCGGGGCATGGCCTCGGAAGCGTCGGCGCGCGCCGCTTTCCTGCCGCCCAGTTGCTCCACCATCTGGTGGTAGTTCTGGGCGTGCATGGGATTGTGCGGCTCCAGAGCGGCGAGCTGCAAATAGAGTTCCCGCGCTTTTTCCAGGTTGCCTTCCTGCACGCACGCGTGCGCCTGCAACTCAGCCACTTCGCTCAGGTGGCTCTTGTCCCCGGAACGCTCGAATAGCCGGCGCAGCAGGTCGAGCGCGGACGCGTTCTCGCGAACGTGGCTGATGCAGGCCTGCAGGTTCTGCACTACCTGGGGCGCGCCGTCAGCGAACAGCCGCTCTCCCATCTCGTCGTAGGCGCGCAGCGCCTCTTCGTACGCTCCCGACCGCATGAGGGCGTCGGCATAGGCGGTGAGGCCGCTGGCATCGCCGTGCAGCGAGAAAAGCTTGGCGGCCAGCGCCTGGGTTTCCTCCGAGGGCCCGGCGGCCAGGCCGGCCCGCACCAGCAGGCGCAGCCCCTCCACGTTGGACTCGATGTTCTTAACCCGGCGCAGGTGGTGCAGGGCGCGGGCGCTGTCGCCCGCCTGCACGGCCATGCGTCCCTGGATCAACAGGGCCTGGCTGTTTTCCGGGTCGATCTCCAGCAGGCGCCGCAAAATCTCTTCCAAAGCCTGCTTGTTGCCGCGCGTCTGCAGCCCCTCCGCCGTGCGCAGCAGCAGGTTGCGGGCATCGTCGGTGCGGCCGAGCTTGACGTAAACCTCCGAGAGCCGCGCCTGCATGGTGGTGTTTTCCGGGTCGATTTCCAGGACCTTCTGGAAAATCCGGGCGGCGGCTTCGAGCTGGCCGCTGTGCAGCATCTGCTCGGCCACGTGCATGTACTGCGCCCGCGAATCGTTCTGCAATCCCTGTTGGCTGTACAGTTCCGCCAGCTTGAGAATGCTCTCCGTGCTGGGCTTCAGCTTGGTGAGCTTCTTGTACATGGCGATAGCTTTCACGGTGAAGCCGGCGGTGGCATAGGCGTCGCCCACGCTGCGGAAATGCTCAATTGCTTTTTCCGTGTCGCCCACCCGGGCATACAGGTCGCCCACCGTGTTGCGCACGGTGAGGTCCTTGGGGTCGGACTTCATGACCTTTTCGTATTCCGCGATGGCGTTGTGCAGTTTGCCCTGCTGGATGTACCGTTCAGCGGAACTCAGAGCCTTCGTTTTGTTGAACCCGAATCCAAACGCCATAAAGCCGCGGACTCCCGGATCTGCCAGGGTGAAAAATGCGTTT
>JAMXLI010000296.1 GCA_024281115.1 Terriglobales bacterium | reverse complement strand
GGATGGATGCGCATCAGCAGATCGTCAAAATGCGGCGCGCCCTCCACCAGGATTACGATTTCGCCGTCTAGAACGAATTGGCGGGCGGGCAGGGCGGCGAGCGCGATTACCAGTTCCGGGAAATAGCGGCCGAGCGGCTGCCCTGCCTTGGACTGCAGCAGCACCTCTCCTCCCTTACGGAATGCCAGGCAGCGAAACCCGTCCCACTTGGGCTCGTACATCCAGCCGGGACCGCGCGGAATTTCAAGAACGGATTTGGCCTCCATGGGCGCATAGGGAGGACGAATGGGCAAGGCAATATCGGGGAAGGCAGCCTCCAGCGCCTCTTCAGGAACTGCGCCGGCCTTCACCCGCTCACTGCTGGCGGCGGATTTTCGGGGCATGCGCGGTTGGATGCGGCCCTTTGAAGAGTGGACCAAGCCGGCGGCGAGGAAGGCCCCGCGTCCCGGGTCTTCTCCCGTCGCAAAGCAGCCAAAAGCTGCTTGTTATACTCACTCCCCAATGGACCTGCAGCTCGTACTGGACGAGGGTCGGCGGCGCGCCGACGAGGCGCTGGAGCGCCTGCTGCCGCCGGAAACGCAGTACCCGCCTTCGATCCACCGCGCCATGCGGCACAGCGTGTTTGCCGGGGGAAAGCGCTTGCGCCCCATCCTGTGCATGGAAGCGGCGCGCGCCGTGGCCCATTCCCTGCCTTCAGGCGTGGAGGACTTGGGCGCCGCCCTGGAGATGCTGCACACCTATTCGCTGATCCATGACGACCTGCCCGCGCTCGACAACGACGATCTGCGGCGCGGACGGCCCACCTGTCACAAAGCTTTCGGCGAGGCCACGGCCATCCTGGCCGGCGACGCCCTGCAGACCTACGCCTACGAAGTGATGGCCCGGCTGGGCTGCCCGGCGGATGCGCGCGTGCGCATCATCGAAGAGGTGGCCCACGGCACCGGCACCATTGAAGGGATGATCGGTGGGCAAGTTATGGACCTCGAAGCCGAGCACGCCAAGCCCGACCCCGCCACGCTGGAGTACATTCACCAGTCCAAGACCGCGGCGCTCATCACCGCCGCCCTGGTGAGCGGCGGCATCTATGCGGGCGGAAATACCGCCGATATCTCCAAGCTGCGCGCTTTTGGGCGAGCGGTGGGCCTGGCGTTCCAGATTGTGGACGACGTACTCGATGTCACCCAGTCCTCCGAACAACTGGGCAAGACGGCAGGCAAGGACAGCGCCACCGAGAAGCTGACGTACCCGGCCTTGTTCGGGATCGAAGAATCGCTGCAGAAGGCGGACGCCCTGGTGGCCGCCGGATGCTCCCATCTGGACAACTTCGGTGAGCGCGCGTCCACCCTGAAGCAGCTGGCCGCGTTCCTGGTGCAGCGCAAGAGCTGAAATTCCGACCGCGCGGCGGACCCGCTGAGACGCCATTTCGGCGTGGCGGTGGACAAGGCTCAGCCCGGCCGCAATAATGTTTTCCGGCGATGGAGTTCGCCTTAACCGCCGGCGCCTCGGCTCCGGATGATGACTCCTACCATTCCCGCAGGCGGCGGTCCGCTTGCGGACATCGCAGGAGAACTCCTTCGTGCTTGCCTTCCTCTGGATCTCGCTCGGCGCCCTGGCCGGCGCCAACGCGCGCTACTGGATCAGCGGCTATGCCGCGCGGCTCTCGGCGGCTTTTCCCTTCGGCACGCTGTTCATTAATGTCAGCGGCAGCTTGGTGCTCGGCTTTTTCATGATCTGGACCAGCGAGCGGGTGCTGGTGGATCCCCGCTGGCGGCTGCTGGTGGCGGTCGGCTTCTGCGGAGGTTACACCACCTTCTCCAGCTTCGCTTTCGAGACCATGGCGTACTTTGAGCATGGCCAGTGGGGGTTGCTGCTGGCCAACCTGCTGGCCAACAACCTGCTGTCTCTGGGCGCGGTGCTGGCGGGAATGGCGCTGGCGCGGGTGCTGTAGAATGCCCCATCCCATGGCTGTGCAGGTGACCATCTACCTGAACGAGGCGGACCAGTGGCGCCACCGCCCGCTGCACGTGGAGATCCTTCAATACCTGCGTGAAGAAAATGTGGCGGGCGCAACCGCGCTGCATGCGGTGGCGGGATTCACCGGAAGGCAGCGCGTGCAGACTACCCACCTGGTGGATGCGGGCGGCAAGCTGCCGGTGCTGATTACCTTCATTGACACCGACGAGCACGTCAGCCGCGTGTTGCCCAGGCTGCGGGAGATGGCGGCGCACCGGCTGATCGTGCGCGAGAACGTCGTCATCGAGCAAGGCAGCCTGGACTGATGCCGCTCGACGTTCTTGCCATTGCCGCGCATCGCGACGACGTTGAGCAAACCTGCGGCGGCACCCTGCTGAAAATGGCCCAGCGCGGGCATCGCACCGGCATTCTGGACCTGAGCCAGGGCGAAATGGGTACGCGCGGCACCGCCGCCGAGCGCGCCCGCGAGGCCGAAGAAGCGGCGCGGCTGCTGCGGGCGTCGTGGCGCGAAGCGCTCTCCATTCCCGACGGGCGCGTGGAGAACACCTGGGAGAACCGGCTGCAGGTGGCGCGCGTGCTGCGCGAGCAGCGCCCACGCGTGGTGATCCTCCCCTATTGGAAGGGGCGACACCCCGACCACTACACCGCCTCCGTGCTGGGTTACGAGGCCTGCTTCCTCGCCGGACTGAAAAAACTCGGCGATTCGCCGGCGGGCGCCGACGCCGCGCTGGCCCGCCTGGAGCCGCACCGGCCCTTCAAGATTGTTTACGCGACCCTCTACTACGACGTGCGGCCCAGCTTTGTGGTGGACATCAGCGAGCAATTCGAGGCGCGCCTGGCGGCGCTGCTGGCTTACCACTCGCAGTACGCCGATCAGGACGCGGGCAGCGCGCTGTTTCCGGCGCATGCGGAAATCCGCCAGCGCGTCGAAGCTATGGCCCGATTTTACGGCTTGCTGGCGGGGGTCGAGTACGCCGAGCCGTTCCTGCAGAAGGAAGTAGGCCTGGTCGAAGACCTCACGGCCATTCCCGTTTCCTCCATTTAGCGCCGGCTGCCGCCGTCAAACCTTCAGCGAAACCGACACGCCGTCGCGCAAGGGGATGATAGTGGTCAGCAGGTCGGGCGTGCGGTAGAGCTGCTGGTTGAATTCGACGATGGCGCGCGTGCTGGCGTCCGTTTCCTGGACGGACTGGGCAACCCGCCCGCTCCACAGCACGTTGTCGGTGATGAACAGGCCGCCCTTACGCAGCCGCGGAGCAGCCAGGCGCAGCACCCGCGGGTAATCTTCCTTGTCCACGTCGTTGAAGATGATGTCAAAGGAGGTCTTTTGCTCGGATAGAATCTCGAGCGCGTCCCCTACGTGGATCTCCACCCGGTCGAGCACACCGGCGCGCTCCAAATTCTTGCGTGCAATTTCGGCATTCTGCTTGCTGCCGTCCGTGTAGAAGACCTTGCCGCCCGGTCCCAGGGCGCGCGCCCACCAGATGGTGGAGTAGCCGATGGCGGAGCCCATCTCGAATACGGTTTTCGCGCCGATCATAAGCGCCAACTGGTGGAGCAGGCGGCCGACGGCCGGCCCCACGATGGGCACCTTGCGCGCGGTCGCATCATTCTCCATGTCGCGCAGAGTCTGGTCGCGCTCCGGCAGCAGCGAGTATACGTAATCCTCCACCGCGCCTTCAGTGACCCCGCCCATCCGCCAATAGGTTTTTGGCACCGTTGCCATGGTTCCTCCGCTTCGCTTCAGCCCAGCGTCTGGCCGGGTTTCATCTCGAGCACCTCGACGTCTTTGACCAGCCTGCGAAATTCCGCGGGCGTGCCGGTCAGCATGGGAAACGTGCCAAAGTGCATGGGGATGACAGTGGGAGCCTGCAGCAGCTTGCAGGCATAGGCAGCCTCGCGCGGCGACATGGTGAAATGGTCGCCAATGGGCAACATGGCGATGGCGGGCCCGTACAGGTCATGAATGATCCGCATATCGCCAAACACCGCGGTATCGCCGGCATGATAAAGCGTAACGCCGTTCTTGAAGTCGAGCACGTAGCCGCAAGCCTCGCCACCGTAGAGGATCTGCTCGCCGTCCTGGATGCCGCAGGAATGGTCGGCATGCCCCATGGTGACGCGGAATTCGCCGAAGTCCTGCGTTCCTCCCTTGTTCATGGGTGCCGTCTGCTGCGCCCCCTTCTTTTCCAGCCAGGCGCACAGCTCGAAGATGCCCACCAGCTTGGGATTGTGCTTTTTGGCGATGGCCACCGCGTCGGCAATGTGGTCAAAGTGCGCGTGGGTGACCAGCACGCAATCCACCCGGTCCAGCTCCTTCTCGGCGGCGGGGCACATAGGATTGCCGTCGATCCAGGGATCAATGATGACGGTGGCGCCCCGGGGGGTGCGCAAGCGGAAGGTAGCGTGTCCCAGCCAGGTCAGTTTCAAGCCCTTAAGATCAATCACTCGGTCCTCGCAAGGCGGGCGGGGCGGCCCCCGCGCGCTTATTTCCTGGTGAAAAATGAACATTGTAGCGTTTAAGCTAGGCGCGTGTCAGAACTGCGGGTCCTCATTTCCCGGAAGCAGATTGAGGAGCGCGTCGCCGAGATGGCGCGCCAGATCAGCCAGGACTTCGCCGGACAGTCGGTGATTCTGGTGGGCGTGCTCAAGGGCGCGACAATTTTTCTCAGCGACCTGGCGCGCGCGCTGACCATCGATGCCACCTTCGATTTCCTGGGCGTGAGCAGCTATGGCGACCGCGGCGCCCCGCCGGAGGACCGCAAAAATCTGGCGGGTTGGGAGTCCAGCGGCGAGGTTCGCCTCACCAAGGACGTAGACCAATCCATGGCGGGCAAGAATGTGCTCCTGGTTGAAGACATCCTGGATACCGGCCTGACGCTTACCTACATGAAGAAGCTGCTGGCGGCGCACCAGCCGCGCGTACTCAAGATCGTGGCCCTGCTCGACAAGCCGTCCCGGCGTAAGCAGCCGATCCAGGCGGACTACATCGGCTTCGAGATCCCCGACCAGTTCGTTGTCGGCTACGGCATGGATTATGCGGAGCGCTATCGCAACCTGCCCGACATCTGCGTCGTGAGCGCGGCGGCGCACTGAGCGGCAATGGCCCTGCCGGCGAGTCACGTCTACATTCGCTGGACGTTCCTGGTGTTGCTGCCGGTAGCAGCATGGTTGCTGCTCTCTGCGGCGCGCTCCGGCCGGCTCAAGCCGCTCTACGACCGGCACGTTCGGCAGACCCGGCGCGAGCGCATGTTTCTCGCGTCTCTGGCCTTCTTCCTGGGCTTTGGCGGGGTCCGCATCCTTACTCACATGATCCGCGCCGGCATCGGACCCTTTCACGACATTTCTGCCGGTGGGCGGCACATCCATCACCTGGTGTTTGGGATCATCCTGCTGTTGACAGTGGGCTATATATGGCTGGCGCAGGTCGGAACCGGTGAAGGCGGCCTGACCTGGCTGGGGCGCGTCACCTGCCTCCTCTACGGACTGGCCGCCGCCCTGACGCTCGACGAGTACGCCCTGTGGCTCAACCTGCGCGACGTTTACTGGGCGCGCGAGGGCCAGGCCAGCGTGCACGCTGCATTCTTCTTCGGCGGACTGCTCTCGGTGGGCATCTGGGGCGCGTCCTTCTGGCATGCGCTCACGCGCGAAGCCCTGCGCCTGCTTCGGCCGGGCGCAGCGGGCCCCAAGGGAGGTTAGCCGGGACGAACGGCTGTGAGAGCTCAGCCGCGAGCCGCCCCACTTCTCTGCCCTCGCAAGGGATTACCCCAGCGTAGTTGTAGAATCTGAATTTAGATGCCGCAAACCAGCGCCGCCAATTCGTCCGGTCACTCCGTATTCAAGAGCTGGCATGAAGCCGCCAGGCTGATCGATCACACGCTGTTAAAACCTGAAGCGACGCGCGAGCAGGTGTTGGCCATCTGCAAAGAAGCGCTGGAGTTTGGCTTTGCCAGCGTGTGCGTGCAGCCTTGCTGGGCCGCGCTCGCTGTGGCGGCCACGCGCGGATCGGGTGTAAAGGTGGACATTCCCGTCGGCTTCCCACAAGGCGCGGTGCTCACCTCGGTGAAGCGCTTTGAGGCCTCCGAACTGGTCAAGATCGGAGCGGGCGAACTGGACATGGTGCTCAATGTAGGCATGTTGAAGTCCGGCGAACGCGCTTACGTGGAAAACGACATTCGCGCCGTGGCTGAAATCGCACACGCGGGCGGCGCCCTTCTTAAAGTGATCCTTGAGACTTCCCTCTTAACTCGCGAGGAAAAAGCTCTCGCCTGCAAACTCTCTGAATCCGCAGGGGCCGATTTCGTCAAGACCGCCACGGGATTAGTGGGCGGTGCAACCGTCGAAGACGTGGCCCTTATGCGCTCGGCGGTGGGCGACCGTATCGGCGTCAAGGCGTCGGGCGGAATCCGCACCGCCGCCGAAATGATAGCCATGGTGCAAGCCGGCGCCAACCGCATCGGCACCAGCGCCGGAATCAAAATCGCGCGCGAAGTGGGCGGCTAGGGGTTCCGCAAGCCCGCGCGCCGTTCCCAACCCAACCTGTTCGCCATTCAATGACTTGCCGCGCCAACTCGCTGGCGCGCACACGAGATAGGGCCGGGGCCGCTGCTATCATGACTGGCGTGACCTCCACCGAATCCCAGGTCGCCATGCCGCGGGTTGAGTCCCTGCTGCTGGAAGTGGCCGACGTGGTCAACACCACGCTGGATCTCGACACTACCCTGCAGCGCGTGGCCGAATTGGTGCGCAAGGTCATTGATTACGAGATTTTTGCCATCCTTCTGCTCAACGAAAAGACCCAGGAACTGCGCATCCGCTTTCAGATCGGGCACCCGCCCGAACTGGCGGAGAAGGTGCGCATCAAGGTGGGAGAAGGTGTGACCGGCATCGCGGCGCAACGCGGTGAAGCCGTTCTGGTGAACGATGTTGCGGAAGAGAGCCGCTACATCAGCACCATCGCGCGCGTGAAGTCGGAGCTGGCGGTGCCGCTCATCGTCAAAAACAAAGTGATCGGCGTCATCGACCTGGAGGCGCCGCAGCGCGGCTATTTCCACGAGGACCACAAGCGGTTGCTCACGCTGATCGCCTCGCGCATGGCTATCGGCATCGAGAACGCGCGCCTGTTTACGCGCGCCAACCGCCAAGCGCGCACGCTGATGCTGCTGAATGAGATCAGCCGCGAGGTCACCTCCATCCTGAACCTCGATCAGCTGCTCAAGCGCATCGGCGAGCTGCTCAGCCGGCTCATTGACTACCAGATGTTCAGCGTCATGCTGCTCGACGCCAGCGGGACGAAGCTGCAGCACCGCTTTTCCCTGCGCTTCAAAATGAGCGTGCAGATCAAGCACGACATTCCGCTGGACCGGGGCCTGGTGGGGTACGCCGCGCGACACAAGGAAGCGGTGCTGGTGCCCGATGTCTCCAAGGACCCGCGCTACATCGCGCTGAACCCGGAAACGCGCTCCGAGCTGTGCGTGCCCCTGATTTACCAGGACAAGCTGATTGGCGTGCTCGACATCGAGCATACCCGTCGCGGCTACTTCACCGACGACCACCGACGCACCATCACCACCATGGCGGCGCAGGTGGCGATCGCCATCGAGAACGCGCGGCTGTACGAGCAGGTTGCCCGCCAGGAGCGCCGGCTGGAACGCGACCTGGCGCTGGCCCGCGAGCTGCAATTGCGCCTGCTGCCGCAGGCCCGCCCCGTGCTGCGCCACCTGGAGCTGGCGGCGCGCTTCACCCCGGCCCGCGCCATTGGCGGCGACCTGTACGACTTCCTGCAATACTCGCAGGAGCGCAGCGCGATCGTGGTGGGCGACGTGAGCGGCAAGGGCGCGCCCGCGGCCATTTACGCCGCGCTGGTGAGCGGCATCCTGCGCTCGCACGCGGCCGTGGAGCCCTCGCCGGCGGAAATGCTGGCCGCCGTCAACTTATCGTTGCGGGAGCGGCCCATCGAAGCGCAGTTTGTCTCCCTCATCCACGCCGTCTGGGATGACGAGGAGCGCACGATGTGGCTGGCCAACTCCGGACTGCCTCGGCCCATCCGCTGCTACCGCGGCCAGGTCGAGGTGATCGAGGCCACCGGCCTTCCCCTGGGCCTGTTCGAGGACGCGCAGTACGAGGAATTTACCTTCCATGCGCGTCCTGGCGAACTGTTCGTGTTCTTCAGCGATGGAATTTTGGACGCGCGCAGCCGCGCCGGCGATCTGTTCGGGCGGGAGCGGGTGGAACAAGTGGTGGCCGGTCTCGTAGACCAGCCGGCGCAGACCGTGGTAAATGCCATCTTCGACGCCGTCAATCAACATGCCTCCGGAATGGAAGCCTTCGACGATCAGACCGTCGTGGTGGCACGCATCCTGGCGCCGGAAGCGGCGCTCCCGCCCCCTGCCGCGAAGCCGCGCGGCCGCAAGGCATGAAGCGGCAGACTGGGCCCAATAGAAACCAGAGTCCCGCCGAAGAACCCTTTTCCTATCGCGCTTCGCCCGGCGGACGCAGGGTGCTGTGCTGCGGATCTTTTCCTCTCTCCGAATTGGCCAAGAAGTTTGGCACACCCCTCTACGTGTACTCAGCGGCGGCGTTGCGCGAGCGCTCCTGGGTACTGGACAGCGCCTTTGCCGGCGTTCCGCACACGTTGTGCTACTCCGTTAAAGCCAACCCTAATCTTTCCATTCTTCGCCTGATCTACGGGTTGAAATGCGGTTTCGACATTGTTTCCGGGGGCGAACTTGAGCGCGTGCTGCGGGTCAGCCGCCGCGCTGCCGCCAGGGTGGTCTTCTCCGGGGTGGGTAAGACGGCCGCGGAAATGGACGCCGCACTGCGGGCCGGCATTCTCATGTTCAACGTGGAGAGCGAGAGCGAACTGGCGCTTTTAGCTGAGCGCGCGGCCCGGCTGAAGAGGCGCGCCCGGGTAGCTCTGCGCGTCAACCCGCACGTGGCCGCCAATACTCACCCTTACATCTCCACCGGGCTGCGCCGGCACAAGTTCGGCGTACCCATGACCGAAGCCCGGCGGCTCTATCGCTGGGCTGCCGCCCAACCCTTTCTCCTGCCCGCGGGTGTCAGCGTGCACATTGGTTCTCAGATCACCGAGGTTGCACCTTTTTCCGCGGCCCTGCGCCGGGTGATTGCGCTGGTCAGAGAGTTACGAGAGGAAGGGCTGAGGCTCACGTACGTGGATTGCGGCGGCGGACTGGGCATCAACTACGGCGGGCAGCGGCTCCCCCCCTTTCCCCGCTACGCCGAACGTTATGCCCAAGGTCTTGTCCGCGCTCTCGGCCCGACACCGGTTCACCTGCTGCTTGAGCCCGGCCGCGTGCTCCTGGGACCGGCGGGCGCGCTTCTCACCCGCGTCCTCTACCGGAAGACCAACGGCCCAAAGCGATTTGTGGTGACCGATGCCGCCATGAACGATCTGCTGCGGCCCTCCTTGTACGGTGCGCACCATCGCATTGTGCCGGTTGAGGGTGGGGGTCGGAGTCTGGAGACGGTTGACGTGGTCGGGCCGATCTGCGAGACGGGAGATTTTTTTGCCCGCGACCGCCGGCTGCCGCAGGTGAAAGAAGGCGAGCTGCTGGCCATCATGGACGCCGGCGCTTATGGCATGTCGCTGGCTTCGAACTACAACTCGCGGCTGCGCGCCGCTGAGGTTATGGTGGACGGAGCACGCGCTAAACTGATCCGCCGCCGGGAAACCATGCGCGACCTGCTGCGGCAGGAAATTTAGGGCCGCTGCCGCCCGTTTTCTCCCCGGATTGATTCCGCCAGCCAGCTGCGTGCGCGCGGCGTTCAGGGCGCGGTGGGTGGATGGCGCTCGAACACCACCTTGCCGCCCACGATGGTTGTGTCCACCTTCACATTGCGGATCAGCTTGGGGTCAATGGTGAAGATGTCGTCGCTCAAAATCACTATGTCCGCGAGCTTTCCGGGGGTAATTGATCCCTTTTCTCGTTCCTGGAACTCGGCGTAGGCGGAGCCCATGGTGTAGGCGTCTACCGTTTGCGCCACCGTCAGCTTCTCCTCTGGAAACCACCCGTTCGGGTTCTTGCCGTCCAGCGTGGCGCGGGTTACGGCGGCGTAGATGGTCTGCATGGGATCGAGCGGGGCCACATCCCAGTCGGTGCCCAGGGCCAGGCGAACCCCGTGATAGAGAAAGGTCTGGAAAGCGTAGGTGGTGGCCGCGCGCCTGGGGCCAAGGCGTTTTTCCGCCCAGCGTCCGTCGTCAATAGCGTGGTAGGGCTGCACCGACGCGATCACGTTCAACCGGGCGAAGCGCTCAAAATCCTTGGGCGCCATGTGTTGCGCGTGCTCAATGCGAAAACGGCGGTCCTTCACACCGTCGGCTTTTTCTACCTCTTCGTAAAGATCGAGGGTCACCGAAATGGCGCGGTCGCCGATGGCGTGAATGCACACCTGCTGTCCCGAGCGATCGGCGCCCTGGATCATGTCGCGCATCTTGGAGAGCGGCTGCATCTCGTCTGTCAGCAAGCCGCGGTTGTGGGGATCGTCGCTAAACGGTTCGAACATGTAGGCGGTGCTGGAACCGAGCGATCCATCGGCGAAACCCTTGTTGGCGCCCAACCTGACGAACTGCGAGCCGAAGCCGCGCCGGATCCCCAGGCGCGCCTGATTCTGCCAGCCCTCGATCAGCGGCGCTTCGTAGATGCGTGCGGTGAGCTCGCCCTTTTCCTCCAATTCCTGGTAAAGGGCCGTGTTGGCGGCGAAGCTCTCGCCGGTGTTGCCCATCTCCTGCATGCTGGTCACGCCCACCGAGGCGGCCAGCGCCAGCCCCCGCTTGACGGCGCGCAGCAGGCGCTCGTGGCTGGGCGGAGGGATTGCCTTCGACAGCAGGTCCTGGGCGCCATCGCGCAGGATGCCGGTGGGATTGCCCTGTGCGTCGCGGTCAATGCGCCCGCCGGGCGGGTCGGGCGTGCGCGCGGTGATACCCGCCGCCTGCAGTGCTGCCGTGTTGGCCAGGGTGGTATGCCCGTCGTAACGGCTGAGCGCGGCGGGATGATTGCCGGTCACCGGGTCGATCATCTGCCGGTTGGGAAAACGCGCCGGCGTCCACGCCTGGTCGTCCCAGTTTCCTCCCTGGATCCACTCGCCCGGAGCAACCGTTTTAGCGAACTCTCCAATGCGGCGGACAAACTCCTCCACGCTGGCGGCGTCTTTCAAATGCACGCTGGTAAGGTTCTGCGACGCATCCATAAAGTGCACATGGGCGTCGTTGAAACCAGGCACCACCAGCTTGCCGCCGGCGTCGATCACCCGGGTCGAGGCGCCGCGCCAGGCATCCACTTCCGTGCTGGAGCCTACCGCAACCATGCGCGGTCCAATCACCGCCACCGCTTCGGCGCGCGGCTGCGAATTGTCGGCGGTATAGATTTTTGCATTGGTAATGATCAGGTCGGCCGCGGGCGCCTTATCGGCCGCGAACCCACTGGCCGCCAGCACCGCCAGGCACAGCGGCAGCAGCGGGAAGAACCGGTTGCAGCCGCTATTCGCCATGGTGGAGGCGGTGCTATCCCTGCGCTTCATGTTTGTCCCCATTTCAGCTTGGTGCGAAGCACTTCAAAAAACGTCCTCTGCATGCGCAGCAACCTGACCCGATGCTCCGACTTGCGGCAGGTCACCCGGTCGCCGTGCACCACCCGGATGCCGACCTGGCCGTCCACACTCAAATAAGCCTCTTCTTCTTCCGTGTTCACCTGCACCGAGACCTCGACGGAATCCCGGACCACCAGAGGACGATGGGCGAGCGAATGCGCGGAGACCGGGGTAATCACGAAGGCATCCACCAAGGGGGTCAGGATAGGGCCGCCGGCAGAGAGCGAATAAGCGGTCGAGCCCGTGGGAGTGGCGATGATCAGGCCGTCGGCCTTGTAGCTGGATACAAACTCCTGGTCAATGTACAGATCGAGATTGGCCAGGCGCGCGATGGCGCTCTTATTCACCACAACATCGTTGAGAGCGTCGTAAGTGGCAATTGCTGTCCCGCCGCGCAACAATTGACAGCGCAGCATGGAGCGCGTTTCGGTGGTGCAGCGGTCGCGGTCGAGGGCCTCGAGTGTGGAGTACAGCTCCTCCAGCGGCACCTCCGTCAGAAAGCCGAGGGAGCCGAGGTTGACGCCCAGGACCGGGATGCCCGCAACGGAAACGGCGCGCGCGGCCGCCAGCAGGGTGCCATCGCCGCCCAGCACGACTACAAACTGCGGTTTTTGCGCCGCCATGTCCACGCGGTCGAAGGTGTCGTCGCCTTCGCTGTAACGTTGGGTCTCGCGGTCCACGTACACGCGGTACCCGCGCGAACGCAGCCAGGCAATAAGCTGGGGCGCAATGCGCGACAGCTCGGCTTTTCCCGGCTTGGAAAATATGGCAGCCGCTTTCACGAAGTTGCTCCGCGAGATGAAGGCGGGATTGTACTCCATGCAACATTTGCGCCTGGCGCACCGCACTTCAGCCCGACAGCGCGCGCAAAACGCCGTGCAGCAGGAACTCGCGGTTGCCTTCGGCGCCCAGCAGAGGAGATTCGATGCTTTCGAGGTGTTCGAAGCGGAGTGCCAGCATGGCATCGCGCACCCGGTCCACGGCGCACGCCTGCAGCCCTGGGTCGCGCACGATGCCTCCCTTGCCCACCTGCTCCCGTCCAACCTCGAACTGCGGCTTCACCAGAACTACCGCCTCGCCGCTCTCCACGGGTGGCTTGAACGCGGCCCGCACCACCGCGGGCAGAACCAGGGTCGCGGATATAAATGAAACATCCATGACCATCAGCTCGATTTCTTCCGGAATGTCGGCGGGTTGAAGGTATCGGGCGTTGGTCTTCTCCAGCAGGCGCACCCGGGCATCCCGGCGCAATCGCAGGTCCAACTGCCCATAGCCGGTATCAACGGCGACTACCCGCGCCGCGCCGTGCTGCAACAGGCAGTCCGTAAAGCCTCCTGTCGAGGCGCCCACGTCCAGGCAGGTGCGGCCCCGGGGATCGATCCCCCAGTGCTCGAGCGCCTTCTCCAGCTTGAGCCCGCCACGGCTGACGTAGCGCGCAGGCTCTCCCAGCAGGCGCAATTCGGCGTCTGAGCTGACGCTGGTGCCCGGCTTCTCCACTTTCTGGCCATTCACCAGGACATTGCCCGCCAGGATGAGCGCTTGTGCTCGCTCCCGCGAGGTCGCCAGGTTGCGGTCGAGCAAAAGTTTGTCGAGGCGCAGCTTCATGGAAGCAGAAAAAGTGGGTTATCCTCGGAATGCGACGCACACGACCGTGTGCAACCTGCAGAAGTGACGTGAGTTGAAGAACATACCTAAATAGTTTCCCGGTTTTGCACAAAATTTTCCACAGGTGTGTTGAAAACCTCCGCGCCGATTCGGCGCTTCGGTTGCCTCCCCCCCAAAACCGCCTGACGCGCCCCCCCGTGCGCCGAATTCCGGCGTCGGTTCGGCTCCCGCCCTACAGCTGCGCAGCCCTTCTTCCGGCGGCCTTTATGCCAGTTCCAAGCCGCCGTCCACCGCCAGCACCTGTCCGGTGATGAATTGGGGCGCGGCGGCGAAGAAGCGGACAGCGGCAGCTACGTCTTCACCGCTGCCGTTGCGCTGCATGGGCGACTTCTCGGCCATCCGGCGGAAAAACGCCGCCGACTCCTTTTCCCCGAAATCGATCATGCCGGGGGCCACGCAATTGACCGCAATCTCCGGCGCCAGAGCCTTGGCCATCACCTTGGTCAACATGATGAGCGCGGCTTTGGAGGCGCAGTAATGGGCGTGCGTAGCCCACGGCCGCAGTCCCCCCAGCGATCCCAGGTTCACAATGCGGCCCTGGGAACGCCGTAGCCCGGGAGCGGCCAACTGGGCCAGCAGAAAAGGCCCGCGGACGTTGATGGCGAACACATTGTCCCATTGCGCCAGCGTGATTTCCTTGAAGGGGACGGTTTCATAAACACCGGCATTGTTGATCAGGACGTCCAACCGCCCGAACTCGGACTCGGTGGTTTCCAGCGCGGTGCGCACGCTGGCAGGATCACGAACGTCGCAGCGCAGTGCGCAGGAGCGCGGGCCGCGAGCGTTAAGCTCCGCGACGGTGCTTTGGGCTTCCCGCTCTGAAGTCAGGTAGGTGATGGCCACGTGGGCGCCGGCCGAGGCCAGCTCCAGGGCGACGGCTCGGCCGATTCTCTTGGCCGCCCCGGTGACCAGGGCGACTTTCCCGTCCAATGGGGGCATGAAGGGATTCTAGCCTGAGTGGCTCCCCTCTCAAGGTGGTGGAGCCAACCCGGTTTTCCCCCGCCCGCATCAGACTAGTGTCTGCCAGCCCGAGCCGGCGCAGGCATCTGACGAGCAAATCTACAGTTTTGGGAATGCAGACCCGCGATCCGAGGCGCGTTGGCCTCTGGTTTGCACCGGTCGCGCAGCGTTCCACCAGCTCCGATTACCTCAGCGAGAGGAAGAGAAGCAGAAATGGGAACGGCAACCGAAACCAAAGGGCCCACCGTAGCGCCTAAGCGCATCAGCACAGGCTCTGCCGGCATGGATGACGTGCTGGGCGGAGGACTGCCCGACGGATACTTATATCTGTTGGAAGGTGATCCGGGCGCCGGCAAGACCACCCTGGCCATGCAATTCCTGCTGGAGGGCGTGCGCCAGGGAGAGCGGGTCCTGTACGTAACTCTCTCCGAGTCGCGCCAGGAGTTGCTGGGCGTGGCCCGGTCCCACGGCTTTGTTCTCGACAACATCCCCGTCTTTGAACTGATCCCCGAGGAAAAAACTCTCAGCCCGGAAATGCAGTACACCGTCTTTCATCCCTCGGAAGTGGAACTGGCAGACACCACGAAGACCGTGCAGCAGGAAGTAGACCGCGTCAAGCCGCACCGCGTGGTCATTGATTCGCTCTCAGAACTGCGCATGCTGGCCAAGGACTCGTTGCGCTATCGCCGCGAAATTTTGGGATTGAAGCAGTTCTTTGCCGGGCGCACCTGCACCGTGCTGATGCTCGACGATCGCACCGGGCCGGAGCACACAGACCTGCAGTTGCACAGCATTACGCATGGGGTAATTACCCTGGAGAAGCTGCCGCGCGAGTACGGTGTCAGCCGGCGGCGCCTGGAGGTGGTGAAGCTGCGCGGCGCCAAGTTCCGC
>JAMXLI010000295.1 GCA_024281115.1 Terriglobales bacterium | reverse complement strand
GTGGGAAAAGTACACGCCCTGCGCAATGCGCGCGGGATCGGCGCCGCACAGCACCAGTTCCCGGGCCAGCGCGAAAGTGTGCTCGTTGGTGCCGATAAAACTGAACGAGCCCGTGTCCGTCAGCACCGCGGTGTACAAACAGGTCGCGATCTCCGGCGAAATCGGAACGCCCGCCTGCCGCGCCAGCCGGTAAACCATTTCGGCGGTGGCGCAGGCGTGAGGGTCTATCCAGTTCACGTGAGCGAAAGGCCGGGCTGAGCTGTGGTGGTCAATATTGATTAGAAACCGGCCGTCCAGGCCCTGCAGGCGGGTGCGCTGCACGCTGTCGCACTCCAGGATGATGGCGGCGTCAAAGCCGTTATGAATCTCGCACGCCTGCACGATGGAATCGGCAAAAGGCAAGGGTCGGTAGATCACCGGCACCGGATCGGCCATCACCACCTGCGCCTCTTTGCCCAGCTGGCGCAGGATTTGCCAGCAGGCCAGCACCGAGCCCACGGCATCGCCGTCTGGGCGCGCGTGCGAAGTTAGCAGGAACCGGTCCCGCCTTCCGATCTCGTTTAGCACTTCCTTCAACATGACTTACACTGCCGCCAGCCATTGGCGCTGGGCTGCCGGCGCTGGATTATTTCTTGGGTTGCTTGATGCGCTTCAGAAGTTGATCAATTCTAGCCTCATATTGCTGGGACTTGTCCAACGCAAAAAACAGCTCGGGCGCGCGACGCAATTGCAGGCGCTCGGCCAGTTCATGCCGAATAAATCCGCGCGCGGCCTCCAGCCCTTTTAACGTCTGTTCCGCCTCCTGCTCCCCGCCCTGCACCACCACCAGCACGTGGGCCGACTTGCCATCGGCGGCTAGCTGCACCTCGGTAACATTGGCCAGGCCGATGCGTGGATCGCCCAGCTCGCCTTCGAGTATAGTTTCGATCTCCTCGCGCAGAGCTTCTCCCAGCCGTTCACGGTGATGTCTTTGATTGCGCTGCTCCGGCATGACCCTGAAAGAACGCTAGAGAATATCAAAAATCGGCAAGCTCGAGGCCACACTTAAGTGGTCCTTCGGCGGTTACTTCCCGTTTCAGGAAATAAAAACCTGCCCACATCTGCTAGCAGATGATTACAGGAGGGAGAAAGATTCCTTCACGTCAGAGGTACTCGAGGAACGAGTCCGCTACTTCCGCGCCGGCATTGTTGGCGATGCGCATGGATTGCCGCTCCACGTTGTGCATCAGGCCGTCCAGGTAATCGCGCGAGTCGGAAATGCTGACCACGCCCACCGTGGCGCGCCGCCACAAGTCGGTGTGATCCAGTTCCGCTACTGCCACATTGAAGTGGGAGCGCAGCCGGTCCTTCAGGCTGCGCAGCACCTGGCGCTTGTCCTTCAGGGAGTGCGCGCCTTCGATGCGCAACTCGAGGGTGAGGAAGGCAATCATTCAGTTCCCAGTTGCCAGTTCCCAGTTCTCAGTTAGTTCCGAGGCACATTCAACTGAGAACTGAGAACCGAGAACTGAGAACTGCCTTCAGGCCAGCGCTTCCGCCGCAATCCGCTCGGTGACGAAGGCTTCTATTACGTCGCCAATCTTCACGTCGCCATAGTTAGCGATGGCAATGCCGCACTCCATGCCGTTGCGCACCTCGCTGACGTCTTCCTTGAAGCGGCGCAGTGACCCGATCTTGCCCTTGAATACCACCACGTTGTCCCGCAGCAGGCGCACTTCGGAGTCGCGCTTGATGCTGCCGTCCTGCACATAGCAGCCGGCGACCATGCCCACTTTGGGGATGCGGAAGGTTTCGCGCACCTCCGCCCGCCCATGGTAGGTCTCCTTGATGGTGGGTTCGAGCAGGCCGCTCATGGCCTTCTTGATCTCGTCCTGCAGCTCGTAAATGATGGAGTGCAGGCGGATATCAACCTTCTCCTGCTCCGCCAATTCCTGCGCTTTGCGCTCCGGCCGCACATTGAAGCCGATGATGATGGCGTTCGAAGCCGAGGCCAGCAGCACGTCGCTCTCGGTAATGGCGCCCACCCCCGTGCGCAGCAGGTTAACGCGCACCTTCTCGCCCGACATCTTGGTGAGCAGGTCGCTGAGCACCTCCACCGAACCCTGCACGTCTCCTTTGAGGATGATGGAGAGTTCCTTGCTGCCGCCCTCCTTCATCTGCTGCGCCAAGCCTTCCAGCGACATGCGCGAGCTCTTGGCCAGTTCCGCCTCGCGCGCCTTCTGCTCGCGGTATTCGGAAATGTCGCGGGCGCGGTCGCGGTCGGCCACCACCACAAACTGGTCGCCGGCCTGGTGCAGGCTCTCCAGCCCCAGAATCTCGACCGGAGTGGAAGGCGGCGCCACATCCAGCGCGTTGCCGCGATCGTCAAACATGGCGCGCACCTTGCCGTAGACGTTGCCTACCACGAAGTTGTCGCCCACGCGCAGGGTGCCGTTCTGCACCAGCACGGTGGCCACCGGGCCCCGTCCGCGGTCCAGCTTGGCTTCCAGCACCACGCCTTGCGCCGGACGGTCGGGATTCGCCTTCAGCTCTTGCAGGTCGGCCACCAGGCAGATCATTTCCATCAGCAGGTTGAGATTGGTCTTCTGCTTGGCGGAAACGTCCACAAACACGGTGGTCCCGCCCCAGTCCTCCGGCATCAATCCGCGGTCGGCGAGCTGCTTCTTCACGCGGTCAGGCAGCGCGTCAGGCTTGTCAACCTTGTTGACGGCCACAATGATGGGCACTTCCGCCGCCCGTGCGTGGTCAATGGCCTCCAGGGTCTGGGGCATGACTCCGTCATCGGCAGCCACTACCAGCACTACGATGTCGGTCGCCTTGGCCCCCCGTGACCGCATGCGGGTAAAGGCTTCATGGCCGGGCGTATCCAGAAACACGATTTGACGCCCGTAGGCAGGCGATTGCGTGTCCTGAATGCTGACCTTGTAGGCTCCAATGTGCTGCGTGATGCCGCCCGCCTCGCCTCCCGCCACGTTGGTGGAGCGGATGGAGTCGAGCAGGGTGGTCTTGCCGTGGTCCACGTGGCCCATGATGGTAACCACCGGTGGCCGGGACACAGCGCCGGTCGGCTCTTCCGCGGCTGTTTCCGCGGCAGCGGCATCCTGAGCAGCTTGTTGTTCGAAGCTGATGACCGAAGTCTCGGCGCCGAAGAAGCGCGCCATCTCGGAAGCCAGTTCCGCGTCCAGAGTCTGGTTGATAGTGGCGAAAACGCCTTTGGCCAGTAGGCGTGCAATCAGGTCCTTGGCGCGTACGCTGAGCTTCTCCGCCAGGTCCTTCACGCTGATGCCCTCGGCGATGGTGATGGCGCGCGTGATGGGCAGCGGCTCGTTGTTGACCGGCAAGCGCGGCGGCGGCACAAAGCCCTTCATCGGGCCTTCCTTCACACCGCGCGGAACGTACCGCTGTCCTGGGCGCCGCGATGGTGCCGGCCGGGCTCCGGGTCGCGGAGTAGGCGGCGCACCCGGACCAACGCCCATAGGCCGAGGTCCGCCCGGGGCCTGGCGTGTGGGGTGCATGGGCCGTCGCTCGCCGGGCCTCAACGGAGGACGCGCTCCGGGGCTGGCGGGCCGCGGGCGCTGGAAAATCGGCTGTCCCGGCACAGGGCGCCCGGGCGCCGGCCGGCCGGCAATAGGACGGCCAGGCATGGGACGACCCGGTACTGCGCGGGCCTGGGGGTTTGCGCTTGCCGCCGGGCTCTCCACTCGTGTCGGCGGCGCAGGCGCTGTACAGACCGGACGTGGGCCCGTCTGCGGCACGATCATGCGTCGCGGCGGAACGGCGGGCGCGGTTGGTCGCTGAGTCTGAGCCGGCGGCGGCGCCACAGCAGTGGGCTGCGCATGTGCGGGCGGCTGCGCCGGCGGAGGAACCGGCGTAGCCGCGGGCGGCGCGGCTTGCGCCGGCGGAACTGGCGCGGCCGGGCGCGCCGGCGGCGTGATCACCGGCTTGGCTACGGGCGCGGCGGGCGG
>JAMXLI010000294.1 GCA_024281115.1 Terriglobales bacterium | reverse complement strand
GGGCGCCGCAAGAAAGCGCGGGCGCGCAAGAAAGCGGAGCCTGAGCCGCCTGCGACGGTGGCCGCGCCAGCGCCGTCGATGTCCGTGGCGGCCAGCGCGATGGCGGTTCCAATCACGGGAAAAACGGAAGCGAAAAGCCCGTCTTCGTCGATTGCGCCGGAGAAGGCACTGGCGCGCGGCGCTTAGGGCCACGGGCAATTGGGCGATGGCACGAACTGAGGGACGCAGAAACGGTCGGAAGAAAGATGCTGTTGGGATCCCAGAATGACGCGCTGCTGAACTCCTGGCTCACCCAGAACCTGGAGCTGCTGACGGTACTGCACGTCCTGGGAATTGCCTGTTTCGCCTACATTGTCGCGCGCCGCCTGACGCCGTTGATGCGGGGGCAGCGCGATCCGCGGTTTGACCGGCCGCTGGCCCGCCTGGGTAACGTGGTGAAGTTCTGGTTGGCCCAGTGGAAACAACCCCGCTACAAACTGGCGGGCACGCTGCACATCCTGATCTTTGCCGGCTTCCTGGTGCTGGCGATGCGCGCCTTCACGGTGCTGGCGGTCGGAATCTGGCCGGATTTCGTCATGCCGGGGCTGAGGGGAGCGGCTGGCGAGATTTACGAAACCCTCACCGACTACGCCGCCACGTTGGTGTTCCTGTGCATGATCTTCGCCATCGCCCGCCGCTTGGTATTCCGGCCCACGCGCTACGCGGTCCCGCCCAAGTTCGGCAAAGCGCACACCGCCGACGCAGTCTTTCTTTTGTCATTGATTGCTGTGCTCATGCTGGCCGACAGCCTCTTTGAGGCGGCGAAGGCGGCGGCGCATGCGCAGCACGGCGAAACCGGCATGACGGCAGCGCTGTCGCTGCCCTGGCTGCTGCAGGCCGCGCTCGCTTCGCTGCCCCTGGCATCGCTGGCGCGCGTGTACGCGGCCGCTTACCTGCTGCACGCGGTTGTCTTCTACTTCCTGCTCTGCTATCGGCCCTTTGGCATCCAGTTTCACGTCGAAACCTCGTTGTTCAACATTTATTTCGCGAAGTTGGACCGCGGAACGATCAAGCCGGTGCGCTGGGGCGTGGGCGCAGGAGACCTGGAGAAGCTGCCCAGCTTCGGGGTGAAGACTTTTGAGGACTTCACCTGGAAACACATGCTGGATTTTTATTCCTGCGCCGATTGTGGCCGGTGCTCGGAAAACTGCCCGTCCAATGCGGTGGGTCGGCCGCTATCGCCCCGGTTTTTCACCCTCAAGGCGCGGGACTACGCTTTCCGGCACTATCCCATGTTCGGCCACGATGGGAATGGGCAGCCACTCGTGGGCACGATCTACTCGGAAGACGAGATATGGTCCTGCACCACGTGCGGCGCCTGCGAGGCCGAGTGCCCGCTGCTGATCGAGTACATCGACAAAATCGTCGATTTGCGGCGGGGCCTGGTGGACAGCGGCAACGTGCCGCAGTCGCTGCAGAAGCCGCTGAAGGCGCTGGAGAGCCGGGGCAATCCCTACGGCAAGCTGGAGAAGAAGCGGGCGGAGTGGGCGAGCGCGCCCGAAGCCCCGTCCGCCCCCATCAAGATTCTCGACGGCAAGCGCGGCGCGCACACGCTCTACTTCGTGGACAGCGTCACTTCCTACGACGCCCGCATGCAAGCCATCGCACGCGCGACAGCATCCATCCTCGGGCATCTGCAGGAGGATTTCGGGATCCTGGGGGCGGCCGAGCGAGACAGCGGGCACGAGGTGCGCCGCTTCGGCGAAGAAACCTTATTTGCCGCCCTGCGCGACCACAACCTGGAAGCAATCGCGGCGAGCGGAGCGGAGCGCATCGTGACCGCCGACCCGCATGCTTACAACGCCCTGAAGCACGACTATCCCGGCGCGCCGCCGGTCGAGCACATCAGCCAGGTGATCGCGCGCGCCGCGCGCTCGGGTGATATCCAATTCAATTCGCTCGAGAACGGCAATGACGTTTACACCTACCACGATCCCTGCTACCTCGGCCGCCATAACCAGGTCTACGAGGAGCCGCGCGCCGTGCTGGACGCTATTCCAGGCCTGAAGCGCGTGGAAATGCCGCGCTGCCGCGATCGGTCCTTCTGCTGTGGGGGCGGCGGGCTGATGCTGTTTTACGAACCCCGCGAGGAAGAGCGCATGGGAGTGCAGCGGGTCCGCATGGCGGCAGAAGCGGGCGCGAGCGTGATTGTGACCGCCTGCCCGTTCTGCATGACGAATCTTGAAGATGCGATCAAGGTAGCCGGCCTGGAAGGAAAAATGACGGCCATTGATCTGGCCGAACTCGCGGCCCGGCAAATGGCGGCGCGCGATGCGGAGTGCTGCGGGCCCGCAGCCGAAGCGCAGCCGCTCGGCGCCCAAGGGAGGTAGTCATGGAAGTGCTGGTGTGTGCCAAGCGGGTGCCCGACACCTCGGAAAACGAGATTGCGATCAAAGGGGACGGCTCCGACATCGAGCGCGACGAACTGGTGTACTCGATCAACGAGGCGGATAACTACGCGGTCGAGGAAGCGCTGCAGATCGTGGCGCGGTGCGGCGGCAGTGTCACCGTGGTGACGGTTGGCGGGGAGGAGGACGAGGAGATCCTCCGCCGGCAAATGGCCATGGGCGCCGGCCACGGAGTGCTGCTCAGGGATGAGGCTTTCGGCGGCGCCGACGGCCGCGGCCTGGCCGCGATTCTGAAAAAGTTCGTCGAGAAGGGCCATTACGACCTGATCCTGACCGGCGTGCAAGCCGACGATGGCGCGGCGCAGGTCGGCGGCATGTTGGCGGCCATGCTCGATTACCCGTTTGCCTCGCTAGTCAATTCCATCGAGGTGCTGGAAAGCAAAAAACTGAAAATCGGCCGCGAGGTGGAGGGCGGCAACCGCGAAATCAGCGAGATTGACCTGCCCTGCGTGCTCTCCATCCAGACCGGCATTAATGAGCCGCGTTACGTGGGCATGCGCGGCATCCGCGCGGTGAGCGCGCTGCCCATCCCCACCTATGGCGCCGCCGAACTGGGCCTGGATCCCGCCACAGTGGGCTCGGCCGCAGCCAAGGTGAAGCGCATGGAATATTTCCTGCCCGCGCTCGGCAAGGGCGCGGAGATGCTCAGCGGCAGCCGCGAAGAGAACGCCGAGAAACTGGTGGGGTTGATCGCAGCCAAAGGAGGATTGCGCTGATGGCTCGCATATTCGCGTATATCGTGCATCGCGGCGGCGTGCCCGACGATTCGGCCGCCGAAATTGCGGCGGCAGCCAGGAGGATGGAGCCAGCCGCGGAGCCGACCGCCATCGTGGCGGGATGGGGCGCGGAACTGGATGCGGCCTGCACGGCGCTGGCCGGGCATTATCCGGAAGTCTGGAAGCTGGCCAGCGAGACGCTGGCCGAACCAAACGCCGAACTGGTGCGCAAGGCGCTGGTCCGGGTGCTGCCGCCCGCCAGCGTGGTGCTGGTCTCCCACGATCATTTCGGCGTCGATCTGGCGCCCGGGCTCTCCATAAAGCTGAATGCCGCTTACGTCGCTGACATTCTGGCGGTGGACGCCAGAGGGGAAGCGTCTCTCACTGTGGTGCGCCAGGAATTCGGCGGCCAGGTAAGCGCGCACGTGGAATGCGATATCTCCACGGGCGCAGTGCTCACGATCCGGCCGGGCGCGTTCAAGCCGCCCGGGGATGCTCCCACCCGGGGGAAGATCATCGACAAATCATCCGAGATCGGCAGCCTGGCTGCCGGCCGGCGCTACATAGGGACCGTGGTGGCCGAGGCGGGTAACGTGGATATCACCAAGCACGCGGTGCTGGTCTCGGTGGGCCGCGGCATCCAGGACAAGGACAACCTGCAAATCGCCGAGGAACTGGCCGAGGCACTGGGGGCAGCGGTGAGCTGCTCGCGCCCGGTGGTGGATGCCAAGTGGCTGGAGAAGTCGCGCCAGGTGGGCTCGTCGGGCAAAACCGTCAAACCCAAGGTTTACCTGGCCTGCGGCATCAGCGGTGCTTTCCAGCACCTGGCGGGAATCAAAGGCAGTCCCTTCCTGGTGGCGATCAACAAGAACGCAAAAGCGCCCATTTTCCAGGTGGCCGATGTCGGCATCGTGGACGACATCCTGGAGTTCCTGCCTGAACTCACCAAGAAAGCCCGCGAACTGCACGGCATTGCGGCGAGGTAAGCCATGATCACCAGCAAAACCCTGAAGCTGAGCGTGAAGTCCCTGCGGGAGTTCGCCAAGAAACGCCTGTCGGACGAAGTGCTGATTGACCTGGACCACCGCGACGAGTGTCCGCTGGAGATCGTCCGCCACATGTGCAGCCCCGACAAACTGGGAATCCAACTCCTCTTCGTTCCCGAAGAGTACGGCGGGATGGGCGGCAACACCTTCGACGTGTACTGCGTGTGCGAGGAGATGGCGCGCATTGACCTGGGCGTGGCCACGTCGGTGCTGGCGACGTTCCTGGGCAGCGATCCCATCACCGTGGGCGCTACCCCCGAGCAGAAGAAAGTGTGGCTGACGCGCATCGCCGAGGAAGGGATCCTGTTCGCCTACGGCGCCACCGAGCCCGAGGCGGGCAGCGATCTGGGAGCGCTGCGCACCACCGCGGAACGGGTGAGCGAGAACGGCAAGCTGGTGGGCTACAAGATCACGGGCAACAAGCAATGGATCAGCAATGGCGGAGTGGCCGACGCCTACACCATCCTGGCCAACACGCCGGCGGGCCCGAGCTGGTTCATCGTGGAGAAAGGCGCCAAGGGCTTCACCCACGACAAGCCCGAGGACAAGCACGGCATCCGGCTCAGCAACACGGCCGCTCTGGCGCTGGATAACGTTTACGTGGACGCCGACCGCCTGGTGGGCGGCGTGGAAGGGCAGGGGCTGAACCAGGCGCAGGCGGTGTTCGGCTATACCCGGCTGATGGTGGCCGCCTTCGGGCTCGGCGCGGGATGGGCGGCGCTCGACCGCGCCATTCCCTATTCCACCAAGCGGATCCAGGCGGGAGCGCCGCTCTCTGAAAAGCAGGGCTATACCCACAAGCTGATCGTTCCCCACGTGGCCTGGTTGGAGGCGGCGCGCGCCTACATCGAGGAAACGGCGGAGCGCATTGACTGCGCTGAAGGCAGCCGGAACACCGAGGGCGCAATCGCCAAATACATGGCCACCGAGGCGGGCAATGCCGCGGCGGAAGCCAGCCTTCAGGCCCTCGGCGGCTACGGCTACACCCACGAATACATGGTGGAGAAGATCAGCCGCGATGTGCGCATCACCACCATTTACGAAGGCACCTCAGAGATCATGGAGATGACCATCAGCCGCGATCGCTGGCAGCTCCACCTGAAGACTCGCGGCGAGCACTATCACGTTCTGGCGAAACAGATGGAAGCGCTGCACGCACAACACCCGGAAGCCGGGGCAGATGTAGCCGCGCTGGCGCTGCACGCTTTAGCCGAGGTGATGGAAAGGTCGCGCTGCGCACGCTTGACGCGCTATCAGCACGTCCTGCTGCGGCTGGGCGAACTGATCGCCCACGCCGAGTGCGCCGGCAGCCTGGCACGACGCGCGGCGCGGACGCTCGAGAACAAGCTGAACGAAAAAGCCAACCGGCGTTTCGATGCGCCGACGCTGGCAGCCATCAGCCGGGTATTCGCGCGCAAGGCCGCCCACAAGGTCGCCGAGGATGGCTTGCAGTGGCTGGTGGGCGGCGGCGCAGTCGCGGGGGCGGAGCTGCCCGCGCTGGAAGCCGCGTTGCGTTTGCCGGAAATTCATCGCGCGCAGGCCGGATTGCTGGCGGACATGGATCTTGTATGCAACGCGCTGTATGGCCGCGCGGCCAAGCCGGCCGCGATGGCTGCTTAGTTCAGGAACCGGAGAAGCTCGCTTCGTGGGCGGCGCAGTTGCAAGCCGCGAGGCCCCTCTTCGTACATGTGCGGGAGCGCAGTCATGGAAGACACGTCATACAAAGCGGTAGCGATCGTGGGGGCGGGAGCCATTCTGCCCGATGCGCCCAACGTCCCGACGTTCTGGGAAAACGTGAAACAGGGCCGGTACAGCGTGACCGAGGTCAATCCCGAACGCTGGGACCCGGCGCTTTATTACGACCCCGATCCGGCCGCGCCGGATAAAACCTATTCCAAGATCGGCGGTTGGGTACGCGATTACACCTGGGATCCAATCCAGTGGCACCTGCCGGTACCGCCGCGCGTGGTGGGCGCGATGGACGAAGCCCAGAAGTGGGCCATTGCCTGCACCCGCGAAGCGCTGGAGGATTACGGCTACCCGCGGCGTCCGCTCGATCTTGACCGCACCGCGGTGATCCTGGGCAATGCCATGGCGGGCGAGAAGCACTACCTCACCGCCTTGCGCATCTTCTTTCCCGAGTACGCGCGCGAATTGGCCGAAACCAGCAGCTTCGCGACCCTGCCGGCGGCGTTGCGCGAGCAGATCACCCGCGAACTTCACGAACGCGTGGGGCATCACCTGCCCGCCATTACCGAAGACAGCATGCCGGGCGAGCTTTCCAACTGCATTGCCGGGCGCATTGCCAACCTCTTCAACTTCCATGGGCCGAACTATGTTTGCGACGCGGCGTGCGCCTCGGCGCTGGCGGCGATCACGTCGGCTCTGGAAGGCCTGGTGGAAGGAGACTTCGATTCGGTTATCACCGGCGGTATCGATCGCAACATGGGCGCTTCCACCTTCGTGAAGTTCTGCAAGATCGGTGCGCTGTCAGCCACCGGAACTCGTCCTTATGCGGAAGGCGCGGACGGATTCGTGATGGGCGAAGGCTCGGCCCTCTTCGTGATGAAGCGCCTCGCTGATGCCGAACGCGACGGCGACAAGATTTACGCCGTGCTGCGCGGTATGGGCGGATCCAGCGACGGAAAAGGAAAAGGCATCACCGCGCCGAATCCCGTCGGACAGAAGTTCGCCATCGAGCGCGCCTGGCACAATGCCGGATTGTCGCCCGCCACAGCCACCTACATCGAAGGCCACGGAACTTCGACTCGCGTCGGCGATCAGGTTGAAGTGCAGAGCATGGCAGAGGTCTTGAGCACCTACCATCTGCCCGCGCATACCGTCGCGATTGGCTCTGTGAAGTCAAACTTCGGCCATCT
>JAMXLI010000293.1 GCA_024281115.1 Terriglobales bacterium | reverse complement strand
TGCCCATGCCACCGAGACCGCGTGCAAATTCAGCGCGACGGGAGCATCCAGCCAGAGTCGGGTCTCGCCTTCACTCCAGGAAACCGGAATCGAGAAATTCTCCACGTGAACATTCGTGCCCCCGGCTTCGCGCATCGCGGCCATGGCCCATTCGACGGCCTGGTCCATAGCGGGGGTTCCGGGCACGCGTCCGCCGATAACGTCGGTGAGCTGGCGGAGGTTGGCCTCAAGCGACGGGGAATGCTTCTGGGCTTCAGCCACGACGATGGGCACCCGGCTGGCCTCAGCGGCGCCTGCCGTAGCGGTCTGGGAAAGGGAAAATTGCGCAGCGGCAAAAAAGAGGCTCAGGGTGAGAGGGAGCAGACGTGGATTTGGCATCAGCGGGATTAGAAACGAAATCGCCGAAAACGGCAAAGCATGGATGTCCTGGCTGGTGGGATTCGGCCATCCTGAGGCGCAGAAACGGTATCCATACTGGTTGTACGACCAGGGAGGCCGAATATGCGTTCGCGCGCACAAATCAAGTCGCACCCGATCCATCCCATGCTGGTGGCGCTGCCGATCGGGCTTTGGGTAGGCAGCCTGGTGTTCGACTGCATCGCCGCCGCCCGGAACGATGCCTCGTTCGCCGCGGCCGGCTTCTACTGCGCCGTTGCCGGCTGCGTGGGCGCGGCACTGGCTGCGATTCCCGGCGCCATTGACCTGTTCTCCGTGGTTCCCGACCGTTCGAGCGCCCGCAAGCGCGGCTACATTCACGGAGTGCTCAATGTGCTGGCGCTGGGCATCTTCATCGCGATGGCCGCCCGCCGGGGCGTGGCCATGCCTGACGGCCTCTCGCTGCTGCTTTCCGTGATCGGCGTCGCTGTGCTGGGCGTGAGCGGTTGGCTGGGAGGAACCCTGGTCTATCGCAACCAGATCGCGGTGGATCACCGCTTCGCCAACGCCGGCAAGTACCGCGAACGCGAGTTGCGGGGATGGGACCAGCCCGTCTGCAATCAAAGCGAGTTAAGCGACGGGCAGATGCTGCTGGCGCGCAAGGGAAACCAGAGGATCGTGGTCGGCCGCTGCCCCGAAGGCATGGTGGCGTTCAGCGATTCCTGCACCCATCGCGGAGGACCGCTTTCCGACGGCGCGCTGGTCGGCTGCACCGTGCAGTGTCCCTGGCACGGCTCGCAGTTCAACGTGCACACCGGAAGAGTGGTGGCAGGGCCCGCCCAGCAAGCCGTGGAAACGTACACGGTAGAAGTCCGGAACGGCGAGGTTTTTGTCTCGCCCAACGTGACGAAGAAGAGCGCGGGGCCGCGGCCGGTGGTACCAGGAGACTCACAGCAGGTGGCGTAGGATTACGGCCGAGCGTCCAGCAGGCGCACGGTTTCAACCACGGTGTCGCCCACAATGGCCAGGCTCTGGGCGCTCAACTTGTCCACTTTGTCCTCGGGCGAGTGCCAGAAAACGTTGTTATAGCCGTAATCGAAATCGATCAGATCGGCGACCGGAATGCCGGCCTCGCGAAACGGCAGGTGATCGTCTTCCATGCCCACGGCGCGGGCGAAGAAGTGCGACTGGTATCCCAGGTTGCCGGCGGCGCGGTAGACAAGGTCTTCCAACCAGGGTGTCGAGTTCTGGTCGCGCTCAATGTTCAGGTCGGCGTCGCCCACCATGTCGAGCAGCAAAAAGGCCTTGACCCGGGCGGCGGTGCCATCGGCTTTCCACTTCGCTGCCAAGTGGCGTGCGCCGTAGACGCTGTCGGTTGCCGACCACTGTTTGACCGCCTCCTCGCCGTCCAGCAGGACAACCCACAGGCTGTAGCCGGAACGCTTCTTCTGCGCCCGCCAATAATCGGCGAGGGCCAGCGGCAAGCCGGTGCTGGATCCCCCATCGTTCGCGCCGACAAAATCTTTGCGCCCATACAGGGTGTCGTAATGGCCGGCAATGACGACAATGCCGTCCCGCGATCCAGGAAACTTCGCGATGAAGTTGCGCATGGGCATCTCGCCTGCGGGGGTGGCTGTGCGGAAGGAATCCTCCTCGAGCGTGTCGGCCCGCAGGTGCGCCCGCAGGTATTCCTCGAGCTTGGCGTGCGCCGGGCTGCCAATGGGCCGGGGACCGAATGCCACCACTTCCTTGACGTACTGCAGGGCGCGCGCGCCGTCGATATGACCAGGCTTGCCGATTTCCGTCTTGCGTTTGTTCGCAGGCTGCTGCTCGGTATCGGCGTGCGGCTTGGCCTGCAGGGTATCCCGGCTGCCTGGCACAGGCTCCCCCTGCAAGCAGCCCAGCCAGGAAAAGAGCACCACCATCAGCGCGATGGAGCCGGCCCGCCTCGAAGGCGCTTTGTCCTTGCGCTGCCTCATTTTGCTTTCGCCTCCTGCCGCGCCCGCCGACGCGCGGGATGCACCAGGAAGGCCACTCCGATGCTCAGCACGTAGAGCCCGATCATGGGCGCGGCGAAGATGCACATGTTCAGGATGTCGGTCGTGGGCGTGATGATGGCCGCAATGATGAAGCACACCAGGATTGAGTACCGCAGGTTGCGCCACATCCAGCCCGCGTTCACGATACCCATCAGGGCCAGAAAGAAGACCAGGATGGGCATCTCGAAGATGACGCCCAGCCCGATGATGATGGTCAGGAACAGGTCGGTGTACTCGCCGATCGTGATCATGGGCTGAAATTGCTTTCCATAGCCGATCAGGAAATCGAGCGCCGCCGGATACACCATCTTGTAGCCGAACAGCCCCCCGGCCAGGAACAGGAACACGGTCGAGAACATGAAGGGCAGCAGGTAACGCTTCTCGTGGCGATACAGCCCCGGCGAGATGAACAGCCATACCTGGTAGAGCACATACGGAGAGGCCACAAAAAGCCCGGCCAGCAACCCGATCTTCAAGTAAAGGTTGAAGGGTTCGGTGGGGCTTAAATACACCAGTTTTTCAGCCAGGCCGTTGCGCTTCAGCGCTTCCATGATGGGGCGCTGCATGTAGCCGTAAATGCGGTCGGCATAGTTCCAGCAGAGAAAAAAGCCCACCGCGATGGCGATCGCGGAATAGATGATGCGGCGGCGCAATTCCTCCAGGTGCTCCAGGAAGCTCATGCTGCCCAGGGATTCGCGCACCCGGGTGGCCGCGGGGCCCAGTTCAGGCATCGGGCGCCTTGGCGGGAGGCAGGATCTCCGGAACCCCGGCAACAACCGAGGCAGCGCTCGCGGCGGAGTTTTCGCCCGCCGTTGCTGCGACGGTGCCCTCGGGCGGAGTGGCGGGGGAGGTCAGCGTCTCGCGCACCTGGGTCTCGTACTCCAGCTGGTGGATCTCGGACTCGATCTGCGCCTTGAACTCATTGCTGGCGCGCTTGAACTCGGCCAGCGCACGGCCCACCTGCCGTCCGATTTCTGGCAGCTTGCGTGGACCAAAGATGATGAGGGCCAGCACGCCGATGAAGAAAAGCTCGGAAAAACCTAGATCCATGCGCTCATGATACTACTCCGCCCAGATTGAATAACTGCCGGAGCACGTGGCCTTCTGGTCCCAGGAAGCGGAGCGCTTGTAGTGCTTGCGGCGCTGCCGCCGCTGCTACAGGCAGTTGCAGGCCTTAGACCTCTTAGCACCTTAAGCCGCTCGGAATGTTGCATTTACGACCTGCTGGATGTTGACAACCCGTCGAAGCGCTTGGTACCCTCGCCGGGCAACATGCGTTCCCCGCACACACGCGCTTACGTGGTGTTCGTTTTCGCCCTGGTGGCATTTGTGTGCTTCTTGGCCGCGCATCCCAAATTCGACGTCTTCATTCACCAGGATGCGGCGTCCTCCAGTAGCACTGTCCTGCTTACGTCGCTCTCGAGCGCGCGCCGGGGAACGGTCATCCTCTCGGCATTCGCGCACATGAAGCTGCCGGTGTTGGATCACGGACAGTTCTTTCCCACCACCGATTCCGCTTTTTGTCCGCCGGAGGCCGTTGCTCTGGGGTCCACGCCGTACTCGCATCCGGAAATTCTTCTGATCTGACAAGTTCGCGGTTGTGCCGCGGTGCCGGCTGGAAAGCTTCAGCGCTGCGGCAGCCGCCTCGGTTTGCTCTGCGTTTAGGACCTGTTCTCCTTGCGCCGAGCCGGGGGCAGCCGTTTCAGGGGGCAAGTTGGGCATAGGGTCCCGGGGGGGACGATCCGTGCTTACCTGCTCTCCTGTCGGCTGCCCTGCTGTGTTTGAGCGCGTCCCCTGGCGGCTGCCCCGGCCCGTTCAGAACCGCCGCCCAGAGTGCGCGGCGTCGCCGGGCCGCGGGATTCTACATGAACGATTTCCCGGAGCCGGCCATTTGTCTGCCATCCCCGCGCCACGGTAGACTTCCCTTCTTGAGGTGAAGGATGCTGGTGGTCATGCAAGCGCAGGCAACGGACGAACAGGTCCGTGCCGTGTGCCAACGGATCGAGAGCCTGGGATACCGTGCCCATCCCATTCCCGGGGCGCAGCGCACCGCCATCGGCATCACCGGCAACCAGACGGAGGTCGAGCCCGGCACGCTGGAAGAAATGGCTGGCGTGCAGGAAGTTATCCGGGTCAGCAAGCCTTTCAAGCTGGTGAGCCGCGATATCAAGGCGGAAAACACGGTCATCGGATTCCCGGGTTGCGACGCCACCGTTGGGGGCCGCAGCCTGGCGGTAATGGCTGGCCCGTGCGCCATTGAATCCCGGGAACAGGCCTTCGCCATTGCCGAGCGCGTACACCGCGCGGGCGCACAGTTTTTCCGGGGCGGCGCTTATAAGCCGCGCACCTCGCCCTACTCCTTCCAGGGTCTGGGAGAAGAAGCCCTGCGCATCATGGCGGAGATTCGCGAGCGTTTCGGCCTGCGCATTGTCACGGAGGCGGTGGACAACGAGTCGCTGGAGCTGGTGGAAAGATACGCCGATGTCATCCAGATCGGCGCCCGCAACATGCAGAATTTTTCATTGCTGAAGCGCGCCGGGCGCGCGCGCAAACCCGTGCTGCTCAAGCGCGGCATGTCGGCGACCCTGGAAGAGTTTCTCATGGCCGCCGAGTACGTGATGAGCGAAGGCAATTACAACGTGGTCTTGTGCGAGCGCGGGGTGCGCACCTTCGCGGACCACACGCGCAACACGCTCGATCTCTCCCTGGTGCCCGCGGTGCAGCGGCTCAGCCATCTTCCCATCGTGGTGGATCCCAGCCACGGGACCGGCAAGCGGAATAAGGTCACCCCGCTCTCGCGCGCCGCCGTGGCAGTGGGCGCCGACGGCTTGATGGTAGAGGTCCACAACGATCCCGACCGGGCGCTCTCCGACGGCATGCAGTCGCTCTACCCGCAACAGTTTGACGAACTGATGGACCAGGTGCGGCAGATCGCCAGGATCGTGGAGCGTTACCTGCCGCCGGCGCGCGCCCAACCCGCCGCGGCGCACTGAGTTGAAAAAGGCCCTTCTCGTTCTCCTGCTCGTGGTCTTCGCCGCCGCCCTGCTGGTGTGGCGCTTCCGACAGAAATCCTTGCCCACCTATATCCCCGCTTACCGGGAATACGCCTACGTCACCAACGGCAAAAGCAACACCGTAAGTGTTCTCGACCTTACACCGCGACCGTACCCGCGCTTTAACGTTCTGCGCAGCATCGAAGTCGGGGCCAATCCGACGGGTGTGGCTGCCAATCCCCGGCGCAACGAGATCTACGTGGTGAGCACCGATGCGGGCTTGGTCACGGTGCTGGACGCGGAGCGCAACGTGGTCCTGAAAACCATCGCGGTACGCCGCGCCCCATTTTTTATCAGCGTCGCGGCCGATGGGCGACGCGCTTACGTGGCCAATTCCGGCTCGAACGACGTAAGCGTGCTCGATCTGGAGCGGCGCGCAGTTCTGGGCACCATCCGCGTGGGCGCCAGCCCGGGCCTGGCGCGCATCTCGCCCGACGGGGCTACGGTGGTGGTTTCCAATCGCCTCAGCAATTCGATCTCGCTGCTCGACGCGGTCGGCCTGCGGGTGCGGGCCAACATTCCCGCCTGTATCCATCCCGAAGATATCGCTATCCTGCCAGACTCCAGCAAGGCCTTCGTAGCCTGCAGCGGCTCGGCCCAGGTGGCGGCCATTGACCTGAAAAACTCCAAGCTGCTGGCGCTGCTGGACGTGGGCAAGGCCCCCATCCACCTGGCGCTG
>JAMXLI010000292.1 GCA_024281115.1 Terriglobales bacterium | reverse complement strand
CATTGGTTATGCTCTAGCCGCCGGCTTTTTGCGAGAAAGCCAACAGCGTGGATGCATGCACCGTCACAGCCCCTGATGCAATCACTGCTTTCGCAGTCCCAAACCCCGGCTGCCCCTCGCAGAGCCGTCGGTTTTTTCCGGTCTGGTCGCCCAGCGGGTTCCCCCGCCGGATCGGATCACCCAGCCTACTTCGGACCGGCGGCTTCGTACGCCGCCTGACCCTTTCGGCCGTCGACGAGAGTCACTCTAAACCCACCCCGCAAAATGTCAACGCCCATCTCTGGTGCAATCGCGAAGAAAAGACCGGCTCAACACGAGCACTCGAAGATCCTCAATTGCGGGAGGTTAGAGCATTCCCGCTTCGGCAACCCGGCTTTTCCACAGTATTTTGCACCGCTCCTGCAGCATCGCTCGCTCACAACCGCGGAACCAAACAACCATCTTGACGCTCCCAAACGTCTCACGCACTGTAAGTTGAACGCGCCCTCGCCAGACAGCGTGTGCGCCTATTGCATGTCGAACCTGGTGGCGTACATTGACGGCGGGTCGCACGGGAATCCCGGCCCATCGGGTATTGGGATCGTCATTCACACTGGCAGCTCCGAAGAGAGCATACGCATTGCCAAGTGGATTGGCCGCCAGGACAACAATGTGGCGGAATATGTCGCGCTGCTCGAGGCCTTGCAGTGCGCGCTTGCGCTGCGCGCCCGGGCCTTGCACGTCTATTCCGATTCCCAGGTGGTGGTCCGACAAATGCGGGGCGAGTACAAGTGCCGCAGTCCGCGGCTGTACTCGCTGAATTGGACTTGTCGCCGCCTGGCTCGCGGGTTGAAGTTTTCCATTTCCTACATCCGGCGTGAGCACAACCTGGAAGCCAACGCACTGGCCAATTCCGCGGTGCGCAGCGGCGCCCAAGGCGAGCAAGTGCCAGCCGCGGTTGCTGAACCCCAGTTTGCCTATTAACTCGGCGCCGCCCCTGGCCGCACGCCGAGCTCCTCTTTGAAAGTAGTTCGAAGGGACCTAGCGCAGCAGGCCGTACACGCTGATCCGGTCCCGCGCCGCTACGTACACTTTGCCGTTTACCACGGTCGGGACGGAAAACTTCACGGCCCTTCCGGGATCGTCGCGGGCCGGGGCCTGGAGGCTGCTGTACAGCTCGCGCGAGAGATCGCGGGCATCGAAGGCGCGCAGCACCGCGGAGCCGTCATCCACGTATGCATCCGCCTGCACCAGCCACACAATGCCCTCCCGGCGTCCATTCGACGAGACCGACGGGGTCGGCCCGGGATACATGAAGGAGATGGAGGAGTGCGAGGCGGGGGCTTCTGCGAGGCGCCCGGATGCGGAATCAAAGCGAAAGGCTTTCAGGCGGTCGTAGCTGCCCGCTACGTACAGGGTCTCGTTCCACCATGCCGGCGTGCCCCATACACCGCCGGTGGCCGCGGGGATGGATTGCACAATGGCGCGGTTGCTCTCAGGGTTGAAGCGCCCCATCTCCGCGGGGTCCACAATGTAAATCGTCCCCGACTTGCTCACGTTCACAACGTAGTGCTTGCGGCCTCCGAGGACGCTGATGAGGACGGTCCCGCCGGAGCCGGGCTCGATGTCGCCGGCATTCAGGCTGGCTTGATCGAAGGGAGTGAAATAGTCGGTCACTTGGAGCGCGCCCATTTGCGGCCGACTCAACTGGACAATGCTGTCACCGAAATCGCGGCCGCCGCGGTCCGCGTCGAAGTCGCCGTTCCCCGTGCTGATGAAGGCGTGCTCACCATCGCCGGCCGGGGCGGCGCCCGATTGCCAGATGCCGCCCATCTGGCCGTCCGGCGTGGCGTTCCAGATGCCCGCCTGCCGCAAGCTGCGCATGTCGTACGCCACAACCCAGCCGTGATAAGGCGGGTTGTCGCAGTGCGATGCCCAGGCCACGTACACCAGCCCGTTCTGCAGCAATAGTCCAGCGCGCTGGTGCTCGCGCAGCGGATCGAAGGTCACGCGTTCGCCGTGGGCGGCGATCCCCGTCCCTCGCACCGCGGCTTTGATTTCTACCGGACTGCCCGCCTTCTCCGCTCCGGTCTCGACATCGAGCGCATGCAGCCGCTGGACGAAGCGCCCGCGCTCGCGAGTCTTGGCGACAACGTACAAGGTCCGCCCGGCGGCATCAATCACGGGCGTTCCGGTGATGCCGACCTCGGGCACGATGTCGCCACAACCGACGTCGTTGCTGGAGGCGGTTGTTGTCCCCTGTGCCGGATCGAGGAAACTGGTTTTCCATAACGGCCGGCTGTTCTCGCCGGCGTTAGTGTCGGCGTCGAAGGCGTAGACCGAGTCGTGCTCGGTCGCCACAAACACCACGTTGTGCACCCCTTTCTTCGGGATGTACACGTTGGTCAGGAACAGCGGCTGCGCGTAAACGAAGCCGTCCACCGGCTGCGAAAAAAGCTTGCCGAAGGTGGCCGGGTTGACGTTGGAAGGTCGCAGCACGAGTTCGTCGGTATTTGCGCCCTGCCGGGAAAGATTGTTGTGAAACGTAGTCACCCGCCGCAAAACCAAGTCGGTGCCGGGCGCGGGATGAAGCGCGAAGCCGACCAGGGCGCAAAGCGCGGTGAGGGTTGCGATGAGCTTGCCTGTCGGCATTCCAGAAGATTCGATGCGCAAAGCTGCTGCAATGTACCGCGCGCGCAGCCGCGCGCTTAAGTTTGTTGTTTAGCGCCAGGTGTCGGTTTGATACTGCCCATCAGCCCTGGGGACGGTAGTCCGTCGGCTGACCTCAGTGCAACTTTTACGGCTGCGAGTTGGCGGGCGGGGTGCAAACAAAACCCGCGGCGGGTTACGCCGCGGGCCTGAGACGCCGGAGCTTGGTCAGCGCGAATGTCCGCTGGGGCCGTGCGAAGCGCCGGAAGAATGGGAGCCGCCGCCCGAAGATCCGTGGCCCCCGCCGGAGCTATGTCCGCCCGAGGAGTTACCTCCGCGCGATCCGCCGCCTGCCGGAGCGCCCGCGGGGCCGCCGCCGTACTGGCGTCCTCCACCGCCCATGGAGCGCGTCATGCCGCCGCTACCGCCGCCGCTGAACGAGCCGCGTGGACCGCTATCGTAAGAAGGCATGGAGCGCCGCGTCACAATGGGCTGGCGCAGGTCAAGGGGCGGTCGGCTATCCATGCCGCCGCTGCGGGGTCCCACCGTGCTCTCCCTGCCGGGGCGGGAAGATTCGCTGCGGGGAGAGAATTTCTGCCAACCTCCCTGCTGCGCGTCATTGCGGCTGCCGCGCTCCGCGCCGGTATTAGCAGACGGCGCAGTGCGCTCGCCTCGACCGGAGTCAGCGGAAGGAAAGCGCCGCCACTCGCCTTGCGGCCGCGACTGGGAGTCGTTTCGGCCGGCACTCGCGGGCGCCGCATCGCCGCCGCTGCTGCTGCGCCGCGGGTTAGACGAGTCGGACTGGACCTTGGACGACGGTGAAAAGTGCTGCCAACCTTCGCGCGACGGGGCAGCTTCCGGCCCGCGATTGGCGGGAGCGGCATCCTGCCTATCGACGCGGCCGGCAGGCGCGGCCTGACGTCCCGCAGTCGTTCCTGGTTCAGCGCGGTTGCCAGGGTTGTCGCCGAACGAGCGCCATCCCGGCCGCCTGTCGGATGAAGCTGCCGGATTGGAAGATGCAGCCTTGCCGTTGCCACCCGCCGGGCGCACCGCGCTCTGCGCCGGCTTGTCAGCCGTGGTTTCCTGCCGTGACGCCTGGCTGTTGGGCAGAGCAGACGAGTTGTTTTCGGCCATTGGCTGGCCGAAGCTCCTCCAACCCGGCCGCGCGATCGCGGTCGCACCGCCCTGTCCCACGGGCTTGTCGGCCATGGCGGGGCGTGCGCTAACGCTCACCGCCGTCGCAGGCGCCTTTGGCGCACCCGCGCTGGCATTGGCGGCAGCTCGGGCATCGGGCAGTCGCTCCGCGCCGGCTTGAGCGGGCGCATTTCGCGGGGCCTGCGCAGACGCGCTCACAATCTTCTGCATCTGCGCCACGTCCTGGTCAAAGGAGTGCTGCGCGGGCGACGACGGCTGCGTCCTGGTGAAGAACCGCTGTTGGCTGCTGCCGCCCAGGCGCGCCATCGCCGGGCTTACCGGCTTGTCGCTGGGCCGCAGGCTCTCGCGCGTGGGCACCACCGGCACGCGGCCGGTGATCATTCCGCCGTGGCGAAACGTTTCCGCATCCACCGGCTGCCCTCGGACCGTGCCCTTGCCGAACTCCGCCGCCGGCATGCTGGAAATGCCTTTCAGCAGGCGCGGATCGCTCTGCACGTTGCGCAGGTTGGAGTAGGGATGGCCCGTCCCCCGGCGCCATATCGGGTCAACCGGCCGCACTCCGGTGTTCACGTTATTGATATTCGTGATGTTGGTGATGTTGGTGATGTTGGTCACGTTCACCACGTTGCCGCGATGCCCATACCAGGGATAGAAGTAGTCCGCCGGACCGATGGGCAGCCAGCCAAATTGTCCGAAGCCGAAACCAAATCCAAACCCTGAACCAAAGCCGAAGAAGGACACGTAGGCCGGCGCCCACACCGGATAGTAGCTGTGGACGTAGTACACCGGCCCCGGCCACCAGCACCACGATCCGGAGTAGAGAAACCAACGCCCGTAGTGATAGGGCGCCCAGCCCCAAGGCTCATAGGAAACCCAGGTCCAGCCGTAGTAGGGCTCCCAAACCCAACGCCCGTCGCGGTAAGGCGCCCAGTCCGGGCCAGCCACCGGCACCCACACCGATCCGTAATCCGGAACATTCGTCCAGTGACCATAGGCGTCGAGGTCGGAAGCTCCGGTGTAATAGCGGTTCGTGTGGCCCCAACTCTCTGCCGAGGCGATCAGGTGATCGCGGTCGCCGTTCCAGTTGTCCCAGTCATCCTTGTGGGGAGCGGTTGCCGTCTGGTACTGCGGATTGTCGGTACCCTGGACGGTAATCATCTCGCCGCTGGCGATGCGCGTGCTGCCCTGGGGCGTAGAGATCTCGGCCTCGCCCTTGCGGACGATGACCTGGGTTTCGGAGTCGGAGATCACGCGGCTGCGGTAGCGACCATCGCGCAGGGGGCGCACCGAGGCGTTCGGCAAATCAATCTCCGCATCGGCCTCGCTGCCCTTCAGCACGTCGAAGTTGGCCATGCCCTGTCCGACCTGGATCTGGATGCGCGTGCGCGCCAGGTTGGCCATGCGCGCGGTCGTGTTCTGGTCCAGGCGCAGGATGTTGGCGTAATCGAGCTGCACCTCCGTGCGCGAGCGCTCGCCTGTCGCCACGCGGTCATCGTTCACCACCGGGGAGTTCAATGTGGCTGCAACCCAATCTCCGGAGTCCCCGCGCTGCACCGAAACCTCGCCGTGAATCAAGCTGATGCGCGCCACACCCGGCTGTGTCTGCACGTCCTGCGCGTAGCCAATGCCGACTGCCAGCGCGATCACCGCCGCGATCTTGCTCAAGGTTTTCATGGCCCACCATCCCGGGTTCGCCGGTTTCGCGAACCCCTAGTCCGCCTTAGCAGAATGCAGCCCGCCTTCCAAACTTCTTGGCCGCCGTCACTAATGCGGTAAGTTGTTCATATCTATAGACATACATGGGAGCCAGCCAGGAAATGGCTGACTCGCTGGCGGCCACAAGCCTGGTGCTTCTCGTGCACCAGTGGTGGATTTCGGCCAGTTACGCGTGGGTCGAATTCAGGCTTCGGTATCCTGCACGCCCATCTGCGACAGGCGGTAGCGCAACGCGTTGCGCGAAAGGCCGAGGGCGCGGGCTGCCTGGCTTTTGTTGCCGTCGGCCCGGCGCAGCGCCTCCCGGATGATCTCCTGCTCCCATTTCTCGAGGGTCATGCCGGGGGGCAGGACGGGCGCAATGCCATTATGAGAGACGCGCGGCGGATCGAGGTGAATGTCGCCGGCTTCCAGCCTGGTTCCGGCCGCAAGCGTAACCGCGCGCCGCACGATGTTCTCAAGCTCGCGCACATTGCCCGGCCAGTGATATTCCATGAGCATCCGCAGGGCGGCGGGGGAAATCTGCTTGGGCGCTCCTCCCGATTCCTCCGCGAAGCGTTGCAGGAAGAAGCTGACCAGGCCGGGGATGTCTTCTTTGCGGTCGCGCAGCGGCGGAATGTCAATGGCGACCACGTTCAGGCGGTAGTACAGGTCCTCTCGAAACGTTCCTTCCTCCAGGGCAGCGCGCAGGTCGCGATTGGTGGCGGCAATCAGGCGGACATCTACCTTCAAGGTCTTGGTGCCGCCGAGCCGCTCGAATTCGCGCTCCTGCAGAACGCGCAGCAGCTTGACCTGCGTGGCCGCGGGGACGTCGCCGATTTCGTCCAGAAACAGCGTGCCCTTGTCGGCCAGCTCAAATTTTCCCGGCTTGGAATTAACCGCGCCGGAAAACGCGCCCTTCTCGTAGCCGAACAGCTCACTCTCCAGCAGGGTTTCCGGAATGGCCGTGCTGTTGATCTTGATAAAAGGCCCGGAGGCGCGCTGGGAGTGCTCGTGAATGGCGCGCGCGACCAGGTCCTTGCCCACGCCGCTTTCGCCGCCGATCAGCACGGTGGCTTGACTGGGCGCCACCCGTTCCACCATGGCCAGCACGGCCTGCATGCCGTCGCTCTCGGCCACAATGTTCTTGTACTGATAGCGCTGGCGCAGGGCCTCGCGCAACGAACGGTTCTCCTCGCGCAGGTTATGCGCCTCCAGTTCTTTGCGGATGACCAGCGCCAGCTCTTCAAGCGAAAAGGGTTTCAGGATGTAATCACTGGCGCCGTGCTTCATGGCTTCTACCGCGGATTCGACGGTGCCGTAGGCGGTCATCATCACCACCGGCAGGGCGGCGTTCCGCTGCTTCACCGCCTGCAGGAACTCCAGTCCGCTCATGCCGGGCAGGCGGAAATCGGTGAGCACCAGGTCGATCTTTTCCCGGCCGAGAAGCGCGAGGCCGCTTTCGGCGTCGGCGGCAGCGTGCGTGCTGAAGCCCTGCTCCCCCAGGTTCAGCTCGAGCAGGCGGCGCATTTTGGCTTCATCCTCGACGATCAGAATTGCCGCCATCGCTTTCCTCCTGCCCCTGCGGATCGCCACTGGGTAGAAACACGCGAAAACACGCACTCTCTCCCGGCTCGCTCTTCAAGCGTATCGAGCCGTGGTGATCATCCACGATCTTGGCCACGATGGAGAGCCCCAGCCCCACGCCGTCTTTCTTGGAACTGACGAACGGATTGAAAATCTGCTGCCGCATTTCGGCGGGAATGCCGGGGCCGGAGTCCTGCACCTCGACGGCAACCCCAGGCAGCCCCTCGAGCGCATCGCGTTCGGCGGTAACTTGCAGCCGGCCTCCAGCCCCGTCCATGGCCTGGTAGGCATTGGTAAACAGGTTTACGAAAATCTGCTCGCAGAGCTGCTCGTCGGCATAGAGCGGCGGCAGGCCGGCGGCATACTTGCGCTCCACGGTGACCGGCGCATCCGGCATCTGGGCACGCACCGTCTCCAGGGCGCGATCGAGCAGCGCGGGGGCATCCACGGGGCGCAAGTCCAGGCGCGAGGGCCGGGCAAAATCCAGGAAGCGCGCCACCAGCGCGTTGAGCCGGTTGGTTTCCGACAGGATGTAGCCGGCCAGCTCGGAGGCCAGGGGCTGCGCCTGCTGCAGGCGTTGCGTGAGCATTTCGGCAGAGCCCTTGATCACTCCCAGCGGATTACGGATCTCGTGCGCCAGTCCCGCCGAGAGCTGTCCGAGGGCGGCCAGGCGCTCCGACCTGCGCGCTTCCTCCTGCGCCGCCTGCAATTGGCGGTTCGCTTCGGCCAGGCTCTCCGAGAGCTGCTGGTAACGCCTGACCTGGCGGCGATTCTCCAGCACGAACCGGTTCACGATCAACGCCGCCACGAAAAAGAAAAGAATGCGGGTGGCCAATTCCACCACGCCGGCGCGCGTGAGCTCATATTCCTGCAATGCAGGATACAGATAGGAGCAGTAGGCCAGCGAGGCAACGGCGGTCCAGAAAAGCGTGGCCGCGGGCCCGAAATACATGGCGGCGGTGATGACGGGAAGATAAAAGATGGGATAGTAGCTGCTGTTGATACTCAGCTCGCCGGTGTGGCCGAGCAGGACCGTGGCCAGCGCGATCTTCACCAGCACCGCATACACGGCGCCGCGCTGCGGAAAACGCAGGAGCACCTGGCGCTCCAGTAGCTGAAACAGGCCGATGGCAAGCAGGATCAGCTGCTTGTGCACCTCCCGGACAGGCGGCAGCAGCGCCAGCGCGAGCAGAAACAGCAGCCACAGACCGTCAATCCAGCTCAACGCGTATTTGCGGCCATTCTCCATAGTGCGACGAGACTGCTGATGCTAACCCGCTGCCAATCCCAGCCACTCGCTGGCCTATCCATAGTCGAACAATGCGCCTCAGGCAGCTAGTGACCATTGTGGCCCCGCGCACAGTCGTGAAACCCGCGGCCTGCCGCGGAGTCGCAGGCCGGCGTTCCGCGCGTCACCCTTCCGACGACTCGTCTCAACGCCCGGTGATAAGGGTCACACCGCGCCCACCCGCAAGGCCGTAAGGTAGGGGTCAGGGACGCCCCGTGGAGGAATCGCGATGGCCTTCGTAATTACGAGTGCATGTATCAAAGATGAATTGTGCGTGGATGTCTGTCCCACCGACTGCATCCACCCCAAGAAAGACGAGCCCGCGTTCGAGGAAGTGCAGCAGCTTTTCGTCGATCCGGAGGAGTGCATCGATTGCGGGGCCTGCGTGCCGGTATGCACCTCGGATGCTATCCAGGATGCGCAGGAAATTCCCGCTGAGCTGCAGTCCTTTGTTGCCGCCAATGCTGCGTACTATGGCCGCTGAGGCGACCGGGTGGCCGGAGCAATCCGCCTATGGCTTAGGCTTGGACTGCGATTTGGCGGCATCGGGCTTGGTTTCTACCTTGACCGGAGATGTCTGCCCGCGGGTCGTGTCCACCCAAACGGTGGTGAGGCCGGAGCTGGGCCCGGTCATCTGAATGGTTCGCGTTTCGCTGCTTGAGCCCCCAGCGCCGGGTTGCACGATGTCGATCGTCCGCTGCTCCACCCCCAGAGTGTCGCCGGGAACACCGGGGTTGCGCTGCTCGATCTCCTGCACGGTCCGCGAACCGCCATCCGCCCCGGTCTCGCTGGTGGTCGTGGTTCGCTGTTGCAGGTGCAAGGTGTTCGAGTCGGGGGCTGTGCCGGGCACGTCCGCGGAAAAGCTTTCGGTGGTCTGCCGCTTCTTCCCGCCGGACTCCGATTCACGGGTGACCGTCCGGGCGGCGACCGCGAGTTTTCCATCGGAATCGGGCCGCAGAACGCGTTCCTCTTTCGTTTTAGCTTGCCCGGGTTCTCCTTTGAGCGTGCCCTCGCGCACCTCGTTCACCTGCCAGCGTCCTCCGCCATCGGGCGCCAGCGTGGAATTGCGGAATGCAACCACGTTGCCCTGCTTATCCAGGGTTTCGTGGCGCTCCACCCGCAGCGCCGGAGCGAAACCGCCGTTCACGTCGGGACGAAGTAAGGTGGTTGTGGTTTCGCGCGCGTCCGGGCCGGCGGGCTTGCTCTGCTCGATCTCGCGCTGCGCAACTTGCAGCCCACCATTGACGTCCGGATTGGAAACCGTGCGCGTGACCTTCTGCTCTCCTCCCGGCAGATCGCGCACCTCCTCCTCGCTCACCTGGAGCAGCGTGCGGCTGCCATTGGCCCCTTGCCCGTAGCGCTTCTCGATAACCCGGATGGTGGAGGCGTCCACCTTCACCGATTCACGCTCGACGTCGAGATAAGTCTCGTAGCTGCCGTTGACACCCAGCCGCTGGACAGACTGGCGGTCGAGAACGCGGCCATCCGCCTCCGTGTGACTGGAACGGGTGCGGGTAGGAACGGTATTCCCGGCGTGATTTTCCCAATCGGAGGTCGAACTGGAGCTCTGCGCTGTATCCTGGGCACAAAGCGCCATGGCCGCGAACAAGATGAGTGACAAGGACAGGAAAAAGAGCATTGTGCGACGCATCATCCGGCTACCTCCAGCCACCCGCAGCGGCGTCCGAATCCTTAACCGGGAACGCCGTTCGTTTGAGCTGAAATCATTGTAGAACTCGAAAGACGGAAACGGCCCGCTTTTCTAAGCTAACCTCGATGGAACTGGCCATCCGGCCAGGGATTCTTAAACACTCAAGACAGGCCTGGGAGCCAGCCTCGGAGCATGGGCTTGCTCGTCAAGTGTATAACCTGTAAAATGCGCTCCGGCCCGGCGCGCCGCCTTCCCTGGGGCGCTGCGGGATCCTCTCCCCCCGTTGGTCCGCCGAATACCCGGTAAGAACTCATTATGGCTAAATCCAAGCCAAGGCCCGCGCTGCCCCCGTCCCCCACTGCCGCCGACACGCGTCTGCTCAAGAAAACCGCAACCAGTGCTTCGGCTCCCGCTTTGAACAGCGATCTGCAGGCCAAATTGCTGCCGGAGCGCTACGGGATGCGGGAGAACCCGTTCGGGATGACCCCGAACCCGGGCTACTTCTATCCCACCTGGACGCACCGCGAAGCGCTCTCCAGCCTGATCACCGGGCTGGAATGCGGCGCCGGTTTTCTGGCCCTGATCGCGCCCCCCGGGATGGGCAAGACCACCCTGCTGTTCCAGTTGCTGGAGCGTTATCGGGAGCAGGCCGCCACCGGGTTCCTGTTCAATCTGGCCGCCACGCCGGAACTGCTGCTGCGGCAACTGGTGCGCGAGCTGGACGTAAGCGGCGCCAGCGACAGTGCCCTCACCCCCGAGGAACAGTTGCATGCTGTACTGCTGCGCGAGTTTCACGGCGGCCGACGCTGCATCGTCGTGGTAGACGAGTCCCAGAACCTCGGCCTGGAGGTGCTGGAGGCGCTGCGCATGGTTTCCAATTTCGAGACCAGTCACAGCAAGCTGCTGCACATCATACTCAGCGGCCAGCCGCAGCTCGCCGATAAGCTCGCCGATCCACGACTCGCGCAACTGCGGCAACGAATCTCGCTGATCGCCCGCCTGGCTCCCCTCGGGCCGGAAGAAACCGCGATGTATATTGCGCACCGTTTGGAGTTGGGCGGATACCAGGGCCCGCCGCTTTTTACGCCGGCGGCTGTCCAGGCCATCTGGGAACACAGCCAGGGAATTCCCCGCGTGATCAACACGGTTTGCTTCAATGCCCTGTTGCTGGGCGGGTCGTTTGATGCCGCCAGCATCGGCACCGACATTGTCGGGGAGGCGATTGCCGACCTGGACATCACGCGCGTGCAGCGGCCGCGACCGAGCTTTGCGGTTGGCCCATTGCAGGCAAAAGGAATTGCTGCAGCCAGTGGCACTGTGCCGCACGAGGACAGCGCTTTAGCGGTGCTGGCGGAGCGCGCGGTTGTGGCGGTGGACGCGGCCGGAATCGCCGTACTCGTCAAACAGGGCAATGGCTTCGTGCGCCGCGCCGCCAGCGGGGTATTGAGGACGGACGCCGGTGTGCACCTCCCACCGTCGAACAGTGACCTGCAGCGCTGCTTGCAGGCGCTCACTCCAGTCGAGGGCTACTGTGGGGTCCGGCCGGGGACGTCGGGCGCACAGGTGGCGCGCTCTATTTACGTGCCAGTGTGCAATGACGGTCGGCCATTGGCGGTGCTCGAGGCGGTGGCGCTTCCGAAGTCCCATTTCACCCCGGTCCACGTCCTGAAATTAAAGGCCATCGCCGACGAGATTCGGCTGTTGCTGGCATCGCCGGCTCCCGCTGAAGTTGCGACGGCGGCGGGTCCGGCGACGTGCGCCTCGCCAGCTTCGATTGTTGCTGTGCCGCAGCCCACCGCCATGGTCGAGCCGCCGGCGAATACGGCTTGCGAAGAAGAGGTTTTCCCGGCACAGCCGCTCGAATCCGCCGAAACGCCATTCTCGCATCCACCCGCCGAGCGTGCCCCTCTGCCGCCGCCAGCGCTCCTGCACGGCGCGGTGCTCGGAAAACAGGGTGCCAGCCGGCGCAACATCTGGATTTCCGCGGCAATCATGGCGTGTGTGGCGGCGCTGGGCCTGGGAGTGGCCTGGTATGCGCGCGTGCTCGGCCGCGGCCCGGAGCGCGCCGAAGCCGCGCCTCCCGCGCCGATACTCGAGGGTCTGCCTGCGTCTGCCTTCCCCGCGGGCGTCAGCGAGATTCTGCGCATGGCGCCGGCGCCTTCGCGCCCGAAGCTGACTTCGAGCGCCGCCGCCGCGCGCCCTGCCGTGGCATCCACCATTGCAGAACCCAGCCGCGCCATCCTGATGCCTCATTCCTCCGCCAAAGCACCCGAGGCCGAAAATGCCGTGTCACCTCCTCCGCTGGGAGCATCCTCCGAACCAGCCTTGAACCTGGTTTCAAGCGCGGCGGCCATGCCAGCCCATATGCCAGCTCCGTCGCTTCCAGAGGAGGCCCAACCGCCGCAGGTCCTGTACAGGGAAAAGCCGGTTTATCCGGTTGCCGCGCGCGCCCGAAAGCTGGAAGGAAACATCCCGCTGGAGGTGGTGGTCGCCAAGGATGGAACCGTGCTCCGCGTGCGTGCGTTGGCAGGGCCAGCCTTGCTGGCCAAGGCCGCCGAGAATGCAGTCACGAAATGGCGCTTCAGTCCGCGAATGCGCGACGACGGACCGCAGGAAAGCACCACCCGCGTGTTCGTGAAGTTTGTGCTGCGACCCTAATCCTGGTCAGACAATCCAGCCGCCGCCCACGACCGAGTCTTCCTCGTAGAACACCGCCGCCTGTCCCGGAGTGATAGCGCGCTGCGGCTGGTCAAAAGTCACCAGCACCTCATCCTGCCCTGCAGGTGCAACGGTGGCCGGGGCCGCCTGGTGGCGGTTGCGTATCTTTACCTGCAGGCGCGTGGGCGCGCTCAGTCCGGCGATCGCAATCCAATTCAGGCGGCTGGCGCGCAGCGTGGAAGAATACAACTCCGCCTCCCCGCCCACCACCACGCGCTTTTGAGCGCCGTCAATGTGCAGAACATACAGCGGCGAGCCTGTCGCCACTCCCAGGCCCTTGCGCTGCCCCACCGTGAAATTGTGAATCCCCGCATGCCCGCCGATCACTTCTCCGCCGGTGGTGACCAGCTCGCCCGCCGTGTCGGGTAGCTCCTCGCCCTGCTCATCCAGGTAAGCTTCCAGGAAACGCTTGTAGTCGCCACCCGGGACAAAGCAGATCTCCTGCGAGTCGCGCTTTTCGGCAATGGCGAGCCCATGGCGGCGCGCCCACTCCCGCACTTCGGTCTTCCTCATGTCGCCCAGGGGAAACAGGGTCCGGCTGAGCTGCTCCTGCGTCAGGCCGAAGAGAAAATAGGTCTGGTCCTTGGCGGCGTCCAGCGGCCGCTTGAGCAGCCAACGCCCGCAGCCCGGGTCGAATTCAATGCGCGCGTAGTGGCCGGTGGCCAGCCGGTCCGCCCCGATCTGCCGGGCGGTAGCCAGAAGCTGGTCGAACTTAATGCGGTTGTTGCACAGGCTGCAAGGAATGGGAGTGCGGCCGCCCAGATAGTCGGCGATGAACGGGCGCACCACGTCGCGCTCGAAGCGTCGCTCCTGGTTCACCACGTAATAAGGAATGCCCAGCGATTCCGCGACGCGGCGCGCATCGTAGACATCGTCGAGCGAGCAACACCGCCCCTGGACGGCCTCCGGCATGCCTTCGCGGCCGCTCAAGCGGCGCTGGTTCCAGAGCTGCAGGGTGAGGCCAACGACGGCGTGGCCCTGGGCGCGCAGCAATGCCGCGACGGTGGAAGAATCCACCCCGCCGGACATGGCAACCGCAATGCTGACGCCTGAGCTCATGCTTCCAGATTAGCAGGTCAAGGTGTTCAGGGCGCGGGGGCGGCCGGGGTGTAGGAGGGCGACAGCTCGCGCAGCCGCCCGACCGCGTCCACCACCGCGGCGAGGGCACCATCCACTTCCGCGTCCGTGTTCTGCTTGCCCAGGCTGAAGCGAATGCTTGAGTGGGCGCGTTCCGCGCTCATGCCCATGGCCAGCAGCACGTGCGATGGTTCCACCGCGCCCGAAGCGCAGGCTGCGCCCGTGGAAACCGCAATGCCCTTCAGATCGAGCGCGATGGTCAGCGCTTCCCCTTCAATGTGGTCGAAATAAAGATTGGCGGTATTGGGGACGCGCGGCGCGCCGCTGCCATTGACCCCGGAGCTCTCCAGGCGCGAGAGCAGTGCCTGCTGCAGGCGGTCGCGCAGCGCCGCCAGGTGCGCGACGCGGCCGTTGCCCAGGTCCGCGTGTGCCAGCTCGGCCGCCTTGCCCAAACCCACGATGCCCGGCACATTTTCCGTGCCCGCGCGGCGGGAGCGTTCGTGGCTGCCGCCGTAGAGCAGCGGCTGGAGCGAGGTGCCCTTGCGGACATACAGCACGCCTACCCCTTGCGGCGCGTTCATCTTGTGACCGGAGATGGAGAGCAGGTCGCACCCGATGCGCTCTACGTCGATGGCCACCTTCCCCGCAGCCTGCACCGCGTCCGTATGGAAGTAAACATCGGCTTCGGCGGCAATGCGGCCAATCTCCTCGAGCGGCTGCAGCACCCCGGTTTCGTTGTTGGCCATCATGATGCTGATCAGCCGGGTGTTGGGCTTGAGCGCGCGTTGCACGTCGTCGGGATTGACCCGGCAGCTTCCATCCACGGGAACGCGGGTCACCGTGCAGGCGCACTGCTCCAGGCGCTTGGCGCTGTGCAGGACCGCATGGTGCTCGATGGTGGAGGTGATCAGATGGTCGCCTGGGTTCATGAGGCCGAACAGCGCCAGGTTGTCAGCTTCGGTGCCGCCGCTGGTGAAGACAATCTCGTTCGCGCGGCAGCCGAGCAGGGTGCCCACCGCTTCGCGGGCGCGCTCGACCGCCGAGCGCGCCTCCTGGCCATAGCCGTGAATGGACGAGGCATTTCCAAAGTGCTCGCCGAAGAATGGCTGCATCGCGGCCAGCACCTCCGGCAATACCGGCGTGGTCGCATTGTTGTCCAGGTACACCCGCTGCATGTTGCCTATTTTAACCCTGGCTGCCGCGTCAGTTCTTGTCGCCCAGGCCGTGTTTCTGGCCGTCAAGTCTGCAGAGCGTGGGCGGCTCGGTGTTGTCGATACGATGGCGAACGGCGGGAACCGTACGCAGGTAGGCAAAGACCGCATTTAGATCGGCGTCGGTCATATCCTTGTAGGCCCACCAGGGCATCATGGCATTCAGCTTGCGGCCGCGAACGTGGCCGGTGCGCATGACTTGCAGGAACGTGGGCTGGTCGTAGTAGCTGATGCCGCTGGGATCGGGGGTAATGTTAGCGGTCACCACGGTCACACCGCTCTCGCTGAAGGGATTGCCTCCCCCCAACGCCATGTGGGGTAGGGGCTGCCCGTGGTTGTCGCGCGGAGTGTGGCATCCTCCGCAATGCGCCACCGTTTCCACCAGGTATTTACCGTAGGCGACGGCATTGTTCGGGTCGGGAGCGGCAACCGGCGCATTCACCGGCCGCGGCGCCGAATTGATCAACCGCGAAACGGGAAACGGCACCTTCGTCCGGGGCAAGTTGCTCTGCGCCGCCGGTTGCGAACGCAGGTACACCACGATTGACGCCAGGTCCTCGTCCGCAATATTGCGGAAACTTTCATAAGGCATCATGGGAAACAAAGCGCGTCCGTCACGGCCGATACCTTCGCGAATGGCACGCCCGATCTCGTCGTCGGTCCAGTTGCCAATACCGGAAACCGAATCCGGCGTGATGTTGGGCGCTACCACGCGAAAGTCTGCCTGGTTGAGCATCACCTGGCCCGAACCTTTGGGAGCGACGAAGACTGCCGTGTCTCTGCCCTTGGCGTCAAAGCGGGTATGACAGCCATAGCACAACGCGACATGCTCGACGAGGTACTGGCCGCGCTGCAGCCGCTCCGGAGTGGAGGCAAACTTCTGGTCGGTGGTGGCCCGCTTGGCGGGCCCGAAAAGGGGCCGCCAGCCCACGGTAAAAGTGATGGCCAGCGCCAGCAGCACGGCCACCGACAACAGGGCATAACCGGCCCCACGGGCCAAACGTCGGCTCACAGCAGACATTGATTTCTCCGCATCCAGGAATAAAGCGTCCGCGGGCCAGCCGCGTCGCACGGCTTTCTACCCGACGCGTGTGCATCGCGTCAAATTAAAAGGGCTCAGCGCTTGAAGGCCACGTTGACCAGAAGGCGCTCGCCTTCCACGTCCACGACGTTGCAGAAGGTGCGATGGCCGTGGCGCGTGAAATCCAGGCCGACGCGGCTCTTGCCGATTTGCAGGTTACGGATGTTCAGGTGATCCAGCCACTCCGGCAGCTCGGGATTCACCACATTCAGCTCTTTGCGGGGCGCGCTCGGCCGGATGCCCAGCACCGACGTCAGGATGAGAAACATAGCGCCTGAGGCCCACGCCTGGGGGGAGCAGGAGACGGGATAGTGCACGGGCTCGTCGCTTTCCCGCCGCTGCATGCCGCAGAACAACTCCGGCAAGCGGTACTCGCGGAAGTTCAGCGCCGCCTGGAACAGCGCGGTCATCAACTGCAGCGCCGGGCGGCGAAACTCGTTGAGCGCCATGCCATGGGCAATCAGCGAATTGTCATGCGGCCACACCGAGCCGCGGTGATAGCTGAGCGGGTTAAACACTTTTTCGGCTTGCGACAAAGTGCGCCAGCCCCAGCCGGTAAACATGTCGTCGCGCATGAGGCGGTTGACCACCGCGCGCGCGCGCTCGCGGTTCAAAATGCGGGTGAACAGCAGGTGTCCGGGGTTGGACGAGATCACCTGCAATTGGCGCTTGTCGCCGTCCAGCGCCATGGCCGGATAACCGCGCTCCGGCATCCAGTAGGCGCGGTCCAGACGCCGCGCTAGTTCGATCGCTTCCTTCTTCAGCTTCTCCGCCCGCGCGGGGTCGCCGAAGCTGCGTAACAGCGACGCCATACGGTACTTGGCGTCGTACACATATCCCTGGACCTCGATGAGGGCGATGGGGGGACGCGCGACGGTGCCATCCACGTGCATATTGGCGTCCCAGGAGTCCTTCCAGCCCTGGTTGACCAGGCCGCGCGGAGAGCGCCGGCTGTATTCGACAAAGCCATCCCGGTCAAGATCGGCGTATTGCTCCATCCAGTCCAGCGCGCGGTACGCCGCGGGCAACAACTCGCGCACCAGTTCTTCGTCCGCGGTCCAGTTGTAGGCCTCGCTCAGCAGAATCAGGAACAGCGGGGTGGAATCGATAGAGCCGTAGTAGGGGCTGAACGGCACTTCGCCGCAGCGCGTCATCTCGCCGTGGCGCAACTCGTGCAGGATCTTGCCAGGCTCCTCGTCGCGCCAGTCGCTGTACTCCCGGCCCTGGTAGCGGGCGAGCACGCGCAGGGTGTCAAGGGCCAATTGCGGATTCAGGAGCAGCGACTGGAAGGCTGCAATGATGGAATCGCGGCCAAAAATAGTGGCGAACCAGGGCACGCCGGCGGCAATGATGTGCTGTTGTCCCTCGGGGACGCGCAGCGCGTGGAAGTCGCCCACAGCGGTATTGAGCACCGCGTCGAACAAGCCATGGCTGCTGCCGAAGCTGGTGGAGCGGCTGCACCACTCCCGGTAGGCGCGGTGGCGCTCCCGCAGGATCCGGGTGTAATCGGCGGGAGCCTCGCGGCCGCCGTCGGTGGAGGGGAGCGAGTCGGCCGGTTCCACGATGGGACGGACCCGCAGCTCGATCTGGAAGCGCCGCAGGGGGGCCAGTTCAACCCGCCAGTGCGCCGTGCGGTCCACAATCGCGGCCGGGGTGGGCGTCATTTCGATGGTAGTACGGCGCATGACGCCGTCCAGCCCCCGGTAGTAAAAGTCCAGGGAGCGGTCACCGGCAATCGGCCGGTAAAACTGGCCTTGCTTCGGGCGCACGCTGCCGCGCACCTGGAAGACGTCGGCGAAATCGGCATCGCACGACAATTCGACCTGCAGCTGGAGCGGAGTCAGGTTGAAATTCTCGAAAGTGAAGCAATCGAAAAAGACCTGGTCCCCCAGCAGTTGCTCGCGCCGGATGTGAATGGTGTTCTCCGGCACATCGATATCGTCCCAGCGGGTGATCTTGCCCGTCGTGAGCTCGATTTGCGCGGCAATGTTGTTCTCCGTGCTGGAGGACAGCACGGCAGCGCGGTGCCCGCTCACCTTCAGTTCCAGGTGGCTGAGAAAACGGGTGTCGTCGTGGAAAAAGCCGGCATCCGGAGCGCCCGGCGGAGTGATATCGCCAGCGACGGTCGTACACAAAAAGGTCTTCCCGTCGATGAGGGTAAGAATGTCCGCCCTCCTCGGCTCCATGGGCGGGAGTTCCTGGAAGGGCGACGGAATCTCGACGAGTTCGTGGGTAGGGATGGGAAGGCGCGTGCTCATGCGACCGCGCGATGTTGCTGTACCAGTTCCTCGCTTTTCACGGCCGCTCCCTCCCCGCCTGCCAGCTCGCGGTAGAGCGCCGCATACTGCTTCACCATTGTATCGAAGGAAAAGAACTCCTCGGCATACTTGCGGACCCCGGCGCCGCTGAGGCGCAGATCGCGAACGCGCTCCACCATCTCGTCTACCGAGTGGCAGATGAAGCCGCTGACGCCGTCATCCACCACCTCGTCTACCGCCCCTCCGGGCAGAGCGAGCACCGGCGTGCCGCAGGCCATGGCTTCCACCATCACCAATCCAAAAGGCTCGTTCCACTGAATGGGGAACAAAAGAGCGCGCGCCTTCCCCAGCAGCTCGTTCTTCATTTTGAGGTCGGCCTCGCCCAGGTACTCGATAAACTTGCCGTCAATGTGCGGCTTCACCTGGGTTTCGAAGTAATCGCGGTACATGGGTTGCACTTCCCCGGCAATCTTGAGCGGCAACCCTGATTTCTTGGCCACCTCGATGGCCAGGTGCGTGCCCTTGATGGGCGCTATCCTTCCCAAAAATGCCAGATACTCCTGCTTCTCGGGCTGCAAGCGATAGAGCGAAAGATCGAGTCCGTGATGGATGGTGCGCAACAGCGGCATTTTCTCCTGCCGTTGCTGGAAGCGGCTGATGGTCACAAACTGGACATCGCGATAGTAACTGTAGAAATCGCTGAGGTCGTCGAGATGAGGGTGGTGGATGGTGTAAACGAACTCGGCGCTCACGAACCGGGTGTGGCTCAGGCCGGAGACGCTGTTCAGGTGGATGATGTCGCAATCGCGGGCAGCATCGCTGATGGCCCAGGAGCTATGGTTCGTCTCCCGCAGGTTGGCATAGATCTCGCCCTTGATGGGCCATTCCGAATCCGGGTACAACCAGCGCTTCTCCACGTCTACGGTGGATTCGCCGTTGGTGTAGACCACGACCTCCATTCCCAACTTCTTCAAACCCATCGCCAGGTAGCCTACGAACAACTCGGTACCCCCATAATTTTTGGGAGGAACGGGAATGAACGGCGGGGCCACCAAAGCGATTCTCATAAGATTGAGCCTCGGAAACGCCGGTATTGGGTGCAGAACTGGGTGGAACTATCGCCAAAGAAGCTGCGCCCGGGTCTTACTTTTCGGGTATCACTGCTAAGACGGCAGAATGGGCCAACTTGGTTGCCAACAATGAGTTGGGGAAGCTGTGGAAATCAACTTCCCCCCGCCGGATGGCGCAAATTTTCTGGTCTCAGGCGGCGGTGGTTTCTCCGCCCAGGATGGTCAGCACTTCTCCGGTTATGTAGCTCGAATCGGCCGCAGAGGCGAAGAACACGTAAGCGGGCGCGACTTCTTCCGGTTGTGCGGGCCGCTCCATGGGCACCTTGGCTCCGTGTTGCGCGGCCTCTTCTGCCGGCTTGTCGGCTACATTCAGCGGCGTCCACACCGGACCGGGTGCGACGCAGTTCACGCGAATCCCGCGGCTAACCAGTTGCTGGGCCAGCGACTTGGTAAAAGCATTAATCGCGCCCTTGGTGGACGAGTAATCCACCAGCTGCTTGTTCCCCTGCAGGCCGGTAATCGAGCTGGTATTGACGATGACGCTGCCCTTGCCGAAATGCGGAAGGGCGGCTTTCACCATGTGGAAGTACCCGTAGATGTTGGTGCGGAAGGTGCGGTCCCACTGCTCCTCGGTGAGCTGTTCAATTTTTTCCTGGTGCTGCTGAAAGGCCGCGTTGTTGACCAGCACATCCAATCGCCCGAACTCCTGCACCACGCGTTTGACGGCAGCGCGGCAAAAACGCGCATCGCTAACATCGCCGGGGATGAGCAGAGCGCGCCGTCCCTCATTGCGCACCGCCTGGCGCGTCTCCTCCGCATCCCGCTGCTCTTCCGGCAGGTAGATGATGGCGACATCGGCGCCCTCGCGCGCGTACAACACCGCCACGGAGCGCCCGATCCCAGAGTCGCCCCCGGTCACAATGGCGACCTTGCCCTCCAGTTTGCCGGAGCCGCGATAGTTGGGCGCGCTGTAGCGCGGCCTGGGATCCAGGTCGGCTTCCAGTCCCGGCTTGGCCTGATGCTGCTCGGGAAAAGGCGGCTTGGGGCGAGAATGCGCCGGCTGGGGAAACTGGTGCAGAGTAGCGCGACCCTTGCTCGAGGAAGACTTCTGTGAACGTGCGGAATGAGAGCTTTTGCGCGGCATGGTTTTTCCTTGCGGACGGTTAGAAAGATATCGGCGCGGCGGGCCCAGGATGCCTGGAAGTTCCAGCCTATTTTGTCATCTGCGCCAGATGGGTTTCCCCGCCGGTCAGCAGCGAGGCCGCCTGTTCCAGGCTGATGGACTGCGGCAGGCGGTGGTATTGGCTGTGCACTTCCTTCTCCGTCACGGTGATGGTGTGGAAGAACAACGCCTTGCCTTGCATGTTGACGTCGAGGTAGGTCATGTCCCATATACCCGGCCCAATCTCCGTATCCCGCACGGAGAAGGTGCCGCCCTGGTCGAGGTGGCCCAGCAGCCCGGCGCCAAACTTCACCGGCGTAATCAGCCTGCCGTCCAGCCGCACCAGTCGATTTTCGCGGCCGTTCACCCACATCGTGCCCGCCATGTGGTGAAACACGGTCGCTTCCCGCGTGGACGGAGTGTATTCCGGATTGGGTCGGAAGTTCAGGCGAAGAACGTCCCCCTGCCGGCCGGCGTAGCTGAAAATCATGGCTTGAGGAAGGATTTTGAGCATCCCTTCCGCCTGGTCGGAGTCGTGGCGCCGCTCCGCCTCCATCTTTTTGAGCTTGTCGGGATCGCTCACCAGTTCATGGATGCGGTCGTCTTCCTTCTTCTGCTCCTCCGGGCTGAGAGCATGTCCATTGCGCTCGATGAGGCGCGAGAGTGAGCCGTGATCGGTCTGCACGACTTCCTTGACTTCTGACTTGCCCGGTTCCTCGTGTTGCACCCGATACATCCAGTGCGTGTGGTCGGCGGCTTGCGACCGCACCTCGTTCTCCACCACTTTCCGCACCAGGTCATTGGCCGGTACGGAAGGTGGAGCCGGTGCACTGGACGATTCGCCCGCGGCCAGGCCCACCAGGACCAGCATGGCCATCAGGTGCAGGGCAGATTTATGTACAGTCATTTCAATCCTGGCGAATTTCTGCCGCTCCGGGCCTCCGAGAGCGAATCCCGGAGACCCTGCGCGGCTGAGGCTTACCGGTTGACCTGCAGTTCGTTAATCACCTGATGCACGTTGGGCACGCTCTGCGCTACCTGTTGGGCCTGCTGTTTCAGGTCCGCGGACTTGACGCTACCCTTCAGAGTGAGCACGGCGTTCTTGGAATCAAAGCGGATGTGCTGCTTGTCCAGACCATTGGCAATCAGCGCCGCCTTGTAGTTGCTCTCGATGCCGGAATCCACGTTGGACGCAATCTGCTTCGCCGCGCCTTCCTGGTCCACGGGCCGGACGCTCACTTCATTGGCCACCACGCGCCCTGCCCCGGCGGACTTGGCCACGTCTCCGGCACGCTGCTTCGCGTCCTCGGAGTGCACCGTCCCGCCCAGGGTGATGAGGTTTTTGTCACGATCTTCTGCAACCGTGACGTCCTTCAGGTCTGCCTGTTCCAGGGCCTTCTTCACATTATCTTTGACCGAAGGATTGTTCTGTGTGTTACAACCCACGCCCAAAGCGCCCAGCACCAGCGCCCAAGCCAGCGCCAGTCCGAGAACACCCGTTTTTGCTGTTTTCATATTTTTCCTCACTGCACCAAGAGTGCGGGAGCGCGGCTCTGCGGCCGCTGCTCCGGAACTGCGCTAAACAACTGTTCTGCGGCCGCTCACCAGGTTAATGACCAGCACGATCAGCGCGATCACCAACAGGATGTGAATCAGGCTACCGGCAACGTGGAACCCGAACCCCAGCAACCACAGCACCAGCAGAATCACAAACACGGTCCAAAGCATGTTCTCTCCTTGTGTGCCGTAGTTCGGGCACGTGCCTTCAGATTGCTGCAGGGGGTAGCAGGGTTGCTCCGCACTTGAGGCAAGCGCGCGCAGATTACTTTCAAGCCGAGGCAACCTGCGGAAGTTCAGGCCGGCCCAGGGTGAAGCCAGCGTAGGCATCCACGCCCGCCAGCCCTCCCTCCCAGCCGAAAAGGGATTTGGCGGTGGCATGACGGGGTGCCAGCCGGGAACCATCCGCACTATTCACTTGGCGCGTTCTCGCGCCGATAATGGCCAAAATCGGTCCGAGGAGCGGGATCGTTGAAAACCGGTATCGTTCGAACCCTGCTGTCCTTCTTCGCTCCCGGAAGCTTGCTGTTGCTGGCCAGCGCGCTTCTGCTGCGCGAAACCCACGTTTCCGCCTCCAGTTATGGCTTCGTGCGTTTCGGGTTCTTTGTGCTGGCGGTTACCGGCATCCTGCTGTCGTGGCGTTTCCATTCGGCGCGCGTTTCATCCATCCTGATAGCGCTGGTGCTGGTCGAGGAAGCGCTGACCGCACAACGCGTTCCCGGGGCAGCCACCCAGGTGACTTTCACGTTGCTTGCTTTCCTGGTTCCATTCAACTTCGTTTTACTGAACGTGCTGCGCGATACAGGGCTGAATTTCGCCTCTCTATTGCCGCGGATGGGCATCCTGATGGCCGATTTCGTGGCCCTGGGCATCGGTGGCCAGCGGCACGTCGCGGCACGCAATCTCTACGTTCCGTCGTTCGTGAACGCGGCCTTCGCGCTCGCCTTCGGCATCCTGCTGTACCGATTTATGAAAAGCCGCAAGCCGGTGGAAGCCGGGTTCTTCTGGGGCATGCTGGCCTGCACTTTAAGCCTGCGCGCGGTGGGAGAGGGCATAGCCGCGATTGGCTACCTGGCAGCGGCGGGACTGATCCTGGCCGCCTCGGTGGTCGAAACATCGTATTTCCTCGCGTACTATGACGAGCTCACCGGGGTGCCCAGCCGCCGCGCTTTCAACGAGACCGTGCGAACCATCGGCGAGCGTTACGCCATCGGCATCGTGGACGTGGACCATTTCAAGCGTTTCAACGATACGTACGGGCACGAGACCGGGGACCATGTCTTACGCCTGGTGGCATCCAAGCTTTCCCGAACCCCGGGCGGAGCGCAGGTGTTCCGCACCGGCGGAGAGGAGTTCGCCGTGTTGTTTGCCGGCAAATCGGCGAAAGAGGCGATGGCCCACCTGGAGAGCGTCCGGCACACCATCGAGGCATCCTCCTTCCGGTTACGCGGCGGCGACCGCCGGCAACATGCGCGCGAAGGACAGGAACGCCGTCACCCGGTCGCACATCGCTCCCGTGGCAAGCGTCACGGCAATGGCGACGAAGGCATGGCGTCGGTGACCGTCAGCATCGGAGTGGCAGAGCCGGGCACGCGCAACCGAACGGTGACGCAGGTAATTCAGGCTGCGGATGAAGCCCTCTACCGTGCGAAAGAACGCGGCCGGAACCGCGTGGAACTGGCGGAATCCGCGTTCTATACCTGGCGCTCCAAGGGCCAGGGCGCGAGCTGAGGGCCCCTGGCTCGCTTTCATGCCATGCGATTCACGCCCGGCAGAAATGCCTGCCCCTACCACAGGGGCTTCCCAGAGTAGCGTGCAGCTCGGGCGGGCTCATAGCTGGTGGGACGCACACTTATGGAGTCGAAGCGCGCCGGTCCTCTGGCCGGTCGCTGGTGCCGCTCTTCGCGCGGGCCGCAAGCGCGGCAACAATTTCGCGCTGGTTCGTCACAACCCTGCGCTCCAGTTCGGCAAACGTTACCCAGACCGGAGTTCCCTCCCAGGATCCGGCGATTTTTCCGGAAATTTCAACCATAAAGGCCGCCGTGCGATGTGGATAAGGCCAATCATGGTCGTAGCGCAGCAGAGGCGAGCTCTGCAGCACGGTAAGCCCGGTCTCCTCACGCACCTCGCGCGCAAGCGTGGCTTCTTCCGGTTCCCAGGGCCGCGCCAGCCCGCCCACAAAGGACAAGCCCAGGCCGTCGGCTCTCTCCAGCACCAGGAAGCGTTCGTTGTCAGTTATCACCGCCAGCGAGCCGCGCAATCGCCCGAACAGGGGTACACGCGCGTAGGTGGCGATCATCAGGCGCGAACACAGCCAGAACGCCCCTCGCTTCACCCTTAAGATCAACCGCTGCAACATCCTGAGCGCCTTTTACCAAGCGCGAGTTTAACTCGGCCGCTTCCCATGTCGAGCTGCGCGGGCGCAACTCGCGCTTCTCCTCCGGGGTTAATTTCTAGGAGATAGGAGAGAAGCTGGATAAACTATAACCACCCGACCTAATACTTCAGGAGCGACTTCTATGCGATCGAAGTTCATATTCCTATTGTGCCTGACGCTGACGTTGGGCATCGCCCTTGGCTGCTCCAAGGCGCGTAACGACGCGCAATTGCAGAGCGATGTACAGAGCAAGATCAGTTCCGATCCCCAGGTCCAGAGCCGCCAGATTACGGTGGAATCCAAAGACGGCGTGGTCACACTTTCGGGGTATACCAACAGCGACGCCGAGCGCGCGGTTGCGGCCGGAGACGCGGCCCAGGTCGCCGGCGTGAAGACGGTGGTCAACAACCTGCAGGTGCAGGCGCCGCAGGCCGCAAGTGCCGCGCCGGCCCCGGCCGCAGCGCCGGCGCCGGAGCCCGCTCCGGAAGAGAAACCTGCTCCAGTTGAGCGGAAAGCAGCGCGCAGCCAACGGACCTCGCATCCGGCCCGGGCGCACCGCGCGGCCCCGGCCTCTACCGAGAATAGCGCCGCCCCAAGCGCGCCCGCCCTCGCCAGCAACGCCGAGCCAGCGGCCCCGGCTACGCCGCCCCCGCCGCCAGCCCCCAAGCCGGTTACTATCCCGGCCGGCAGCAACATCAGCGTGCGGCTGATTGATGCCATAGACTCGGAAAAAAGCCAGATGGGACAGAGCTTCCGGGCCACCCTGGATTCGCCCTTAAGCGACGAACAGGGGAACGTGGTGATCCCCGCCGGCTATGACGTGACCGGCAAGCTCACCGATGTAAAGAGCGCAGGACGCTTCGCCGGACAATCCGCCGTGGTGCTGGAGCTGACGCGGCTATCCGTGGGCAGCCGCTCCTACGCCCTGCAGACCAATACCTATGAGCGGCATGGCGGCTCCCGCGGCAAGAGCACGGCGGCGAAAGTCGGCGGCGGGGCCGCGCTGGGGGCCATCATTGGCGGGCTGGCGGGCGGCGGCCGTGGAGCTGCCATTGGCGCCACCGTGGGCGCAGGCGCCGGTACCGGCGTTTCAGCGGCTACCAAGGGACAGCAGATCGTGCTGCCTTCGGAAACCGTCCTGAACTTCCAATTGCAGGCGCCAATCACCGCTTACGTGGCCGAAAGTCCCAACGCGAACCGGCAGCGCGTGAACGACTAGCGCGCTGCGCAAATCCTGGCCGGCACAGCGACCTGTGCCGGCTTTTTTTGCTCGCGGGCTGATCCAGCGCCAGGCCTTGCCCCTCTTCGCACGTTTGCTCTTGCTTACTCGGCGGTTACCAGAGGTTACGGAAGTCCTCTGTTGCTTCTCCCCCGCCTTCCCTACCATTGCGAAGTCTCTTCCCTTTAAACGCATGGCGCCGCTTCTGGACAAGCTACCGACCATCCTGGTCTTGTGCGCACTGCTCGGCATTTTTGTGTCGCTGCGCAAACATGCCATGTCGCACAGCGTGGGCCTCTGGATTGTCGGCTGGGCATTCATCCTCGTTCATTTCGTGGCGCAGCCTTTCGAGAACGGCCCGGAATGGCGGCAGGATCTTTTTGGCGCCATTGACGTCTGCGGGCTGCTTCTCTCGGCCGTCGTGTTCACGGCGTCCATGATCCCGGCGTTGGTTGAAGATCGCCGCCGGCTCCGGCTCTACTACGCCCTGGTGGGCGCTCCCGCCTTTGCCATCGTGCTGGCGGCGTCTTTCTCGGCCGACAGGCCATGGCTGTACGTGGTCTGCCTGGGCGTCAGCTTCTTTGGCGGTGCGACGCTGGTGGTTCGAGCCAAGCCGAAGCTGGCACGCAGCGGCTGGACTGGGCTGGCTACTTTACTTGCAGTAGGCTCGTGGGCCATCGCCGAGTGCTTCCGCCACGCTTACGACCATGCCGTGCTGGTGTTGCTGGCCACAGGATTCGCGCTGCCGGCCATCGGCTTCGCCCGCATGTACCGCCGCTGGTCTCCCGGGGTGGTCACCACGACGGCAGGCTTCCTGTTCTGGGGATCGGTGTTCCCGGCGGGCGCCTTGGCAGACCGGTTCTTCCCATCCGCCAACCTGAATCCCGAGCTATGGAATGTGCCCAAGTTTTTCGTGGCTTTTGGGATGATCCTGACCATGCTGGAAGACAAGTCGCTGTCGCTGGAATCAGCGCGCCGCCGCGAGCACGAGGCGAACCAGCAGATGCAGCGCTTCGCCCACATCACATCGCAGCTGCTGCTGGGGGCCGATCCCAGGCAGGTGTGCGGCGAAATCGCCGACGCCATCACGGGCTACAGCAACTTTCAGCGCGTCTCGATCCTGTTCGACGACGACGACGGCCGGCTGTTGCTGGGCGGCCACAGCGGGCTCAGCGAGGCTGCGCGCCTGGAGCTTGAGCAGAAAGTCCAGCGCTGGTCCAATTCCGACATCGCCGCCTTGTGTTCGGCGGGGCGGCCGGTTGGTCCTAACTCCTTCCTGCTGAAATACGAGCAGCTGGCCAAGTATTCTCCGGTACGCAGCGTGCTGGAATATGCGCCCAACCCGCACTGGGAGAGTGGCGACGAGATTTTCGTTCCCCTGCGTCCCCCTTCCGGGCGTTACCTGGGGGCCATCACGGTGGACGATCCCCGCGATGTGCAGCGCGTCACCCCTGAGGAACTCTCCAAGATCGAACTGCTGGCGGTTGACCTGGCTGTATCGCTGGAGAACCGGACGCTGCAGCGACAACTGATTCGCTCCGAGAAGCTGGCCGCGCTGGGCAAGCTGGTCTCGGGGGCGGCCCACGAACTCAACAATCCGCTGACCTCCATTGCCGGTTATGCCGAGCTGCTGCGCGACGAAGTGCCCGCGGCGGCATCGCGGGAAAAGCTGGACAAGATCACCCTGGCCACCCGGCGCATGCACGGCATCATTGACAAGCTGCTGCGCTTCGGCCGCCGCACCACCCTCGACCAGGCGCCCATGGACATGTCCGTCATTGCCCGCGACGCGCTCGCCGTATGCGAGTACCGGTTACGCACGAGCAACATCGAGCTGGAAATGGCCATGCAGCCCGCGCTGCCACCCGTACTGGGCGATGAAGCCCAGATGCGTCAGATTTTCGTCAACCTGGTGAGCAACGCCATCGAGGCCATGCACGATGTGCCGGAGAAACGTTTGCGGGTGGAGGTGGGCGTTCGCGGCGAGAAGCTGTGCATTCGTTTCCAGGATAGTGGTCCCGGCTTCTCTGACCTGAACCGCGCCTTCGATCCGTTCTTCACCACCAAGCCGGTCGGCAAGGGCACCGGCCTCGGGCTGAGCATCTGCTACGGGCTGGTCAAGGAGCACGGAGGCGAAATCTACGCGGAGAACCTGACACCCTGCGGGGCCGCGGTGGTGATCGAGCTTCCCTTGTTGCACGCGGCCAAGGCCGCAGCCGCCCACGCCTGAGAAGGCATCCTCGCCGGCGATCCTGCTGTGCGGCGCCACTCATCACTATGAAGGTCCGCCGGACCGCGCCTCCACCCAGTCCGGCCAGCCGCTGCTTACGGTAGGATTCTAAGCGCATGTTGAGACTCACCGCGCTGATCCACACGCAGGACGATGGCGTTGGGCTGGGACGCACCTTGGAATCGCTGCGGCCGTGCGACGAGTTCCTGGTAGTGGACCATGGTTCGCGCGACGATACTTTGCTGGTCGCCCGCGAGTATGGCGCCAGAATCCTGCAACTCGCGGACCGGCGCGACGCAGACCCGCTGGCGCGGGCCCAGCACGATTGGATACTGGCGGTGCTGCCGACCGAGACGTTGAGCGAAGGGCTCGAAGCTTCCTTGTTCGAATGGAAACTGGGAGCGCACTCCCCCGACGAAGCCTTCTCCGTGGAAACCCATGAGGAACAAGCGGGAAAATGGGTGTCCGCCGGGCTCAGTACCCGGCTCCTGAACCGCGCCCGGGAGTCGTGGAGCGGCACGCTGCCTCCCGCGCGCGAACGCAGCTCAATCCTCGAGGGCGCATTGCTCCGCTTTCCCAGGCGCTGAGCGGCTTCGGCTTGGCCTATTGCACCAGCCGCACGGGGATCAGCGCTGCCGGCGGCGGGGTAATCGTGCCCGGCTGCCCGCCGGTCTGGCACGTATTGGGAGGGCTCTGCGTGCAGCCCATTACGTTCAAGATCACGCCTTCCACGTTGTCGTCGCCGCCCTGGTGGTTCACCTGGGTCACGAAGATTTGCATGAATCCAGTGAGGGTAACGCTACCCGCGCCCGGACTCAGCTTGGTGCCGTCATAGAGCGGCACGACGACGACCGAGTCGCTGGAGGCAATCGGGCTGCCGGCGCTGACCGCTCCCGCAAGAACATCCGGATTGTTGGATCCCGCTTTCATGGTGAACGGCGGGGGGGTGGTGGGATCAATGCTGTCCTGGCCTTTATTGAGGCCATAACCGCTGGCATGGATCATGTCCTCGATGCCTTGGCTGGCGGGGCCGACTTTGGCTCCAGTCAGCAAGGGGACGCTGTCTCCGCAGCTAAACTGGCGCGTGATCGTGCACTTGGCGAGATCCTGCCGCAGCCCGGCTCCGCCGCTGCCACTGAAATCCAGCACGCCGTACTGGCTGGGGACCAATTGCTGGTGAAACTGATACTTCTGCCCAATGACGCTGGGGTGGGCGATGTCGTGGGTGGCGGGATCCACAAAGTATCCCTGTGCGCCGCCGGGACACGAGGGGTTGGCCGGCGAGGTGTTGATGGGATCGCAGTTGGGCAGCAGGAGCGGCTTCAGGCAGCCCACGCAGGGCACGGGCCCGTTGCCGCCGGAGGAGTTATAGGCTTCCGCGGTGGCCGTTCCCCGCACGTCCGCCGACAGCCATCCCCAAACGCGCGCGAAGAATGTCGGCACCGCGTTGCCGCGCGCCGAACTGCGCTGCACCACCACAGTAATGCGCGGATCCTTGGGCAGCGTGAAATTGAACGTCACATCGGAGGCCTGGATGGCGGCCGGCTGGCCACCCACCTTGTTTTGCGCGCCGATTGCCTGCGCCGCCTGCCGCGCCAGCGGCTGCACCGCCGCTTGCGAAATCGCCCCGGAGGTGAATCCCGTGCTGACGAACATCTTGGCGCCGGCCAGCGCGGCCGCGTCCGCCGCCCGCTGTGCCTCGTTGCGCACCATGTACAGCGACGCCAGGTCCACGCCCACCGCCGCCAGAATCATCAGCACGAACATGGCCGCGGCCACCATCACCAGCGCAGCCCCCCGCTCCCGCTGTTTTTCGCTTGAGCCCATGTGCGGCATATTGCCTCCCGATCTCCAGCCCATCAAAGGTTCTGCATGACGCTTTGGGCGGTGAGCGTGATGGTGCCGGCGTAGCTTGCGCCCGGCGCGACCAGCGTTACGGCCCGATGAAATGAAAGGAAGCTGTAGGGATACGTCAGCGTGACCCGGGTCATGAATGCCGTGGCGCCATTAACCGTTACCGTCGGGCTTCCCGTGTAGGCGCGGTCAATCGTCAAGAGCACATTGCTGCAAGCCGGAGTTGCCGTGGAAGAGCTGTAGGTCCAGGTGAGCCCGTTGCTGCCGCCGACCTTGGTGGGAGTGGTGCCGATGGCGCAGGTCGAGACCCGCGCGTTGGTCAGGTAATTGGCCACGGTGTCGCGGATGGCCTGCACCGATGCGGGCGCCGCCTGGTCCAGGTCGTTGTTGCCCTGGCGAATGGCCAGCCGCGCTCCCTCGCGCACCCCGTTGGTCAGCTTGTCGCGCAGCGTGAATGCGGTTCCGAAATCGAAGATGCCGACAAAAATGACGACCATCAGCGGCAAGACCAGAGCAAATTCCGCCAGCTCGGCCGCCGCGTCGCACTTCCACATTCCGGCCAGCGCGCCCGCCAACCTTGCGAACTTGTTTTGCGTTTTCATCTTCATTGCTCCGGCACCATCTGCGCCTGGGTGCGGATGGTCAGCACGGGCAGGTGGATAATGGCGCTGGTGTCCGCGCCCATGTTCATGGAAAGCGGCATGGGATAGGCAAAACTCACCGCGGTTCCACACTGCTGCGTGCCGGCGTTGCTGACCGGCACGCCCCGGCACACGGTAACGTTGCTGGTAGTCGTGCAGGCGGGCGATACGCCGTTGCAGGCCGCATAGGTGGGCTGGTAGCTGCTGATGGCCCCCGGCCGCAGGGACGAGGCCTGCATGTAGCTGTTCAGCACGCCCACCACCTGGCTGTCGCTGGGATAGGCGTTGCCGCACAGCGCGCAGGTAGGAGCGGCGGCGTAGCGGGCCGCCTCGCGCGCCGCCCGCGCCATGGTTTCGTACGTGTTGTAGGCGCGCGAGGCCCACATGATCGCGAAGATCATGACCATAAGAAGCGGCAGGGTGAAGGCAAACTCGACGATTTCCTGGCCCGCTTCCCGTGCGGGCACGCGGACTCGTCCCCGCAGGCCAAGCTGCTTTGCTGTGCTGTTCATTTCGTCATGTCCCGGGGCGAGGCCGCAGCGCGGGGGAAGCGCGGACCAGTTGCCGGCCTTCGCCAAAACCCATCAGTCCTAAATGAATTCTGTTGCCCTGCCCGGGCAGGGTCAATCGAAAGGGAGCGCAAGCCGGTTACGTTGGTGACGGGCGAGTCTCGGGAAGGAACAGTGCCCCTTCGGATGTAACTGGCGTCCCTTCGCCCGCTTCGCGCAGGGCGCCGCCGCTTGCCGCGTGCCTTTCGTAACCTCCGGAGCCCCCGCCGCCGCGCCGTATAATCGGACGAAATCTCGGCGAAAGAAGCGCTTATAACCTGGTGGATCCCGTTTTTGCATCCGCGATCTTTGTCTTTGGCCTGCTCTTCGGCAGTTTTCTGAACGTGTGCATTTACCGCCTGCCGCGCGCCCTGTCGGTGGTGCGCCCCGGGTCCGCTTGTCCGAATTGCGCAGGCAAAATTCGTTTTTACGACAACATCCCCGTCCTGAGCTGGCTGCTTCTTCGCGGACGGTGCCGGGCCTGCCGTCAACCCATTTCAATGCGCTACATGGCGGTCGAACTCCTGACCGCGGCCATGTTTCTCGCCTGCTATGCCCGCTTCGGGCTCACCCTGACGGCGCTCAAGTACATCGTGTTCGGTTTCCTGTTGCTGGGGCTGATCTTCACCGACGCCGAAACCAAGCTGCTGCCCGACCGCATGACGTTACCTGGGCTGCTGCTCGGTTTGGGATTCAGCCTGTTTGTCCCGGTCAACGACCTAGCGGCCCGGCTGCTTCCCGGCCTGGTGACGCTGCCGGTGAGCAGCAGCGTTTCCTGGCGCCTGCTCTCCCTGGCGGACGCGCTGCTGGGCGCCGTAGTGGGGGCTTCCTTCATCTATGGCGCGGGCAAGATCTACCTGGGCGTGCGCGGCGCGGAGGGTATGGGATTCGGCGATGTAAAGCTGATGGCCATGATCGGCGCATTCTTGGGGCTGAAGCTGACCGTATTCGTGCTGTTTTCCGCCTCGGTGGCGGGCTCGCTTTTCGGACTGGGAACAGTCCTGCTCGTCTGGGTGAAGCGCACGCGGCGGCGCATGCGGCGCAACGGCGATTCGCTTTCCAGCGCCCGCAGGCGCGCCTGGCTTTCCGCCAAGACGGTGTACCGGCACTACGAGATGCCCTTTGGCGTGTTTCTGGGCGGCATGGCCATGATCGCTTTCTTCTTCGGCAACCAGCTTCTCACCTGGTATTGGGGGCAGATGCAGTGAGGCTGCTGGCCAACCCGCTGATCGTACGCATGGCGGTGGTTCTCGTGGCCTCGGTGTTCGCCATGGTGGTGGGCATTTTGTTCATCCGCGGGCTGCGCCAGGAAATCGCGCAGGAGGCAGCGCCCGCCCCGGTGCGGGCGGACGAGGGCATCTTCCCTCTTGAGGCCTACCACGCGGTCATCCAGAAGCTGAAGCAGCAGGAACTCGAGCTGAACGGGCTGCGCCGCGCCGAGAGCGAGCGGGCCAAGGCGTCGGAAAATGTGAGCGCCGCCCTGCTCGCCAACCTTTCGAGCGGCGTGCTGCTGTTCAACACCCAGCAACTGGTGCAGCAGGCCAATCCCGCCGCCCGCCTCATCCTGGGTTATGCCTCGCCCGCCGGACTGCACGCGCGCGACATTTTTCGCGGCGTCCGTTCCCTTCTGCATGAGAGCGTCGAGCCGGCTTCGGGCCCGGACACCCTGCTCGGCGTGGTGCAGAGCGCGCTGCGCGAGGGCATCACCTATCGGCGCATGCAGGCGGACTATCTCGCCCCCTCCGGCGAGCAGAAAGTTTTAGGGATCACGGTGTCGCCGGTGCGCAGCGGCACGGAAACCTTGGGCGTGGCCTGCCTGATCAGCGATTTGACCGAAACCAAGCGCCTGGAGCAGCAGGTGCGCGTGCGCGAGAAGCTGGCTTCGCTGGGCGAGATGTCGGCCGGGATCGCGCATGAGTTCAAGAACTCACTGGCCACGATTTCGGGCTATGCGCAAATGCTGACGGCCGAGACCCGGGGGCAGACCGCGGGTGGTTTCGCCGAAAGAATTGTCGCCGAGACCGCCAATCTCAGCCGCATTGTCACCGGGTTCTTGGAGTTCGCGCGGCCGCAGGATCTGCGTCACGAGCCGGTGGATCTTCGCGCCATGCTGGAAGATTGCGCCCGCGAGTCGCCCCTCGATCTTCGCCTGGAGTGCGTGCCCGCGGGTTTCACGCTGCAGGGCGACCCCACGGCGCTGCGGCAGGCTTTTGCCAACCTGTTGCGCAACAGCGCCGAGGCAGCCGGCAACGGCCAGGCCCGGGTGGATGTGGCGGCGCGTTCCGATGGGCGTGCCGCGCAGGTGGTGGTGTCCGATCACGGGCCGGGCATTCCGCGCGAAGACCTGGGCCGCATCTTCGTTCCTTTTTTCACGACCAAGGCGCAGGGTACGGGTTTGGGATTGGCGCTGGTGCACCGCATTGTCAGCGAGCATGGCGGATCGGTGGCGGTAGAAAGCACAGCGGCGGGCACCACGTTCACGTTGTCTTTCCCCACTCAGCCACAGGCGCGCGCGGCGGAAGCGGGCTGAAAAGTTTTTCTCCCCCAACGGCATCACTGCCGCGTCCAAGGGCGCGGCCTGGAGCGTGTGTATGAGGAAGTCAGCCATAAAGTTCGCATCACTGCTGGGATTCGCGGTCCTCGCGTCCGCCGCCCTGCTCGCCCAGTCGCTCGGCGAGGCGGCGCGCGACGCGCACAGCCAGAAGCATCCCGCCGCCAAGGTTTACACCAACGACAATCTGCCCACCGACGCGCCGATTTCGGTCACCGGCAAACCCGAACCGGCGCAACCCGCCGATGCCGGCCAGCCGGCCACTGGCGAAGATGCCAAGGCCGCCTCCTCCAGTGACTCTGAAACCGCGCAGGCCGAGGATGGCAAGCCCGAAGATGCCGCCGCTGCGCGGGAAAAGACCAACGAGGAGTGGAAGCAGAAGCTTGCCGCCCAGAAAAAGGATATCTCCCTCATGGAACGCGAACTGGACGTGTTGCAGCGCGAGTACCGCCTGCGCGCGGCCGCGTTCTATGCCGACGCCGGCAATCGCCTGCGCAACCAACAGCAATGGTCGCAAGATGACCAGCAGTACCGCTCCCGCATCGAGCTAAAGCAAAAGCAGCTGGACGATGCCAAGCAGAAACTTGACGATCTGAAGGAGCAGGCCCGCAAGGCGGGCGCGCCGGCTTCAATCTACGAGTAGGCGGTGCGCGGTCCGGTTGTTCCGGTTCGCAGAGACAACCGCGCACGCAAGTATCTATGGAATCCATCCTTCTGGTTGAGGACAAGGCTGAACTTCGGGAGATGCTCCTGCACGCGCTCGGCCGCATGGGATACGCCGTCACGGCCACGGGCAGCGTGACCGAGGCCTTGGGCGCGCTTTCCCGCAGCCGCTTCTCAGCCGTGCTCACCGACCTGAAGCTGCCGTCGGGCAGCGGCATGGACGTGCTGCGGGCGGCGCTCGAAGTGGATGCTGCCACTCCCATCGTGCTCATGACTGCCTACGGCAGCATTGCCGACGCCGTCTCCGCCATGCGGGAAGGCGCTTACGACTTCATTCAAAAGCCGCTGGACCTGGAACACCTGAAGCACCTGCTGGCTCGCGCGGTCGAGCGCCAGCAACTCCTGCGCGAAAACCTGGTGTTAAAGGAGGAGTACGCGCGGCGCGCCGGGTTTCCGCCCATCATCGGCGAACACCCGGCGCTGGTGGACGCGGCCCGCGAAATGCAGCGCATCGCCCCCACCGACACCACCGTGCTGCTGCTGGGCGAGAGCGGCACGGGCAAGGAGCTTTTTGCCCATGCGATCCACCAGCTGAGCTTGCGCAAGGAGCGGCCTTTCCTGGCGCTGAACTGCGCCGCTCTGCCGGAAGCTCTGGTGGAGAACGAACTGTTTGGCCACGAGAAGGGAGCCTTTACCGGAGCGCAGGCGCGCGCTCTAGGCAAATTCGAGATGGCCCAGGGCGGCACCCTCTTCCTCGACGAGATCGGCGAATTGCCGCTGGGCGCGCAGGGCAAGCTGCTGCGCGTGCTGGAAGAGCGCACCATTGAGCGGCTGGGCGGGGGGGCCACGCTCCCGGTTAACGTGCGCGTGCTCACGGCCACCAACCGCGATCTGGAGGCGGCCGTGGAAGCGGGCGAGTTCCGGCGCGATCTCTACTACCGCCTGGCGGTATTTCCCATTCGGATTCCGAGCCTGCGCGAGCGCGGCGACGATGTGCTCCTGCTGGCCGACTGTTTTCTGGAACGCTTTCGCCGCGAGCTGAAGAAACCGCGCCTGCGCTTCGCCGAGGATGCCCGCCAGGCCCTGCTGGCGCATCCCTGGCCGGGCAATGTGCGGGAACTGCAAAACGTGGTGGAGCGCGCCGCTATCCTGAATGACGGCGAGTTGCGCGCTGCCGACCTGGCGCTGCGCCTGCCGCGGCCGCAAGCGGTCCCACCGCCGGGAGCCGCCGGCGAGCCCTCCTGCGGTCCCTGGAATGGCACCCTGCCCCAGGTTTCCGCCCGGGCGGCGCGCGGGGTGGAACGCGCCCTCATCGAGACCACGCTGCGGGAATGCCGCTGGAACAAGGCCGACGCCGCGCAGCGCCTGGGCGTTTCCTACAAGACGCTGCTCAACAAGATTCACGCTTACGAGCTCGACTGAAGCTCCCGCTGCCCGCGTATCCGGGCAATCTGCTTCATGTGATGGCGGGTGTGGACCCAGTGGAACTTGCTCCATTCGGTGGCATTCAGCGGGCCCAGGATGGGATGGTTGGCCAGCTTGACCTTGGCGCCAAAGCGCCGCACACACTGCAGAATCATATCCTCCATGCGCGCGAACTCGGCCTGCAGCATCGGGACCGCGGTGTCGGGCGGCGTGCCTCGGGGCCGGACCATTTCCGGGGACGATCGGCCGGAGGGCATGTATCCCAAGTTCACCACCAGCGTGCGCGCCATGAACTCCCGCATCGAGTCCTTACGTGCGATGGGCCGGCCTGATTCCAGGCAGCGCTGCATGGCTTTCGCCGTGCCGCTGTAGGTGAGCGCCAGGTGCTCCAGGATTTCGGCGACACACCACTTCCCGGGCTGGGAGCGGCGAGTCAATTCCGCCCCGGCGAGTCCGGTGAGGGTGTGGTCCAGCGCGCTATGGGCGCGCTCCAGATAGAAATTCATAGCCGTTGTCTGCGCCTGATTTAGAATGAGGCCCCGCCGGCGCCGCCACAGTTGCCGGACAGGATTCGCCCATGATCAACAAACTGTTGCCCGTCGCCCTGGCGCTCGCGCTGCTGAACGCCTGCTCTTCCGAACCGCCCAAGTCGGAAACCGCGTCGCAACCGGCGCCCGCGGCCGCCCCTCACCAGGACGAGACCGCCACCGGACGGGTGGCCTTCCAGCGACTTTACGTCGCGGCACACGGCTGGGCCCCTGACGCGCGCCCCTATCGCCTGCAATCGCAGCTTTCCAAGGGGGAAAACGGCCACGACGGCAAAGCCGGCGTGTGGCGGGCGCAGTTTGCCTCCGCGGTGCGACGCTCCATCAAGCCCTATATCTGGTCGGGCGTCAAGGCCGAGGACGCGCCCTCCCCGGGCGTCAGCCCCGGCACGGAAGACACCTACAACCCCTCCAACACCAATACCCAGGCATTCGATATCGCGTTCTTGAAAGTGGATTCCGATAAGGCGTACGAGGAAGCGCAGAAGCACGGCGGCGATCGAATACTGAAGAAGACCCCGGACCAACCCGTCACCTACATGCTCGATTGGAGGCCAAGCAGCAACGAGCTGATCTGGCACGTCTACTACGGCTCCGGGCCGGACGATGCCAAGTTGAAGATTGCCGTGGATGCCTCCAGCGGGTCTTTCCTGCACGTGGAAAAATAACCTGCTCGCGGGTCAGCGGTTTCCCGCAGCCTGGCTGGGTTTGAGGCGCTCCAGGCCCCTGCGCGCGTCTTCTGCGCGCGGACCATTGGGCAAAATTTTCAGGTAGGAAGCGTAGTTGGCCGCGGCTTCTTCCTTGTTGCCCAGCTTTTCCAGCGACTCGGCCAGGCCAATCGTGGCTTCGGCATCGTTGGGCTTGTAATCTAACGCCTCGCGGTAGCGGGCCGCGGCGGCGCGGTAGTTGCCGCGCTTGAAGTAGAACTCCGCCACCTCGACGTCCTTGGCCGCCTTGTGCGGATCGAAGGGATGAAATTCCTGGACGTCGGACTTGCCAGCTTCCTCGTCATCCACGGCGCTGTCGGGATGGTCTTTCGCGTCGTTAGGGGGCGGGCTCAGGTCAATAATGGTTTGGCGGCTGGAACTCTCGTTGGCGCTGGGCGGCGGCGGCGATGACCGCGGCAGGGGCTGATTGGCTCCGGGCTGATTTGCGCCCGACGAGGACGGGTCGGGATCAGAGGTTTGCTGCGCCAGCGCGAACCCGCCCCCCATTAAGCTCAAGAAAAGCACCGCAGCCGCCATGGCTCGCATAGGTGCATTGTAAATCCCTTTCGTTTGCGCGGCCCGCCTAGCCGGGGGCCGAAAAAAGGCTTCGGAGGCAAAAAACAGGCCGCCCATGTGCGGGGCGGCCTGGTTGGCGAAGTCCTCCGGGGAGGGAGGGAAAACTTACTGTTGAGCGGCGCCGGACTGCGGGTTCGACTGCAGCGAGGCGCTGGGGGCAGGCGTCGTCTGCGCCGGGGACGTTCCCTGGGTGTTGGTCATCAGGCGGATGTCCACGCGGCGGTTCTCCGCCCGGCCCTTGGCGGTCTTATTCGACGCCACCGGCTTGTCTTTGCCTAAGCCGACCAGGTAGATCTTGCGCGCCGGAACGCTGTGCTTGGAGGCCAGGTACTGAATGACCGAGTCGGCGCGGCGTTCGCTGAGCCCATAGTTGTAGGTTTCGCTGCCCACCGCGTCGGCGCCGCCTTCCACCGTAATGATGTAGCCCTTGGTATTGGGAATTTCGGTGGCCAACTGGTCGAGCGCCTTCCTCGCCTTCGAGGTCAGGTTGTCCTTGTTGAAGCCGAAGTGTACGGAGGTTTCGACGACGGTGCGGTAGTTGTCCAGGTTAGCCACCGTGTTCTCCAGGCTGGTCACCCGGTTGACGGCGGTATCGGCGGCCTGCTGCGCCTGGTCGGCGGACTGGCGAGCGGCTTGCGCCTTCTGGTCAACCTCCGCCGTCCTGCTGTTTACCTGCTGGATTCCCTGCTGGACGCGCGAATCCACATCCTTCAGATCGCGGCTGTTCTTGGCGGTCAGGTCGTCCAGTTCGTTAGTCTTGTTGACGAGGGGCGTCATTTCGTTGCGGACGCTTTTCTTGCTGGAGCAGCCAATTGTCAGGGCCATGCTGCCGGCCAGCAGAACTGCCACAGAAACTCGGTTCATACAGGGAGGCTCCTTCGCTTTCGCGGAACACCAATGGTGTCGCTTCGGTACGTGCAACTCGCCTGCCAATCCGAAGCCCGCTGTGCAGCATCTAAATTACAGTATTTCCAACAGCTTGGGAATTCCTATGCGCGGCCGCCGGAAACCCGGTTTCGGCGGCGCCCGGCAATCCCCTCGCCGACCGTAGAATTTTTACAAGGTTCGTATTTGGTAGCATCGGCCGGGCCTGGTCTCCCGGCCTGCCCGCCAACCGCCCGTAGCGTATGGATCTGCTCGAGAAAATCCGCACCGTTCCCAGCCGTCCGGGCGTGTACCTGTACAAGAACGCCGATGGCGAGGTGATCTACGTCGGCAAGGCGAAGAACCTGCGGGCGCGGGTGCGCTCCTATTTCAGCGAGGAGCGCCTTGCGGACGCCAAGACGGACTCGCTTGTCCGCGGCGCTGCCGATCTCGATTACATCGTTCTCGATAACGAAAAAGAGGCGCTGGCGCTGGAAAACAACCTGATCAAGCAGAAGAAGCCCCGCTTCAACATTCTGCTGCGCGACGACAAAACCTACCCCTACATCAAGCTCACGCTGGCCGACCCGTACCCGCGCGTCTACGTCACCCGGCGGTTGCGCAAGGACGGCAGCTCCTATTACGGACCCTACTTTCCCGCCAACCTGGCTTACCGCATCGTGGACCTGATCCACCGCCATTTTCTGGTGCCCTCGTGCAACGTGGACCTCAGCCGCGCTCACCTCCGGCCGTGCCTGCAGTTTTACATTCGCCGCTGCCTGGGTCCGTGCGTGCACGGGCTGACCACGCCGGAGGCGTACCAGGAAGCTGTGCGGGACGTGAAGATGTTCCTGGAGGGACGTCCGACCGACCTCTCGCGTTCGCTGCGCGCCCGCATGGAAATGGCGGCGGCGCAGCAGATGTACGAGCAGGCTGCCAAGTACCGCGACCTGGTTTCCACCGTGCAGCAGTTCCAGGAAAAACAACGCATCGCCGCGGCCGGGGGCGACGATGCCGACGTGTTCGGCTATCACTACGAGAGCGAAATGCTGGCCGTCAACCTGTTCCACGTGCGCGGCGGACGCGTGCTGGACCGGCGCGAGTTCTTCTGGGACCAGCTTCCGGGAGCGGCAGCGGAAACGGGAACGCCGGCGGAGAGCCCGGCTGCCACCTTCGTTCCCGGCGAATTTCTCTCTGCCCTGCTCAAGCAGCTCTACATTGACGCCCAGTATGTGCCCCGCAACATTTACTCCCCGGTGGAATTCGAGGACCGCGAAGCGCTGGAGGAACTGCTGGCTGAAAAATCCGGGCACCGCGTGCAGATCGCCGTGCCGCAGCGCGGCGACAAGCGCTCGCTCCTTGACCTGGCGGGCAACAATGCCAAGCAGTCGTTCGACCAGCGTTTCCGCGTGCTGAAGCCCGCGGCCAAGGTCATCCAGGAAGGCTTGCGGGAGGCGGTGGGCATGGCCGAACTGCCCCGCCGCATTGAGTGTTTCGACATCTCTCACATCCAGGGCGCGGAAACGGTGGCCTCGATGGTGGTGTGGGAAGACGGGGCGATGAAGAAGTCAGACTACCGCAAATTCATCATCCGCACGGTGGAGGGCGTAGACGATTTCGCGGCCATGCGCGAGGTGGTCAGCCGGCGCTACCGGCGGGTGCAGGAAGGCAAGCAGGCCCTGCCCAGCCTGGTGCTCATCGACGGCGGCCTGGGGCAGTTGCACGCTGCTGCCGAGGCGCTGGAGGGGTTGGGCATCATCAACCAGCCGCTGGCCGCCATCGCCAAGCGCGAGGAGATTATTTACGTCTTCGGGCAAGAAGACGAGCCTGTGGCGCTCGATCACCACTCGCCGGTATTGCACCTGGTGCAGCAGATTCGGGATGAAGCGCACCGCTTCGCGGTCACGTTTCACCGCAAGCGCCGGCAGATGCGCGACCGCGCCACCGAGCTGCTGGAAATCCCCGGGGTGGGGGCGCGCACCACCCGCCGCCTGTTGCAGCACTTCGGCAGCGTGCAGGCGGTGCGACAAGCCGACGCCGCCGCCCTGTCGGCGGTCGTGAACCGCGCCCAAGCCGCCGCCATCCGGCACTTCTTCGAGGGCGGCGAAGTTCACCGGCAGCCGGCGGCCAAGCCCCTACCCTCGTAGCGCTCACGGCTTGCGGCGCAGCTCCTGCTGGATTTCATAGGGGAGCCTGGAAGCGCGCAGCACCTCCTCCAAATCAGCTGCCGGCAAGCCTCGCGCCAGCTCCCGCGCGTGCGCGGGCGAGAGGTTGCCGTTCCGCAGCAGCGCGAGCCGAATATTCGGCCGCTCGCGCCACTTTGTGTGCTGGGCGAGCAGATCGAGCAGACTCTCTCCTGGCTTGGCCTCAGCCACTTCGGCGGTGAGCATGCGTTCGGTCAGAAAGCGGCTGTCGAGCGCGGCCGCGACCACCTTGGCATCAATGTCGTGGAGCAGTGCAGCCGCAATCCGTCCCGAGGCGCGGCGAGCCAGCGTGAGGCGCTCCCCCAGAGGAATCTTCTCCAGTTTGCCGATCAGAATGTCCTCGACGGCGCGTTTCAGGTCTGGCGTGACAGCGGGGGCCAATGCCACCTGCATCAATTCGAAGGTGAATAGCTGGCGCAAGGCGGGCAGCGAGACGTGGCGTGGCGTGTGGGGGTGGGCGACAATGCCGGTCAGCACCTTGCGCTGCCGCCGGGCACCGGCGTTCCGGGCCAGCGCCTCAAGAGCTTCGGGCGGCAAGTCGCCGTGGGCGAGAAGGGCCAGCGCCATGTCGTCGCTCAATTCCGGATCGGCGGCCATGCGCCGCAGTTCTTCCGCCGACCACCTCGCCGGAGCCTCCGCCTGGGTTTCGGGGGAATCCTGCGGGTCGCGTTCGTCGTCCATAGAAGTTGGGCGCTAGCCCGAAGCCGCGGTCTGGCCCGGTTGGACTTTCCGCGCCATGGCCAGGGCTCCGGCCACGGGATCGAGGACCCGCGCCTGAATTTCTACGTGCGCGAATTCCGAGCGCACGGTATTGGCAAATACCTGTCGCACCAGAGGAGAGCTGCGAAATACCCCGCCGCCCAGCGCAACCTTCACGCCCGCCTTTTCTGAGGGCCACAACCGGCGCATCACGATCTTGCCGAGGCTGGCCAGCTTCGACCCGGCCTTCATGAGGATTCCGCGCGCCAGTGCGTCTCCCTCCTGCGCCGCGCCCAGCACTGCCGGAAACAGCTCGGCGAAATCAGGGGGTGGCGTGCTATTGGCGAAGCGGACTACGTCATCGCGGGTTCCCAGGTGCCAGCTATTGAGAATGCTGCTCACCAGCAGAGTCGTTTCACCGGCATCGTGGGCATGCAGGGCCGCGCTGACCGCTGCCCGCCCAATCCAATGCGCCGAGCCTTCGTCGGAGATGGAGAAGCCCCACCCGCCGGCGCGCGCCGCCTCCCCCGCGCCATTGCGCCCAAAGGCGATGGAGCCGGTGCCCGCGATGACGATAACCCCGGGGGCATCGCCGAAGGCAGCCTCAAACGCGATGTCGTTGTCTCCCACCACCAGCGCAGGCGCGCTCGTGACTTCGCCGATCACGCGGCGGATGGAGTCGCGCATGGGCTCGCGCGCGCCTCCGGCCATCCCAACGCACACCGCGGCAATGCCGCTGGACGCAACGCCGGCTTGCGCGCACGCTTCTTCCACAACTCCGAGCAAGGCGGCGCGGCTGCGTTCTTCGCCGACGCGAATCGGATTGCTTCCCGGCCCGACGGCGCGCGCCAGCTCCTCCGAGTCGCTGCCTACCGCGCAGGTGGTCTGCGTGCCGCCGCCATCGATGCCGAGGTACACGGGCACGCGCTAGTTCTATCACAGCGCTTCGGACACCTCGGGCGGGATTGAAGAGCGACTGGGAAGTCTTCACTGCCCGCGGGCCAAATCGGAACTTACGGCTGGTTTGGGCCTGTGGAACGCGCTGCGGCGAGGTCAGCTTGCGGGAATGGCCAGGGATGCAACCGGGGGGAGCTTGAGCATCAGCGCAGTGTTCCGAGCTTCCCGACGGGCCAGTAGCCGAACACCGCTTTGCCGTAGATGTAGCGCTCGTCCACAGGACCGAAGTCGCGGCTGTCGTCCGACATGGTGCGGTGATCGCCCAGCAGGAAGAACGAATGCGCCGGAACCACGACCTCCGGGTAGGAGCGATCGTCGGCAAAGCGCGAGGGCACGTAGGCTTCGCGCAGCCGCTCGCCATTCAGATAGACCTGGCCCTCTTCAATACGCACGCGATCGCCGGCCACGCCGATCACGCGCTTGATGTAGCTCTTGGAGGGATCCCGGGGATAGCGGAAGACGATGATGTCGCCCCGCTCGATGGGCTCGAGCCGGTACACGAATTTATTGATGAAGATGCGTTCCTGGTCGTCGAGTCCGGGCATCATGCTCGTGCCTTCCACCTTCACCGGCTGATAGAGGAAGATGATGATGAAGCCGGAAATGGCGAGCGAGATCACCAGGTCGCGCATCCACACGGAAAGCACCGGCATGAGCCGCAAGCTACGATAGCCGCGGGGCGCGGCCGGCGGAGGCACGCCCGGTGGCCCGGTCCGATTGGCAGCCTCGACAGGCATCCGAGGAGCTTTATTGTACCTCGAACTCCAGGGGCCGATGAGGGCCCGGGACCGTGGGAAAGCGGGCCGTCGCCTGCCTAAAAGAATCAGAGTAGAATGTGTCGATCGAGACTCCTGCCATGCGAAAACGCCTGCTGACTTCAGCTTTTATCGTGCTGGTGGCGCTCACCATGTCGGCACAATGGACCGACGATGCCTCTTCCGGCGCCGTGCCTGCCTACAATGCCGCCCCGCCCCGCAAGGGACAGAAACTGCCGCCCATCCTGCCCAAGGAACAACTGCTGGGGCCGGAGTTCCAGCCCTACGTAGCGCACGCTTACGCGCTGGCCGCGCGTATCCCGGCGACTTTGTACCAGCAGCCCTGTTACTGCTATTGCGACCGCATGGGACACAACAGCCTGCATAGCTGCTACGAATCCGATCATGCCGCCCGTTGTGGCGCTTGCTTGAAGGAGTTGTACCTGAGTTACTCGTTACATAAGAAGGGAAAGACCGCCAAGCAGATCCGCCAGGCCATTATTCGTGGGGACTGGCAGCGCGTTAACCTGGAGAGTTCCGCTGCGCTGAACTGACCGTCCCCAGGGGCGGCGGCAGATGGAGCCTCGTGAGTCTATGGTAACCTGCTGCGGGGCCGCCGGAATGCACCAGGGTAGCCGCAGGCGCCGCAGGCTGGCGTGGGTATGAAGAAAAAAACCTTGGCCATGGTTGCGGGAGTTTTCGCCAACGTGAACCGGCCGGATCTAGAGCCTCGACATCTGGGACGTATTCTGCACATGAAGCATGCGCCGACACCCAAGAAACCGCTGAATGACGACCCGCGCTTCCTCCAGGCAGTCCAGAACTACGAAGCCGGATTGCGCGCGCTGCAGGAACGGAAGTATGAAAAAGCGCGCCAGTTGTTACAAAAGGTGATTGCCAGCGGCAGCCGCGAGCTGTGCGATCGCGCCAACGTACACCTGAACACCTGTAACCAGCACATTGAGCGCGCCGCCACCGTCTTCAAGACGCCCGAGGAGCACTTCGACTACGCCATTTCCCTGATGAACCTGGGCGACTACATCGCAGCCCGCGAGCACCTGGAGAAGCTGGCCAAGCAGGCCCCCAAAGCGGACTATGTGCCCTACGGCCTGGCTGCGCTTTACTGCCTGACCAACCATCCCGAGGACGCGTTGCGCTACCTGGCGGAAGCCATTCAGCTGAATGCCAGTTTGCGCTTCCAAGCGCGCAACGACACCGATTTTCAGAACCTTTTTGAGGATCCGCGCTTTACCGAGCTGCTCTACCCGGAAACCAGCGGGGACCTGGCCGCCCCCTCCGCGCCCTCCGAAGGCGAATAGCCGATGGCGCAGGGCACGCCGGCAGTTTCAGGCCCGCAGCCCGGCAATCCCGTCCCCGTACGCGTGGTCGCCATGGGTGGCGGCACCGGCCTCTCTACCCTGCTGAAAGGTTTAAAGAAGTACGTGCTGGCCGAGGCTGCAGCCGCCCAGAGTTCCTCCGCCCCCGCCATCGACGAACTGGCGGCGGTGGTCACCGTAACCGACGATGGAGGTTCCAGCGGGCGTTTGCGGCGCGACTTCAACATCCTTCCCCCCGGCGATATCCGCAACTGCATTGCCGCGCTCTCCGAAGACGAAGCCCTGCTGTCCCGCCTGTTTCAGCACCGCTTCCAGGCGGGAACCGGGCTGGACGGTCACAGCTTCGGAAACCTGTTCCTGACCGCGCTCACCGCCATTACCGGGGACTTCGCGGAAGCGGTGAAGCTCTCCTCGGAGATCCTGGCCACGCGGGGGCGCATTTACCCCTCCACCATTTCCGATGTGCAGCTGGAGGCGGTGATGGCGGACGGCAGTACTGTGCGTGGAGAAACCAACATCACCGCCAGCTCCGGGCGCATCGTCGAACTCTGCCTGGTGCCGCCCGATGTCGAGCCGCTGCCGGAAACGCTGCAGGCCATCGCCGCAGCCGACCTGATCACGATCGGACCCGGCTCGCTGTTTACCAGCCTCGTGCCCAACCTGCTGGTGCGCGGCATTCCGGAAGCGGCGGCCGCTTCGCGTGCCGTCAAAGTCTTCGTTTGCAATCTGATGACCGAGGCCAACGAAAGCCTGGGATTAACCGCGGCCGATCATATTCGCGTGCTGAACACGCACGCCGGCCTGCCGGTGTTTGACTGTGCGCTGGTGAACCAGACGCCGGTGTCGCAAGTGGTGGCCGCCAACTATGCCCGCGAGCGCGCAGCGCAGATTGTTCCCGATGCCGCCGCCATCGAGGCGCTGGGCGTGCGCGCCATCCTCGGCGACTACCTGGAAGAGGCGGATGGGGTAGCCCGCCACGCCACGGACCGTCTGGCGCTCGATCTGCTGAGGATGGCGGTGGCACGCCGGCAAACCGCCAGCTCGATGGTGCAATAGAATTCAGGCCGGCAACGCCGGCTCGCGCCCCGCAGTTCCCTTTTCTGCAACCCAGCCATGTTGAAGACGCCTGCTACTATGGAGCGCAATGTCTCGCTCGAAACCGTCCGGCCAATCGGGCATGGCGCGGGAAGCGAATCCCCGCATGGCAGTGCTGATCATGGCCGCGGGCAAAGGCACCCGCCTGAAGTCCAAACATCCCAAGGTCCTGCACGAAGTGGGCGGCAAGCCGCTGCTGCGGCACGTGATTGATGCCGCCACCCGGGTATTCCCCGCCAGCGACGTTTACGCCATCATCGGCCACGAAGCGGAGCGCGTGCGCCAGGCAGTGGCCGCGTCCGGCGTAAATTTCATTTACCAGCGCGAACAGCGCGGCACCGGCCACGCCGTGACGAGCGCCCGCGACGCCGTGCAGCACTACGACCACGTCCTCGTCCTCTCCGGGGATGCCCCGCTGATCACTCCCGCCACGCTGCAGCGTCTGAGCGAGTATCACCTGCAGCAGCGCGCCGCCATGACTATCCTGAGCGCGGTGCTGGACGAACCCCGCGGCTATGGCCGTATCCTCTACCGCCGTGACGGCCGCTCGGTGGCGCAAATCGCGGAAGAAAAGTCCCTCACCGACAGGCAACGCAGGCTCAAGGAAGTGAATGCCGGATTTTACGGCTTCAGGGCAAAGCCTCTGTTTGAGCACATCGCGCGCCTGACCACCGACAATGCGCACCGCGAGTACTACCTTACCGACATGGCAGGCGTGCTGGCGCGCGCCGGAGAAAAGGTGGTAGCGCTCTCGGCCAGCAATCCGCACGAGATCCTGGGCTGCAACACGCGGTGGGAACTGGCGGAGGTGGATGCGGAGCTGCGGCTGGAGAAAGCGCGCCGCCTCGCCGAGGAGGGCGTGACCATTTACGCGCCCCAGACGTGCGTCATTGATGCCGACGTGCAGGTCGGTCCCGACACCGTGATCGAGCCCTTCGTCCAGATTCTCGGCCAGACCCGCATAGGTAGCGATTGCCGTGTGCGCTCCTATTCGGTCCTCACCGACAGCGAACTCGCCGACGGGGTCGTGGTGCGCCACGGCTGCGTCCTCGAGCAGGCGCGCGTGGCCGCGGGCGCGGTGCTGGGACCGTATTCGCACCTGCGTCCCGGTAGCGAGATCGGCGAAGGTGCGCACGTGGGGAATTTCGTGGAGACCAAGAAGGCGCGCCTGGGCAAAGCTTCCAAGGCCAACCACCTTACCTATCTGGGCGACGCGGAGATTGGTGAGCGAGTCAACGTAGGCGCGGGCACCATCACCTGCAACTACGATGGAAGCCGCAAGCACACGACCGTGATCGAGGACGGCGCCTTCATCGGCAGTGACGCTACCCTGGTCGCTCCGGTGCGGGTAGGCAGGAATGCGTACGTGGCCGCCGGTTCCACCGTCACCGAAGATGTTCCGGAAGATGCGCTGGCACTGGCGCGTACGCGCCAAGTCACTAAGTCACAGTGGGCCAAGCGCCGGCGTGAAAGTAATACTTGAACGTTTAGCCTCTCGCGAGTGAGTTTTTCCCGGCGGGCATCGCCCGCGCTGCGTCCCACATCCAACCTGGTAACCCCAAAAATCTAGGAGGATCTTGCATGGCACAGGAAACCAGGTCGTCGAACCCCTCCGGGCAGTCGAAGCAGAAGCATTTTCGCTGCGCTGACCTTGGCCACAAAGAATGCAACTGGGAGGTGAGCGGCAAGTCGGAAGAGGAAATTCTGCCGCAGATCGAGCGTCACGGTCGCGAACACCACAACATCAGCAACTTCGACAACGACGCCCGCAGCCGTGTGCGCGGCGCCATTCGCGACCGGGCAGCCTGAGCGGAACGCGGCAGTGGACACACCGAGGGCGGCCCAGAGCCGCCCTTTCTTACGTTGCCATTCTTTTAGTGAGAAACCGCCGCAAAGAGGTCGGAGTGCAACAGCGCCTGGAAGCGGTTGTCGTCGGTGCGGAAGTGCAGCTTCAGCGCCGAACTGTCGGAACTTACGGTGAGGCTGTCGAGCGCCACCCTCTCAATGGGCGTTGCGGTCATTTTGCGGTAGAGCATGCCCGCCTTCACCAGCGAGGAGAGCGTGGCTGCCATCATGGAATCCGAGGTCAGCACGTCCAGGTTGAAATCCACGCCGCTGTTGAAGTTCATGATGTAATGCGATCCCACCAGCCGCTTCTTCACCTGGCTATAGTCGGCGAGTTGGGAAGCTTCGCCCAGGGCCGAGCGCATCATGTTCTGCGTGCCCACGGCATCGAGCAGGCTCCAGACCGGCTCCGACTCGACCGCGCCCAGCATGTCGGACATGTCGGGATTGCTGTCCAGGTTGGGCAGGGCGCCGTCGCGCGCGTCCACCGCGCCGCGGACCGCGCTGCCGTCGCCGAACAGCAGCGTTGAGCTGTCGAGAAAAGTCATCTGCATTCCATCGCCCATGGGATAGATGGCCGCGCTGGAGTAGGTCGCGGGCTTCACCTTCCGCAGCCGCAGCTTCCGGAGCACCAGCGACTGGGTGAATTGGCCTTGGGCGAACCCCACCACCTTCAGCCCCTGCCGGGGAGTCCGGTACGAAACGAACGTCAGTTGCTCCAGTTCCTTCTCCGGGTTGATGCCCACGCCCCGCAACGAGGTTTCGAAAGCCTTCAGGTTTTCCGGCAGAACCTGGTTCTTTAGGGCTTGCGCGGTAGCATTGTTGCGCAGCGCGCGATAATCCACGGAAATGATCTGCTGGGCGTCGCCGGGGATGGCAGAACGCGTGGAGGTGCCCAGGGCCGCCGCCCAGCATGCGCCGGTCAGCGCCATTACGCTCATGGCCAGAAACAGATTTTTCATGCTGTTCGGAACCTTCTTCTTTGGATGCGGAACTGTCCGCAAGCGTGCGCCGAATAAATTCTAGAGCAATCCCGGCCTTCCAAGTGCTCCCAAAGGGCGATGCACCTTGGTCATGAACTCCTTCCGGGAACCCTCTTCGTCCGCTCTCGATAGAACGTATTCGCGCCCGGAACTTGCGTTATCCGGATGCACGCGCCGCGCGGTCCCTCCCTTTGTGCGGCACGCGCCCGCTGCAGGTAAGATCATGCCGCATGAACACGGTGGTGGTGGCCACTTCCAATCCGGGCAAGCTGCGGGATTTTGCGGGCGCCGCCCGGCGCCACGGGGTTGAACTGCTGCCGCTTCCCGGCTTTGACTCGCTGCCCCCGGCGATCGAAGACGGCGCTACGTTTGAGGAGAATGCCGCCAAGAAGGCCGTGCATTACAGCCGCTTGGCCCCCGGCCAACTGGTGATCGCCGACGATTCCGGCTTGGAGGTGAGCGCGCTCGGCGGCGCGCCCGGCGTGCTCTCGGCGCGCTATGCCGCCACCGGGCCCCACTCCGGCAATGCCAGCGATGAAGCCAACAACGCCCGCCTGCTCGCGGAACTGGCGGGTAAGTCCGACCGGCGCGCCCGCTTCGTTTGCGTGATTGCGGCCGCGCGCGCGGGCCGGCTTCTCCGCACCTTTCGCGGGGAGGCCCAGGGAATGGTGCTGCCACAAGCCCGGGGAACGCAAGGCTTCGGCTACGATCCGCTTTTCTACCTGCCCGCGCTGGGCAAGACCTTTGCCGAACTCGCGCCGGAGGAGAAGGCCGGCGTGAGCCACCGCGGGCATGCTTTCGAGAAATTCCTGTCGTGGAACGATACGTTTAGCGGCTGAGACGGGCTTCCTCTGGGGACCCGCCGCGCGGGGAAAGCCCGCGCGTCCTTGACTCCCATCAATTGCGAAATTGATAATGATGAGTTTGGCTTCACCATCTCGGTCCGCAGGAGTCGTTCGTGGCATCGGCCAGCACGTCCGCGGCTGTCCCCGCTTCTAAAATGCCCTCCGGAGTTGCGCCTTTGCGCGCCGGGCAGGGCCGCTCGTTCCTGTTGCGGCGCCTGCATTCGCTGAGCGGTATTTTCCCCATTGGGGCCTTCCTGATTGAGCACTTTTTCTCCAACGCGTTTTCCACCAATGGGGTCAACGCCTACAACGAGAACGTCCGTTTTCTGAGCGGGCTGCCGTTCGTCTTCTTCCTGGAGCTGTTTTTTATCTGGCTGCCCATCGCCTACCATTCCTTCTACGGCTTTTACATCTGGTACCGCGGGGAATCCAACCTGGGCGAGTATCCCTGGACCGGCAACTGGCTGTACACCTCGCAGCGCTGGACCGGCGCCATCGCTTTCTTCTACATGGGCTGGCACGTGTGGTCCATGCGCTTCAACGGCGTCCACATCCTGACCAATACCGCCGCCGCTTTCTGGAAAGTGCAGAACGAATTGCGCCATCCCTGGGCGGTGGCATTTTATTTTGTGGGCATCATCGCCGCCTCGTGGCACTTCGCTTATGGACTCTGGCTGTTCGCGGCCAAGTGGGGAATTTTTGTCGGTGACAAGGCGCGCCGCCGCTTTGGCCTGGTGTGCATCCTGATCGCGGCGGTGTTCATCACGGTGGGGACGGCCAGCATGGTGGCCTTCCTGACCACTCCGCCGGCGCCGCCGCCGGCCACGGAGAACGCCTGGCTGCACTGAAGCGGGCAAACGACTATGGCTGCTAATCCCAGGATTATCGTGATCGGAGGCGGTCTGGCGGGCCTCTCCGCGGTCATCAAGATCGCCGAAATGGGCGGACAGGTGGACCTGTTCTCCATTGTGCCCGTGAAGCGCTCGCACTCGGTGTGCGCGCAGGGGGGAATCAATGCCGCCAAGAACCTGAAGGGCGAGGGCGACTCCACCTGGCAGCACTTTGACGACACGATTTACGGCGGCGATTTCCTGGCCAACCAGCCGCCGGTTAAGGGGATGTGCGACGCCGCCCCGGGCATCATCGATCTTCTGGACCGTATGGGCGTTCCCTTCAACCGCACGCCCGAGGGCCTGCTTGACTTCCGCCGCTTCGGGGGCACGCTGTATAACCGTACCGCCTTTGCGGGGGCTACCACCGGCCAGCAACTGCTGTACGCTCTCGACGAGCAGGTGCGCCGCCACGAAGCCGAGGGGAAGGTCCGCAAGTACGAGCACTGGGAATTTCTCTCCGCGGTACTCGATGGCCAGCGCGCCTGCCGCGGCATCTGCGCGCTCGACCTGCGCACCATGGAAGTGCGCACCTTCCCTGCTGACGCGGTCATCGTGGCCACCGGCGGCATCGGCGCCATCTTCGGCAAGTCCACCAACTCCGTGGTCTGCACCGGCTCGGCCCAGTCCGCCCTCTACCAGCAAGGCTGCTTTTACGCCAACGGCGAGTTCATCCAGGTCCATCCCACCTCCATTCCCGGCGAAGACAAGC